>CAYZTJ010000011.1:0-41153 GCA_964481215.1 uncultured Nitrospira sp. | reverse complement strand
GGCGACCGTCCCGGCCGAGACCTTTAAAAATTGCCGTCTCGATAAAAACATCGCTCGCACCTCCTACGTTAAAGGCTGGCTCCTACCAGCCAATGAGCACACTTCAAACGCTTGAACCACGGAAAGTGATTCAATCACCTCCTTTTGGACCTTTCTCGCCGAAGACTTTCCTTGCAACATATTGAAAAACTTATAAAAACTCTGTTGATCTACCAAGAAAGCCATGAATAAAGACGTACATCGCCCAATAGAAACGAACAAAGAATAAGCAATAATGAAACCCGAAAAACCTTTAAAGCTGCACAAGTATCTCCAGCATCAATTAATTTCATAAGTTACTGATAGTCATACATATTTTTTCAAAACATGATCGTGAGAATTCGAACAGGAAAACTGGCCGAAAGATGGCGACGTTACAGTCTCATCACATTATCTTGATTTCTCTCTTGTTAAAATTACAAAAACAATAAATAAATCAATTAGTTACATTTAACGATCGTGGCGTAACCATGGGGTAACGTCTCGGCATTCTGGTTACGCTGGAAGAAGTTGTGCCTCCGCCGATCCGGAGCCCTAGTTTTTTCACTTAACCTAAGTAGTTTCAACGATTATCATGGGAGGAACTTCAGCCGCACAGTTCCTGAAACTCTTGACAGGTCTCCGCCAACTGTCTACGATGCCACTAGCGTCGTCTGCGAGCGGGAATAGCTCAGTGGTAGAGCATCGCCTTGCCAAGGCGAGGGTCGCGGGTTCAAATCCCGTTTCCCGCTCCATTCCTTTTCCTGAGAGCGCAAGAGCCCCACATAAAAAGTTGAACCCGCGACCGGGGGACACGAAGGGGGTACGCCCCCTTCGTGGGGAGCGTGCGAGGGGGTCCGTGACGCGAGGAATAACGAGCGTCGCGCCTACGGACGCCGGCGAGTTGGTGAGCCGGCCGGAACAGGCCCCCTCAGCAAGAGCCAGCGAAACAGGCTACAGGGTTGAGCTGGCGAGGGAGCGCGGTTCAAATCCCGTTTCCCGCTCCAGTTTCAACTCCTCAGGCGCTTCCCTCCCGGCATTTCGAACGAGTTGGGTCGACTCCCTTCGGGTCACAGACCTTTTCTTTCGGGCTCCGGGTGTGTATACACTTCCCGCATGCCGGACCCGACTGCAGCCGAGTTCTCCATCGACGAGAAATTCGTCATCTACTGGGAGAAAGAGTATGCGACAGCCTTTCCCCCGGAACGGCTGAAGCTCGACTTCCATCCCCACCGTCCCCTGATGTCCCAAATGGAACTCGACCAGCAGCGGCAGCTGGCCGTCGAGGGATACAAGGTCATCCCGGATGACTGCGGACCGGTCCGCACCGTCGGCCAGTATGGCTGGCTCATTCGATCGCCGGTGGATTGCAAGCTCCGCCGCACGGCCGACGGATTCAAGTGGCAAGCGCCTCCGATTGCGCCGGAGGACCGCCTGCTCGGTTACAAGTCCTTTTCCGGCCATTATGTCGACATTCTCTTGAACAGCGGCTATCCGAAACTCTGCTGCGGCATTCGCATGTATTATCCCCAGCAGGTGGGTTTGATGATGAAGGATCTCCCGAACGCCTTCTACCACTTTCCGGACCGCACCTTTCGCATCTGGGAAGGTATCAAGACCCAGGAGTACAAGCGGACGCCCAACGAGCATCCCTCGCTCACGGACTACGACGCCTTTACCACCAATTTTCTACTGCAACTGGAGAAGCCGACGACCATCAAGCGCGGCGATCCGATCGGCCTGGTCGTGCCGGTCTTGCTCCCCAAATACTTCACGCTGGAAGCCTTCACCCGAACATAGGCACGACCCAAGGCCTCATGGACCTCGTGACCTTTGAGGACGTCCAGCGCGCCGCCGCAAGGCTGCAAGGCGTGGCGCATCGCACGCCCGTCTTGACCTCGACGCAGCTCGATCGAATTTCCGGCGCCCACGTCTCGCTCAAGTGCGAGAACTTTCAGCGGGTGGGAGCCTTCAAGTTCCGCGGCGCGTACAACGCCGTGGCGACCCGACTGGAGCAGGGCCCTGTGAGCCGGACCATCACGCTTTCCTCCGGCAACCATGCCCAGGGACTCGCGCTCGCCTGCCGCCTCCATGGCCTCACGGCGCACATCGTCATGCATCATCCGATCAATGGACTGAAACGTCGAGCCGTGGGACAGTACGGGGCGGTGATCCATGAGGCGCAGACCCGCGCGGAGGCCGAGACGCTGGTCCGACGGTTGAGCGAGGAGCTGCCGGCGACCCCTGTGCACGCCTTCAACGATCCCGCAGTCATCGCCGGACAGGGAACGGCCGCACTCGAGCTGCTGGAAACCGTGCCGGATTTGGACGCGATCCTCGCGCCCATCGGCGGGGGCGGCCTCCTCTCGGGCGCATCTCTTGCGGCCCACGCGTTGCGGCCCACTCTGCAACTGTTTGCCTGCGAACCGACGGGCGCGCTGGACGCGATGCAGTCCATCCGCGAGAATCGTATCGTCCCGATGCCGGCCCCGCACACGATCGCGGATGGCTTGCGAACGTCGGTGGGCGACGTCACCCTTCCAATTCTCCGGCGGCATCTGGAGTCGGTCTTTCCGGTAGAGGAACCTGAGATCGTGGCGGCCATGCGATTCGCCTTCGAGCGGCTCAAGATCGTGATCGAGCCGTCCAGCGCCGTCGCGTTGGCGCCCTTGCTTCGCGGGGAGCCCGCGCTTCAGGGCCGGCGGGTCGGAGTGATTGTGACGGGCGGGAATGTCGACTTGTCGGACTACTGTGATGGCATCATGGGCCAAGGAGGGCAGGCCGAGACGCGCAATCCAACCGGCGCTGTGCCGCCCCGCTAGCCGCCCCGCCGTCCATACAGGAGGGTGATGTTGATGCGGCGACTCCGATAGTCGTCGCGAAAGCTCAAGCGGTCGGTTTCGTGGAAGAGGTCGGAGTTGAAGATGACCGCGCGGTTGGCCCGGTAGGGGATCGTGACCGGCTTGGCTCCGGATTCTCGGAGAAACACCCGCACCTTGGGCTCGCTGCGGCTGCTGTTATATTCCTTGAAGTTCCACTCTCTTGGCGCTTCCTTGTCCCACACCACCAGCCCGCCATGCTCAGGATCGAGGTTGGCCTCATCCGGTGTGATCCAAAAATTTACGTTCACCGCCGCCGCATCGGCGTGCAGATTGAGCCCTGTCCGTTCACTGTCCTGTTTGAAGGCCCAGGCCTGCGTCAACCGGTGGCCTCGGAACATCGCCGGGAATCGCACCCGTAGCTCCTCGGAGATTTGAAGCAGCAGCGGACAGGCGAATCCGTCTCCCAGAAACGCGCCCAGGTACCCATTCTCGTATTCCCGCTTCCAGATCGTCGCTTCCCAACACCACCGCTGGAGCTGCGCCAGCGCCTCCGGCTTGAGCAATCCATCCACATGGGTGATCCCCGGCGCATGCGCCCAGTAATCTTCCTCGATCGCGGCCACATCAAGAGCGGGATTCAATGCGCCATCCACCAAGGCCTCGCCCTCGCCCCAATTGAGTATTCGATTGAACGAGGGTGCAATCGCGGCCGTTTCACCTGCCGAAAGGGACAAGCGCCGAGTCTCTCGGTTGTTGAAGGCCGGATGGCGGCGGAGGGCAGTGAGGGCCGCCCCATAGGGACGGGCCTCTTCGGCGAGCAGACCGAGGCCGCGCAAGTATTCGATCTGCTCCGCGTCGTGCTTCAACCGCGAGGCCGACAGGGTCATCGGCCCCACCGGCTTTCGATGGTCCTGCTTCATCGCCGCGGTCTGTCGAAAGCAGGCCAGGGCCCGGTCCCGATCTCCGGCCCACAGCCGCGCAATGCCGAGCTGGTACTGCGCATTGACATAGCCGGGCTTCAGCTGGAGCGCGGTCTCGAAGGCCTCGACGGCTTCAGACAGTCGCCCCTGTTCCAAGAACAGAGCGCCCAGATTACACTGCGCTTCGGGGTGGCGCGCATTGATGCCCAGAGCCTGTCGGTAGGCCGCTTCCGCCTCCGCCCATTGCCCCTGTTCCTTCAGCGCCACACCGAGGTTGTTGAAACCCTCCGCCGTGCCCGGCTGCATGGCCAGCGCCTGTCGGTAAGCCGCCTCCGCGTCGCGATACCGCCCTTGCTCCAATCGGACGTGCCCGAGGTTGGCGCAGGCTTCGGGATACCGCGGCCGCAACGCCAGCGCCTGCTGGTAGGAGTGGACTGCCTCATCCAGCCGTCCTGTTTTATGCAAGACCAGCCCGAGGTTGAAACAATAGGTCGATTGGGTGGGATCTTCCTGAATCGCCCGACCGAGACAGTCAGCCGCACGGGCCAGATCGCCCGCACGGTACGCCACCAGACCGGTCAGATGCCAGGCCTCGGCGCAATGTGGTTCCTGTTGCAAGATCTGCTGATAGCAGGCATCCGCTTGATCGAGCTGTCCCGCCTGCTGCAGAGCCATGGCCGCACGGAGCTGGGCCCTCATGGCGGAGGGCAGGGCGACTCCCGGCACGTTCCCGCCTCGTTTCTCGAGTTGGCGCCGTTCTGCTCGATTCATGGAGCGATCCCCATAGGCCATCAAGGATAGGCCCCTGTCGACGCAGATGTAAAGCGGGTGCGGGTGGGAGGAAGGCCGACGGTGCGAGCCCGCATTATTCATGACGATTCGTCGAGAAATCGCGGAGTCGCCACGCGCCTGCCCGCTGTCGCACCCCGGCGCGCAAGCGCGAGACGGGCACGCGGAGCCCGGGGACTGACACCCTTCGCCGCGTCTGCGCGTGGTGTCTGTCCCCGTCCGAACCGGGACAGGCACCGTCGCGGACGACGGAGCCAGTCCCTGAACAGTACGTTGAGGCCACGAGGGGCGAGCCTGCCCAGCTGACAGACTTCTAAGTGGGCCTGTCAGCTTGTCGGAGCGGCGAATCGGCGGCTGCAGTAGGAGCGGTCATGAATAATGTGGGCTAGGTGCGGAGAACGGTCTGCAGGGTCTGAAGCTGTTCTTCCGCGCGCCGGAGGTCCGCTGCGGTCAAGCAGTCGGAACCGAACCGAATGCGGCAGTAGAGGTCGGTCAACCATATCACCGAGTCGGAGGCATTCGTCCGAAGACCGGCGACGCGCTTGGAGAATTCGATAGGGCCCGCGCTCTGGGGCTTGACGATTCCGGCGCGCTCTAACCGGTGGAGCATCGTCTCGTACAGGCGGCTGGCTTCCCGTTGATGGGCGGCGCGCCGCTGCGCCGAGTCCGGCCCTCCCGCACCCACCAGCAGCCGCAGACGAAGACTGCGCGCAAGAGTGAGGGCCGCCATGAGCACCGCCAGCCCGCCGAGCGCCACGGCGCCGACGCTCCACGGCGCTTGCTTTCCCCAGGCCTGAATCCGGCGCAGGCCGTCGTGATACCGATACCGCGCCATGGCCACCCATGTCGCGACTTCGGTCCGAACAGAGTCGCCACGTTGCCGGATGCCTTGGGCCACCGACAACTGGTCCTGGAAGCTGTAGCGAATAACCACGCGGTCCCACTTGAGCCGCATGGAGTCGAGAGCGCTGCCGACGCGCGTCCAGACGGGGTCGGCCGGAGGCGCAACGACGTTCGGCGTGGGATCGAACGTTACCCAGCCGCTTCGAGGAAAATACACTTCCACCCAGGCATGCGCGTCCCGCTGGCGGATCACATAGTAGTTGCCATACTCGTTCCACTCGCCGGGCAGGTAGCCGGTCACGAGCCGCGCCGGGATGCCGAGTGTCCGGAGCATCACGACCATGGCCGTGGCATAGTGCTCGCAGTAGCCGGTCTTGCGGGTAAAGAGAAATTCTTCCACGGGATTGATCGGCGGGGCTTGGCCGACATCCAGGCTGTATTGATAGTGCTGCCGGAGATGTTGCTCGATTGCCAGCACCTGCTCGTAGGGCGTGCCGGCGCGAGCGGTCACCTCCCGCGCCAGGTCACCGACGCGCGCGGCCATGTTCGGCAGCTGAAGGAAGGGACCCGTGATCGAGGTCGGATAGTGGAACGACGCGACCGTCCGCTCCTCCCGTTGCAAGCGGCCTGGAGACGAGTAGACCGTGTATTGAAACCGGCCCGAGGGCGCATAGGGCAGATAGAGACTACCCAAGGCATCCATCTGCACCACCGGGAACTCGCCCTTGATCAGTTCCACGCCGGTGATGCCGAACAAGACCGGCACGTCCAACGATTCGAGCAAAATATCTTGCCGCAACCCCGTCGGCGCGAGGAGGGGCTCCGTGCTGGCCTGAAAGGCCCCATCGTCGGACCGCAACAGGCTCCGGCGATGCAGGCGGGTATTGACCCAGGCATGCCCGTCGTACCGGTCGAAGGCCGTACCGCGGAAATAGACCCGTTCGCTGAGGACGCCCCGCACCTCGGGGAACTCCACGCGCATGACCAGGCTTTGATCCTGCTTCACAGCCCCGATGACGCCGAGATCCACGTGCTCCGAGAAGCCGGACGTCCGCATCGCTTCGCCCCGACTCTTCTGGAAGAACCCGGCGCCGATTCTCGGCATCAGAAAAAAAATCGCCACCGTCAGGCAGAAGGCGGAGAGCGCGACGCCGTTGGTCACCCAGAAGAAGCGCGCGGAGATGATCCGCAGGCCGATGGCCGCCGGCCGGCCGCTCGCCGCCGCTCCGAGATGTCTGACCTCGTCGGCCTCCTGCCGCAGGTGGAAGAGCAGGAGCGTCCACACGGCGGCCAGGAGATAGGCGATGAAGACCGTGGCGTACCAGAGCTCCACCGTCATCGCCGCCGCGGAGAGCACCGACATCAGGCTCACGACATAGAGCTGGAGATAGTCCGCTCGTTGCCGCAGCGTGAGCAACTTACTGACGAGCAGCAGCACCAGAAAATGCACGCCGGCCGGCAGCAGATCTTGGGAAATCCAGAGCAGATCGATGATGAAGCCGGCCAACGCGGCCAGGTTCAGGATGTGCCAGGTGTCTCGCGAAATGTCCGCCAGATATCGTTCCGTCGGCACGCCAACGAGCGCCACCGCCGGCAGGGCCAGTCCCAGCATGCCGAGAGCGATAAGCATCCACGGCAATTCCCCCGTCAGGCAGAGCCCCACAAAGCCGATGGCGGCTAACAGCAGCGAGCTGAGGCGAAAGGACTGTTCCAGGCTCATAGCACTTCCGTGGCGAAGAGCACGCGCTCGCACCCCTTCGGGATCGCCGAGAGGGGACAGGGCTTGGGCCAAATCAGGATGGACAGCTCTTCTCCCGGCTGGCGACGCGCCGGACCCGTGCGCGCCTTCTCGCTCTGCGGCAGGCCCGAGGCATCCAGCTCGCAGAGCGCCAGACGACGGAGAATCCGGTAGAGCTGCGGGCGGCCTACGCCCGCCGGCACGTCGTGACGGCCGATGACCGCGCGCACGGTGTAGCCTCGTTCGCAGAACCAGGACGCGAGTGACGCCGTCAGCGAGACCGCCCGTTCGAAAGCCTGGGGCTCTTCACCCGGGAGGTGCGTCGGCAGTTCCAACCGCACCCGTCGCTGATCCTCCGCTTCGGTTTCCCGCACGATCAGCCTGGACGTGCGCGCCGTGCTCATCCAATGGATCATGCGCGAATCGTCGCCGGTCTGATAGAGACGCAGATTGTACAGGTCGGGACCCTGGCCGCGGCGAGGGACCGAGCGATTCGACCCGGCGGCGACGAACTCCTGGGCCAGCATCGGGGGCAGCGGTTTGCATTCCGGATACACGATGACGTCGGATTCGAGCGGCATCGTGACCGCCTTGACGAAAATGCCGAAGGGAAACCGGGTTTGGAGCTTGACACCGTCGATGCGATGCCGGCCTCGCTGGGTCATCAGCACCGGATAGGGATGCGCCACGGTGGCCCGATTGGGCAAGTGCAGCACGTGGATGCCTCGATCGACGGCGACGCCGCCCACCACATCCAGCACTCGCAACGAAAACGACGACAGCGCCCGTTTCTGATTGGTGATCGAGAGGGTCAGCGTCGTCGGCTCGCCCGCAAAGACGTGCGCGGGCAGGCGGCGGCGCAAGATCAGCTGTTTGACGCACTGTTCCGAGAGAATGCCCGACACGATGATCAGACTGAGCATCATGGCCAGCAACAGGTAGAGGAGATTGTTGCCGGTATTGATGGCCGCCAGCCCGACGGCCGCGGAGAAGAGCAGGAACCGCACCCCCTCCGGCGTGAGGCGGATCGAGCGATTGCGGTAAACCCAGCGGATGAGTCGGCGAAGCCGGGGGACGCGCTGGGACGACGTCGGAGACGACACGGCGATCGGCCTCTGGGTTGCCTAGCGAGAGCGGAAAGGACTCTTCTCTAGCCCTTCCCGCAAGTAACGCGTACAGAAGTTAGCTGCCACGAAAGGCCGGGCAGGATGCTCAAAAAGGCCGTCGCACCCGCCTGGCGGGTACCCGGGCCGCAGCGAGCGGGCATGTAAACTCTGAACGATGACGCGGAATGGCTTGAGGTTTGAGGCAACTGCCTCGGGCCTCTACCCTCAATCGTCCCACGTTTCACGTTCATCGCTCATCGTTCATACTTCAGCGTGTCCCAATAGGCGGACTTTTTCAGCATCCTGTTAGACGGGGACGGGCACGCTATCAAGAATATCGTGAATGACGCGCTCGGCCTCTTCGAAGCCCTGGCTGACGCCCTGCTGGCCAGACGGCATGACGCGGTGGGAGAGGACGATCGGCGCCAATTCCTTGATGTCGTCGGGGATGCAATAGTCCCGTCCCCGCACCATGGCCAACCCCTTCGCCGCCTTGGTCAAGGCCATGGCTCCGCGCGTGCTCACGCCCAGCGACAGCCATTCCGATTGCCGCGTCGCGGTGACGATCGCCAAGAGATAATCCAGCAGACTCTCGTCCAACTTCACCTCTTCCACCACGCGCTGGAGGTCCAACACCTCCTGTGCGGACAGGACCGGGGTCAACTCCTCGGCCGGGTGGAAGGCCTGTGGCCGTTCCAAGATTTTCTTCTCTTCGCTCAGCTCCGGATAGCCGAGCCGCACCCGCATCAGGAAGCGATCCAACTGGGATTCCGGCAGGGCGAAGGTACCATGGTGTTCGGATGGATTCTGCGTGGCGATGACCATGAAGGGCTGACGCAGTTCGTGCGTCTGGCTGTCCACCGAGACCTGGGATTCGTTCATCGCCTCCAGGAGGCAGCTTTGGGTCTTCGGCGTGGTCCGGTTGATTTCATCGGCCAGCACGATGTTGGCAAAGATCGGCCCGGGCATAAACTCGAATCCTTGTTTTTGCCGATTGAAAATCGACACGCCCAGGATATCGGAAGGGAGCAAGTCGCTCGTGAACTGAATCCGCTTAAAGGAGCAATCGATGGAACGGGCCAAACTGTGCGCCAGCGTGGTTTTCCCAACCCCCGGCACGTCTTCGATCAAGAGATGCCCCCGGGCCAGAAGGCAAACGACCGTAAGTTCGATCACTTCGGCCTTGCCCTTGATGACCCGTTCGATATTGTCCCGGATCGACTGTACTTTTCTCACAGCATCCATAAGAAAGCTCTCTAACCCCGCGAAGTTAAAAGAGGAAGACGGATGAGCGCTATTGGAAAAAGTCTAGCAGTGGGTCTGAAGACCGTCAACGAATTCAGCCTAACCGAGCAGGACCATCCGGCACGAGGGTCAGCATCCAGGGAGTCGTTTCGGCGGTGAGCTGGGGAAAGAGCCGAGCCGTTTGGCTGGCCGGCATGTTGGGAAAGAACGCCCCCCGCCGCACTTCGATGTAGCGAAAGCGGAGGGATGAGGAAAGGGGAGGATGCGATGGGCTCGCCGGAGTTGGCAGCGCCTTGCGCAACTCGATGTGCTCCCCCAGCATCAGTCGATCCTCTCGCGCCAACTGGAGGAGGCGCTGGGACAACGCTCCGAGGTGGCGGGACAGGATGGCCGGCGTGAAGACCGTCGAACAGCTGTGGAGCGCGGGAACCTCCACCAGTTGCGCGAGGACTTCCCAAAATACGTCCCCATCCACGCAGGAGAGGATCCCGATTCGGCCTCGCTGAGCGACGACGTTCAGCAAGGCCACAGGCCCGCGAATCTCAAACTTCCAGGGTGGGAACATCAAGGAACGGCCGCCTTCCTGCACAGCCAAGGCCTCTTCATCCCCCTCACGGACACGTTGCGAGGGTCCCCTGGTCGCGCGCAAGTGCGCCTCAATGGCGGCCGGCGAGAGCCGGCTGGGTTCGTAGGCAAAGGTCGGCGAGGCGGGGGCATGGCAGGTGACGATCGTATAGCGTGATAAGACCTGACGCCCCAACCGGTCCAGCGCGCAGAGATCGTGATCGCCCCAGTATTTGAACCGGAGACCGGCGGCCAGGCCGCCCGACAAACGCGCGAGGTGAGCAGGGGCAGGCTGGTAGCGGACCCCGAGTCGAGAGCCCGGGCGAATACGATCGACGCCGTGAAGGGTCAGGGCCGGCAGATCCGGCGTCCCCGCCAGGCTCGCGGGCCGATAGGCTTCGGCGACTTCGGCCAGAAACGACAGGTCGCCCGCGCCAAGATCCAGCAACGACGGCTGTTGAACGTCACGCAGAAGATCGTAGGGATTGTGATGCCGGCGCAGAAAGTCTTCGAGCCGTTCCGGGGTCCAGTCTCGGTCCGGATCGTCATCAGCCGACTCATCCAATAACCCGAACTCCAGGCAGAGCGCGCGCAGGGCCTTGGATGGGGGCAGCCCAGTCAACTCTGAAAGCGTCGAATGCGCCGACACGGCTACGGACTGATTTCCATGAGCCAGGAGCGAGGCAAGCAGGGACTGACGAATGGCGTCAGGCAGGTTCGAACCGCGAATCGCGTCGGCGAGCCGGGTGACGGTCGTTGCCATCGTCGAATCGCTCAAGAGCCGTCGAGAAGATTCCCATTGGTCGGGCCTGGCGCGGCGCAGCCGCTTCAAGCGGTCGCGAAATGCTCGGGCCTGGTTGGGCTCGTCCACCATGTCAAGCGAGTCGAATCTCTCGGAAAGAGGGTGGCACAATAGCGGCCCGTCATAAACTCCGTCAAGATCAGCTTGCCCTCTCTCACCGGCTGTGGTAGTTACTCAGCCGCAAGGATGCCCACCCCTCACCGCCGATTCGAATGGATTCGAGTGACCCGGTTCCGCCTCTGTGCGGCGATGCTCGCCTGCCTCAGCGTCGGCAGCATGGCCTGCGCCTCGAGCCTCGAGACCTCCTCCCTTTCGACAACACGCCTTGACGGCGCGCTCTACGCCGTCGGCCAGATCATCGACACGAGGACCGGCCACGCGATCTCCTTTCCCGAGTGGATGTTGGAGGTCGCCGCCCAAGACGTGATCTATCTCGGCGAGGAGCATCGCAACGGCGCGCATATTCAAGCTGCCGTGCGGGTCCTTGAAGGACTCCTGAACCGCAACCGGCATCCGATCCTGGCGCTGGAGATGTTCGGCTGGGATGGGCAGGCGGGGCTGACGCAATATCTCTCCCGCCCTGAGACGCCGGTTGAGCAATTCCTCGTGAACGCGCGGTGGCAGGATAACTGGGGAGGCGCCTTCTCGGACTATGAACCCCTGATCGCCTTTGCCCGCACGCACCGCTTGAGCGTCACGGCGCTCAATCCGCCCCGCACGTTGGTCCGGCAGGTCGCGAAGCAGGGTCTCTCGCAAGCTCTTCATGTGCCCGAGATGGGCCGGTGGGGCATGTGGAATCAGTCATTTGTCGATGATCCCGCCTATCGCAAGGTGATCGTCCAGCAGGTGCGCCAATGCCACGGCGGGCTCTCGGACGAGGAATATCAGCGGATGTATGAAGCGTCGATCTTTCGGGACGAGAGCATGGCCAAGCGGATTACCGATACGCTGCAAGCCCTGGCGGCCCAGCCGGATCGGCGGGCCGGGCCGATCGTGAGCTATACCGGCGGCGGGCACATTCAGTATCAGCTCCCGATCCCCCAGCGCGTCTCCCGTCGGCAATCCGGCTCCGACCGACAGATGACGGTCTATCTCACCTCGTTCGATCCTACACGCCCGGCCGATGTCGCCGAATTGGTAAAAGACGGCATCGCCGACTATGTGTGGCTTACCCCCGTCGGCGCCCAGGGTCCTCCGCGCCGCTGCCGGTAAGCCGACGCGCAGCATCAATCCAATTCTTCCTCTCCGGATTAAATCGACACAGGGAAGTACGGGGTCAGTGTTCGGTCATGAACCAGCCGGCGATAGAGAGCCGTTTGTGGGCGCCGGCCAATTGATCGACGCGCGCCACGCGGTGAAACCTGGGCACGGCGAAGATGACCAGGCTGCCGGGTTCGGGCAGGATGCAGTGGGCCAGTTTGAGCTTCAGTCGGCCGTCCGGGGCTTTCTTCCCGTCGTAAATGATCAGCTCGCCGCCCCAGTCCGTCTCCCATCTTTCATGGAAATAGCTGACGAGCGCCAGACGCCGCGCTGGCTTTACCGCGCCGGGCGCCGCGTAGGCTTCATCGGTGTCATCGTGCGTGGAGAGGCTATCGCCCGCGCCGTATGAATAGTAGCTGAAGGCCACATGCCGCCCTCGGATGCCGGGGAAGGATTCGATATGTTCCGCGACGCAGGAGAGCGAGATACGACTCATCAGGAGGGACACTTCCGGCGGCTCGATCGCGGCCTTTTCCCAATTGCCGCAGTCAGGAAAGGCCTTCCAGACGTCGGGAAGCTCGTGGAGCGACCGCCACGCGGGACGCGCCATCGCCGCTCGCCAGCGGATCAGCTCATCGGGCGACCAGAAGTCCTCCAACACCAGCACCGGGTCGCGCTGGAAGGAAAAGGATCGAGGATTGAAATCTCGGAATCGGACGCGCATCCGCAGCCCCCCACGAGACAGGGGTTGCGAGCCTACCGAGGGGATGTGGGGCTTGTCAACGAGCCGGCGGCCGAGTCGTCCTTGGCCGTGAGCCGCATGACAAGGACATACAGGAGGCACAGCACCAGCGCACCGCCGCCGACCAACCAGGACCGCTCGCGCAAGACTTGCACGAGGAGCGAGGGATCGCTGATCAGCTCGGGCCGATCGCCGAGGAGCTGCCCGCCGAACCAGGCCAGGACCCAGCACCAGAGGCCGGCGCCCACCACCGTCATCCCGCTATAGAGCCCGAAGGGCATCTGGACCAGGCCGGCCGGGATCCCGATCAAATGCCGGACGACCGGCACCAGCCTGGCGAAGAAGACCCCTCCAGCCTCGTATCGGGCCAGCCACCGTTCGGCACGCAAGACCTTGTCTTCCGGACAGAAGACATATGTCCCATACCGCATGAGCAGAGGCCGCCCAACCCACCGGGACACCCAATAGGTCGCGGCCGCCCCAATATAACTGCCCACCGTCCCGGCGAGCACCACACCCCAGAAGCTCATCTCCCCTTGGGCAGCCCAATAGGCGGCGGGGGGAATCACCACTTCGCTGGGGATCGGCACGATGGAGCTTTCCATGGCCATCAAGATCACGATGCCGGGATAGCCCCAATCATGTACCCATTGAAACCACAGTCCGATCCACTGGTGCATGGGCCTGTCTCGCTCCTTTTCCGCTCTCGACCGACCTGATTCTACTGGGGAAGCCCGCGGCAGGCCACTTCTTTCGCACTTGCATCATTTTTCTGAATTCGAGTACAATTTCCCCTCTGCGGCGCCGGATGATCGAAGGGGCCGGTCGCCTGTGCTGAGTGGAGGAGGTTATTTATGAAGCGTATGGTAATGGGGGTCGTCGCAGCAGGTGGGGCGGTGTTGACAGGCGCGTCGCTGGCGCTGGCCAACGTAGAGGCCGGCAAGCCTCCGGACTACAGCGGCATTTCAGGAATGTACTACACCCTGATCGCCTTGATTCTGGCCTACGGCGTGTACGATACCTTCTTCAAGAAGTCTCAGTAAGCGTTGGCTCTGCCTTTCTGAACCCGTGGGGTCGGCGGAACGCGCCGATCCAACGGGTTTTGTCTTCATTCCCGCATCATGGGCTGCCAGTGACCACCGCCCTGTCTAACTGGGGCTGGAGGACCTTCAGGACATTCTCGACGATCATGCGATAGCCGGCCTCGGTCGGATGAATCCCGTCGGCCTGATTGAGGGACGGGAGTCCGGCCACTCCCTCCAGGAAGAAGGGCATCAACGTCGCGCCATGGGCCGCGGCCACCTCGCCGTACATGCGGACAAACCGCTCCGTGTAGTCGGCTCCGTAGTTGGGCGGCAGCTTCATGCCCGCCACAATCACACCGACGCCCGCTGCCTTGAATCTCGCCACCATCGCATCCAGGTTCTCGCGCGTCTGCGCAAGATCGACCCCCCGCAATCCGTCGTTGCCGCCGAATTCCACGATGACGAGTCGTGGACGGGCCTTCAGCACCCACTCGACCCGGCGGAGGGCCCCCGCAGAGGTTTCGCCGCTCACGCCCGCGTTCAAGATGCGCACGCGGTAGCCGGACTCATCCAACCGCTGCTGGAGCTGCGCGGGATAGCTCGACTCGGGCGCCACGCCGAACCCGGCCGTGAGGCTGTCGCCGAACGCGACGATGACGGGGCGTGAATCCGACGCCGGCGCCTGACTCCGCCCGGGCTGTCCGGTCACATCCTGCCCGGCGCGGACGCCGATGCCGTCCCTCAACTGAGTCGGCTCAGTCGCCGTCGACGATGTCGCGGCCGGCTCAGGGCCTCGATCGCATCCCGAAAGAACGCTCGACAGCAGCCAGAGCAGGCCGAACGCAGGCATGGCTCGATGCGGGAAGGGGCGCAGGCAAATGAATTCCATAGGGTATAATATCGCGAACGCCCGAGACTCGCACCTTCAGACTCACACCATGTCGTTGATCCAGGTCCAACACCTGACCATGCGGCTGCCGGCCGGCGGCCGGCTCGTGACGATTCTGGATGACCTCTCGTTCGAGATCGCCGCCGGTCAGCGGGTGGCGATGGTCGGACCGTCCGGAAGCGGTAAATCGACCTTGCTGGGGCTGATCGCCGGCTTGGATCGCCCGACCTCCGGGAGCATTGTCGTGAGCGGCGCCGACATCACTGCAATGTCGGAGCGAGCCTTGGCACGCTTCCGACGCGAAACGATCGGCTACATCTTTCAATCCTTTCACTTGATTCCCACCCTGACCGCGATGGAAAACGTCGCCGTGCCGTTGGAGCTGGGCCGAGATCGGTCGGCGCAGGCGCGCGCGGCCCAACTGCTCAAGGCCGTTGGGTTGGATGACCGCCTGCACCACTATCCGGTTCAACTCTCCGGCGGCGAACAGCAACGCGTGGCCGTGGCGCGCGCCTTCGCCAGCCGCCCCCCGCTCCTCCTCGCCGACGAACCGACCGGAAATCTGGACTCCACGACCGGCCAACAGGTCATCGACCTCCTGCTCGACCTGCATCGGGAGCAGGGGACCACCCTCGTCCTTGTCACGCACGATCATCATCTCGCCAGCCGTATGGATC
This sequence comes from uncultured Nitrospira sp., assembly GCA_964481215.1. GTDB lineage: Bacteria > Nitrospirota > Nitrospiria > Nitrospirales > Nitrospiraceae > RSF151. The sequence goes on along the minus strand of CAYZTJ010000011.1, from coordinate 25,773 downwards.
GGGTGATCACACTTCGGGATGGACGAGTGGTCTCGGATCGAACCCAGCCAGACCGTCTCTAGTCGAAGCCGATGGCCCACTTTCTCTTACGAATTGCCTGGAAAGAAACCCGCGCGGGCTGGCGACATTTTGTCTTCTTCCTAAGCTGCATCGCGCTGGGGGTCGGCGCCGTCGTGGGCATCGGGCTCTTCGCGGACAACGTGGAGCAGGCGGTTCTCCGCGAAGCCCGTGGCCTTCACGGCGGCGATTTAGAAGTGCGCCTCTCGCACCGACTTTCCGAATCCGGCGAACAAGTCTTGCGCGGGCTGCGAACAAGGGGGATCGAGACGTCGCATGCCAGCGAACTCGTCGCGATGGCGGCGGTCGATCGAGGCGGACAATCCCCGAGGCTCCCAACGACGCAGCTCGTCGAACTCAAAGCGGTGGAAGAGAATTATCCGCTCTACGGGACGCTCCGGCTCGATCCGGAGCGTCCGCTCTCAGAGTTGCTGGGCGCGTCTCCAGCCCGATGCCTTGACCCGTCATCGTCCCCTGACGCCTCACGCCTCACCCCTGACGAGTCATGCTTCGGCGCGGTGGTGCAAGAATCCTTGCTGATTCGCATGGATGTGTCGGTCGGGGAAGCGATAAAAATCGGAGCGGCTTCGTTTCAGATTAGAGGCACCGTCCGAACAGAACCGGATCGCATGGCCAACATGTTTAGTCTCGGTCCACGCGTGCTCATCTCACGGCAAGGACTGGCAGCAGCCGAGCTGGTGAAGCCGGGGAGCCGAGTTCGCGAGCGCTATCTGCTCAAGGCGCCCGAACCCCAGACTCTGGCCCCGCTCCTCTACGAACTACGAGGACGGCTGTCCTCCGATTCGGTCCGCCTGTCCACCTACCGCGAGGCCCAGCCTCAACTCAAGCAATTTCTGGAACAGCTGTCCCGGTATCTCGGATTGATCGGGCTGACGGCCCTGTTTGTCGGCGGAATCGGCATCGCCATGTCGATCCACGCTTTCCTTCAGGAGAAAATCGAGCATGTGGCGATCCTCAAGACCGTGGGAGCCGACTCGACTCTGATTCTGCTCCTGTATGCGATCCAAACGCTCGGCCTGACCCTCGTCGGGTCCATCGCCGGCGTGGCCATTGGCCTGCTACTCCAAGCCGTCCTCCCCCAGACCTTCGCCGGACTCCTTGGGAGCAATCTCTTGGAGCAAGTCGCGTTTCGCAACGCACTCACCGCCGCGAGCCTGGCTCCCATTGCCAGAGGATTCGCCCTGGGTGTGCTGACCACCCTCCTCTTTACGCTCTGGCCGCTGTTGAACATCCGTGAGATGCAGCCGGCCGTCATATTTCGTCGTGGTTTGACTCCCGACTCCGATGCCGGACGGCAGCTGACGACCTCTACGGGGTTTCGCGCCTGGGTACGGACACACCTGCGCCGAGATAGTCTCGCGACGCTCTTCGTCATTGGTGGCGGCCTCCTGATCCTTTCCTTCTGGCAGGCCGCGTCCTGGCAACTGGGCGCGCTGTTCATCGGAGGGCTGCTCTTGGCCGTCTTGCTCCTGCTTGTGGCGGCGCGGGGACTCCTAGGCGCCCTGCCGCTGGTCCCCCTTCCACGTTCGGTCAGCCTCCGCCATGCGCTCGGCAACCTCACCAGACCGGGCAGCCATGCCACCGGCATGATTGCGGCCCTGGGCATCGGCGTGACGGTCATCGTGACCGTCGCGTTGTTGGAGCGATCGCTGGTCGCCCAACTGGGGGAGAGCCGTCCCAGCGACGCCCCGGCCTTCTTCTTTATCGATATTCAGCCCGATCAGGCCGACGGATTCGCAGCGCTCCTGCGTCGACAGACCGGGGTACCGGCTCCCACGCTCACCCCGCTGGTTCGCTCACGCCTGCACGCTCTGAATGGCCAGCCCGTCACCAAGGACGAGCCGGAACCGGACCGCGGCGGTCGAGAGGAAAAACGGAAGGCCTGGTACCTCACTCGTGAATATGTCCTCACCTTCATGGAGCACCTTCCCAAAGACAACAGCCTTGTGAAGGGTCGGTGGTGGCCTCAGAATCCGACGCCCGGGACGCCGCTGGTGTCCGTCGAGGAAGAGGCGGCCAGAAATCTCGGGCTGGATGTGGGCTCACGCGTCACCCTGGATATCCAGGGCGCCCTCGTCACGGCGGAGGTGAGCAGCATCCGAAAGGTGACCTGGGGCAATTTCTCGACGAACTTCTATTTGATCCTGTCTCCGGGCTCGCTCGACGGCGCTCCGATGACCTATGTGGCCACTGTCACGCTGCCGCCTCAGGAGGAGGTGCCGCTGCAACAGGCCGTGGTGGCGGCCTTCCCGAATGTGACGGCCATTCATGTGGGCGACGTGCTGGCGAGCTTCACCCGCATGTTGGACCGGCTGTCGCTGGCGATTCGAGCCGTCGCGCTCTTTTGCATCGTCGCGGCGGGGCTGGTCATGGGCGCGGCACTCGCCGTCACCCGTTACCGAAGACTGTACGAATCGGTGATCCTCAAGGCCTTGGGCGCCACGCGAGGACTCGTCGCGCAGGCCTTTGCGACGGAGTACCTGCTGCTCGGTCTCGTGGCCGGCTCCGTCGGCCTCCTGCTCGCCTGCGCGCTGAGCTGGGCGATCCTCCACTTCGTCTTCGAACTGACCTGGACGGTTCAGCCGACCGTCCTGACGGTCGGCCTCGCCGGCACCGCGCTGCTCACGGTTGCGATCGGATTTTGGGGCACGTTTGGGCTGCTGGGACAGCGGCCCTTACCAATCTTGCGGCGGGAATGAGGAGAAGTCGTGGCGTCCGCTCGTTCCTACGTCCGGCCCTCAGCCGGCGATCCGATAGAGCCCGCCCTGCAGGGTCATCAGATAGAGTTCGCCCTGCGCATCCTCTCCGAAACTGGCGATGTTGTCTCCAAGGCGAAGCGCCGGCCAATCGACATGCTCCGTGACTTGGCCGTTGACCAGCCGGAAACTGCGCACGAACCCCTGACAGAAATCTGCGTAGAAGTAGGCGCCCTGTAGGGCAGGGATGGCCGCCCCTCGATAGACATAGCCTCCGGTTATGGAACAGCCCTGGCCATGGTCATACTCGACATTCGGCTGGGTTACGCCCGTCGTGCTGCAGCCGGAGGCCGGCGAGAAGCAGAGCGTCCCTTCCATGATTCTCCATCCATAGTTCACCCCGCGACCACGCCCTTCGGAATTGAGCGACACCGAAACCTCTTCGCGTGCGCTTTGCCCCACATCCGCAATGTAGAGGTCGCCCGTTTGCCGATCGAAACTATATCGCCAGGGGTTCCGTAGGCCCACGCTCCACAGCTCTTCACGGGCGCCAGCCTGCCCGACACAGGGGTTGTCGGATGGGATCGCATAGGCCGGCGCCGGCGCGGCCGTTCCTTGCGAGACATCGATCCGAAGAATCTTGCCGAGCAGATCAGTGAGATTCTGGGCGCGATTGTCCGGGTCTCCTCCGCTCCCTCCATCGCCAAAAGTCAGATAGAGAAAATTGTCCGGCCCGAAGGCGATCATGCCCCCGTTGTGGTTGGCAAAGGGCTGAGCAACCGTGAGGATGACTCGGTCCGGGCCGGGCAGTGCGACGTTGGGATTCGCCGGGTCGGCCAGATAGCGGGCCACAACCGAGGTTCCACTCGTATCGGTGTAGCTGACGTAGAACCGCCGGTTGATCGCGTATTGCGGATCAAAGGCCAGCCCCAGCAATCCCTGTTCTCCGCCGGTCGACACCAGCGCCGAAATATTGAGAAAGGTCCCGATTGAGGCGTTGGTCGCTCGATCGAGGATCTTGATGAGGCCGTGATTTTCCACGACAAAGAGTCTGGTGTTGTCTCCCGGTGGGGCGGTGAGCAAGAGGGGGCGAGCCAACGAGGTGGCGGGCGCCACGATCTGCTCCAACCGAAGCAACGGGCCGGCCGGCGGCGCCCCGGGCGCCGGAGCGGGAGGAGGCGCTTTCGTTTGAGAGGACGGACAGGCGGCAACGGGAGTCGTTGTGCCGCCGGATGGCGGCGCCGGAGCGGCATTGCAGGCCAGCAGCAAGAAACTACTCAGCCCGAGGCCGGCCCAGTGGCCGGCGCGACAGCACCATCGTGTGAGCTTCATGGATTGAGGCCGAAGACCACGTAAGGGATTTGATCTCAGCTGCTCCGCATCAACCTACCGTGGGAGCGTGGCTGTGACAACCCCCGGAAGTAGTCAATCAAGCGCAAGAGCGAGCCCATGAGGAAACCGCCCTCACTCACGAACTCTCCGTGCCGAGTTCGCTCAGCGCCGGCCGTTGGAACTCATCATCGCGGGTTACCAGACCTGCGTCACCTGGTGCAGCGTGAGGGCGTTGCCTTCGGAATCCAGGATCACGGCGAGGCGGCAGACGGGAGTGGACAGCGGCTCGAGTTTCACGCGCACTCCCTTCGCCCGCAGTTGCCCGATCACTTCGTCGACGTTCTGCACTTCGAAGGCGATGCTGCCGCCTGCATCTGCGCTGGGCGCACCACCTCCCTCCACGTTGGTGAGGGCGAATGTTCCGCCGTCCAGATCATATTCGACCCACTCGAACTCATGCGCCTCGCGTCGAGCCATTCGAAGACCCAGCGTCTCTTCGTAAAACCGCCGCGCCCGAGCCATGTCCGTGACCGGGTACATCGTGAAGGCGATGTGCTTGATCATATTCACGCTCCCAGCTTATGCGATTGGAGATAGGTCCGCAATCCGTCGCCTTCCCGTTCACGAAGCGCCACCGTGATCCGAAGTTGTTCGAGATACTGATCTAAGGTCTTCCCGCCCAGGTCGATCTTGCGAGAGGTGAAAAACTCCCGGACATCCCGTTCGAGTTCCGGCGTCGCCAGCCCGACGATGCCCCCGCACATGCGACGGAGCCCTTGCTTCGGGAAGAGGCGGTCCATCGTCTCCCAATTCGATTTCACGAAGGCCCAGGCTCGCTCACGGCCATAGACGTTGCCCAACAGCGCGCTCATGACAAAGGGCGCGTCTTGCGTCCGGATGGCGCCTGAAATGGTGCTCGCCAAGGTTCGATCCAGCAGCGTCGGTTGTTGAAAGCCCGCCAGTGAATACAGATAGCGGCGTTCTTCCTGCGGCGTGGCGGCTGAGCGGAAACGTTGGGAAAACTCTTCGTATCGGGCGGCATCCCCCGTGTGCGCCAAGATCGAGACCAGCGCGGGCATGACGTTGGGGTCGACCACCGAGGGATCTTGTCTCGCCCGTTCATAGTACTCGGCCGCCTGCCGCTGGGTGGCTCGGTCGTTGCCGAGTTTCCCCAGGGCGCCGAGCAGCTCGCCGCGCAACTGCTTGATCAGATCATCCTCGCCCCGTTGGGGCGCCCAGCCCAGTTGGACAGCCAGCGGCCCCACACGGCCACAGATGAATGCCTCCAAGGTCGGCCGATCGGCCGCCGCAACGATGCGGTTGAGCAGGGAGAAGGAATCGAGGAGCACCGCCCAGACGTTCTTGTCTCGTTCCCCGACGAATCCTTTCGTGAGATCCAAATAGTCGGTCAGCGGGAAGAGTCCCGCAACCGTCGTCGCCCAAGCATCACCGATCAGATTGAAGCGTTCGATCGGTTCCAGCCGCTCGATCCCTCCGGCCAGCAGTCGCTCCAAGAGATCGGGGGCGTAGCGAACTCGGTAGAATCCATGTCCGCCCTCATTGACTACGACCTGTACCGGGCCCGCGGGCAGCGCCAGACGGGTTTCTCGATCGGTCAGCAATAGGCGTCGCCGCTCAACCCGCTCCCCCATGATGAACTTCATCGAGACAGGCACCCGCCACTGTTGAGCCGACACCGATGGATCGGAGGACGTCAGATAGGTAAAGCGCTGCTGGGTCAAGACCAGCGTCCCCGGTCCCTCCCGGCGGACCGAGATCAAGGGATACCCGGGCTGAAAGATCCATCCGTCCATCAGCTCAGGCACCGGCGCTTTGGCTGTTTTTCCTAGAGAGACCCAGAGGTCCTTTGTGTCCGCGTTGCCATAGGCATGGGTCCGCAGATAGTCCCGCACGCCATCGCGAAAGACGGTCGGACCGAGATGCTGTTCGAGCATCCGCAGGACGGACGCGCCCTTTTCATAGGTCAGCACATCGAACATGGCATCGGCATCTTTCGGAGCCCGGACCGGATATTCGATGGGCCTGGTGCTGTGCAGCCCGTCGACGGAAAAGGCGGCGGCGCGCGAGACCGCGAAGGTATCCCACCGCTTCCATTCGGGCTTCCAGGCATCCACCGCCGTCATCTCCATGAACGTCGCGAAGGCTTCATTCAGCCAGAGCCCGTTCCACCAGGACATCGTCACCAAATCCCCGAACCACATATGGGCGTTTTCGTGGGCCACGACGTCGGCGACCCGCTCCATCTCCGCATGCGTCGCGCTGGGCCGGTCGACCAGCAGCGCCGTTTCGCGGAACGTGATAGCCCCGAGATTTTCCATGGCGCCCGAGGCGAAATCGGGGATCGCCAAGAGATCCAGCTTGTCGCCGGGGTAGGGGATCCCATAGTAGTCCTCGAAGTAGCGCAACGACGCCGCCGCGATGTCCTGCCCGAAGGTGGCGAGGTGCGCTTTGCCCGGCACGGCCCAGAGCCGGATCGCGGTGCGCCCGACCAGGGTCGGCGCGGTGGCTTCGATCCGGCCCACGATGAAGGCCACGAGATAGGTCGACATCTTGATGGTGTCCGCAAAGCGGAGCACCTTCTTATTTGCCTCGAGGGTCTCGGCTGTGACGAGCGTGTTGGACACGGCCGTCAGGCCCGGATCGATCACGAGCGTGGTGGCGAAGACGGCCTTGAAGTCCGGCTCGTCCCAACAGGGGAAGGCTCGTCGGGCATCCGTGGCCTCAAACTGGGTGGCCGCCAGGTGATGTGTGGCGCCGGAGGCATCTCGGTAGGTACTGCGGTAAAACCCTCGCAGTTTGTCGTTGAGCCGTCCCTTGAAGGAAAGGCGCAAGGTGCCCTGTCCGATCCCGATCGGCGCGGCAAACAGAATGTGCGCCCGTTCCAGCATCTCCTCCGATTCCACGCGCCCGTCTTCCCGCAATCCATCGGGGCGATCGAGGCTCGCTCGCTCGATCACCAACTCTGCGGCATTGAGCACGAGCTCGGATGTGGGGTGACGAATGTCCACTGCAATGGCCGCCGTTCCCGTAAAGGCGGCCTGCTCGAGATCGGGCTCCAAGCGGAGTTCGTATCGGATGGGGACCACGTGGCGCGGCAGTCGGTGCGGATCGAGCGCGCGGGATGGGATCGGAGGCTCCATGTTCTCTCCCTTGGGTCGTCCAGCGATCAATGTAATGGGAAGCGCCGCGGAGGCAACCCGCCATCGGGTCGCCAGGGAAACAGCGGACCAGGTCACGGCCTTGCGGAACAGGCACGCCAGCCAGTCGCGTCGGGCCACCGGACGGCCCGACCCGAAACAAGCGCCTTCGCTCATATTCCTGTCGGGGGCTGGACCTCCACGCCCGCTGGAGTCCCGACCAATAGGAGACTGGTCCTTCCGACAAAGAGCCCGGTTTCCACCACACCCGGGATCTCGTTGAGGCGGGCTTCGAGGTCTCGCGGGTCGGCGATTCCCTGGATCTGCACATCGACGATGTAGTGCCCCGCCTCGGTATGAAAAATCTGGTCCCCGCGTCGGCGCAACGTCGCTTTGCCGCCTGAGATGCCCTCGATCTGGCGGACCGTGCTGCCCCATCCGAACGGAACCACTTCGATGGGGAGGGGAAAGGTCCGTCCAAGAACCGGGACGCGTTTCGTATGGTCCACGACCACGATGAACTGCTTGGCTGAGGCTGCAACTATCTTCTCTTTCAAGAGCGCGCCGCCGCCGCCTTTCACAAGATTCAATCGGGGATCGACCTGATCCGCCCCGTCGATCGCCACGTCGATGATCCATTCATCCACGCTGTCGATCAAGGTGAGGCCCTGCTGCCTCGCCAAATCGGCGGTCTCCCGAGACGTCGGCACGCCCCGGATGCGCAGTCCCTTCCGTACCCGCTCACCCAACGCGACGATCATATGCTTGGCCGTCGATCCGGTTCCCAAGCCCACGACCATGCCGTCCTGCACATAGTCGGCCGCTTGCACGGCCGCTTGCCGTTTCAACTCATCGAGCCCCGGCGCGTGACTCATGCGGCGCCTCCCCGCAACTGAGCCGCCACGACCGCGGCGCCGAGGAGCGCCGTCATCGGGTTCAGCACGACGCGCACCGGGATCGCACTCATGAGACGTTTGTAGCGGCCCTTCGCCGTAAAGGCCTTCATGAAGGTTCCATCCTTGAGTTTGTCGAGAATCTTGGGCGCGATGCCGCCTCCGACGTAGACGGCGTCTAACGCCAAGGCCTTGAGCGCTAAATTGCCCGCCTCGGCGCCGTAGATCGCCGCAAACAAGTCGAGCGCCTGCACGCAGATATCCGCCTGCTTCTTGAGACCGGCTTCGGCAATGATCGGCGCAGGATCGCCGACGCGGAGCCGCTCCGCCAGCCAGGTGGGTTCATTTTTCTTGGTGTCGCGCAGAAATTCGTAGATGGCGTGCAGCCCGGCCCCGGAGAGGACCCGCTCATAGCTGATGTGCAGATAGTTGGCTCGGAGGTGCCGAAGCAACTCGATCTCCAGATCGCTGTTGGGACCGAAATCCGTGTGACCACCTTCGGAGGCTTGCGGCCGGTAGCGGGACCCGTCCCAATAGAGAATGGCTTCGCCCAGTCCCGTGCCGGCGGCGATCAAGGCCCTGGCGCCCTTCGTGGGAGGAGGAGTGCCCGGGTTGAGGGCATGCACCTCATCCGGCGTCAGCACCTCAAGGCCATAGGCGGTCGCCTCCAGATCATTCAGCAGGCGGACCCGCGGGATCGAGAAGGTCTTTTCCATCTCAGCGCCGTCGACCACCCAGGGCAGATTCGTCGTCCGACACCGATTGTCGATCACCGGCCCGGCCACCCCGAAGCAGGCGGCCTCAAGCGCCGTCGGGACTTCATCGACCCGCTTCGGCTCATCGGCTGATTCAGGGTCGTCATCGGCCGGTCGGAGCGCCGTCGGTTCCGACAAGAACGCCTCCACGATCTCGTTGAGGCTCTGATAGTCGGCGCTGACAAAGCTCTGGACACGAGTCGGTTCGACTCGCTCCGACTTCCAATCGAAGAGGCCAAGGACGGTCTTCGTCCCGCCGATGTCGCCCGCCAAAATCATGTCGATCCTACTCCTCCCGAGAACTATCGCCCCTCGTCATCATCTGCAGTTGGGCCGCCGCCGATCGATCCAGAAACCACACGACACGGCCGCCCTCGGACCGAATCAGGCGCGCAGGGTAGTGACGCGCATCGGCCTGCGGGTCGTCCAGTACCGTCCGGACCGCCGCCGCTTTGCCGCTACCCGCGACCAAGAACAGGATCATGTGGGCATGATTCAAGATGGGAACCGTCACGGTCAGTCTCTTTGGGATGCCTCGCGGGGCCTGGTTCGGAACAACCCATCGGCGGCGCTCCTCCAGGGCCGGCGTGTTCGGAAACAAGGAAGCCATGTGCGCATCGTCGCCCAGACCGAGGAGCAGCAGATCGAACTGCGGGAACGCAGAGGCCGGGATGCCGAACTCGTTCCGGAGGAGGGATTCATAGTCCTGCGCCGCCTGTTCCGTATCAGCCTGCTCGCCGACCATCCGATAGATGTGCCGGGATTCGATGCGTAAGGGGCGAAAGAGCGCGCCATCGGCCAAGCCAAAGTTGCTCTCGGCATGGGTCGGGGGCACGCAACGCTCATCGCCGAAGAAGAACCGCATCTTGGCCCAGGGAAAGCTTCGGCTCCGGGATGAGCGGACCATTTGCTCGTACAGGACCTTGGGCGTGCTACCGCCGGACAAGGCCACGCGGCAGACGCCCCGAGCCGCGATCATCGACTCGGCTGAATCGAAGAGAAAATCTCCGGCCTCGCGGCCGACCTCTTCCAGGTCGTCGAGGACTCGAAGCTCAGGCCGTGCAGACATGTCGTCGCCTTGTCTATTTCCGCCGAGCCGGATGGCACGCGAAGCCCGGCGGGGAGGGATTCTCTCTGACCCCCTGCCTCCGCCAGTGTTGCCTCTGGGGCCGACTCGCAACAGGAGACTGCTCGCGGAGGTCCTCAGCCAGGATATGCCCGGTCACGCCGGAAAGTGCGCGTCATCTTAGGACGCTGATGCTCAAAAGGCAACGAGGTGTCGCGCGACTAGGGAAGCTCGACGCGACCAATGAGGATCGGCATGCCTTCGGTCACGGTCCACGCGAGCGCTTGGGCATCCTCCTGGGAAAGGATCAAGCTGATTCGAGGGGGCAGGTCTGGAAAGTCTCCGGCCTGCTCCTGGCTGACCCACGCTTTCATTCGGCTCCACCCATTCAGCCACTTTCGCTTGAACCAATGCCAGGGGCGCTCGGTCAGGGGCGGCATCACCTCAATGGCGAGGCCGTGATCGAAGACCAGGAGAAACTCCATCGGCATGTCGCTCACGGCGATGGGATGCTCCGTCGAGTCTTGCCCTGGTTGGATGGTCGGCCGAGACACCGGTGGCCGTGCACGCAGGCGATGTGTGCTCACGGGCAGTCGGTCGCCCCTCGATCGCTGATCGAGAATAGGAAAGCTGCGCAGGGCAAGTCCTCGACTTTTCAGGAGCAAGGCGGGTGCGACAAGATCAAGGACTAGATAGGGTTGGGGCTTCGCCGCCAGTTTGACTTCTTCCTCAAGCGACCGGGTCAGGGATTGGAGAAGAGCCGGATCGTGAGGAGCGGAGGGGGGAGCGGGTCGATCCGCGCCGAGGAGAACCAGCGAACTGCAGATCGCGAGCCCCGAGATGAGAGAGAGTCGGGCTCGCCGCATCAGGGGAAGGCGGAACGAAGTGAGGCAGGAGCACCGATCGAAGGAGCCCATGGTGGGCTCAGAATATCACAACTGGCGTCCCGATCTTGGCGAGTTTGTAGGTGGTCAAGAGGTCTTGGTCATTCAGACGGATGCACCCATGGGTCACGTTCTTGCCCAACAGGCGGGTATAGAGGGTGCCGTGAATGAAGTAGCCTTTCCCGAAGCCCAAGGCATAGTCGCCCAGCACGCCCGGTTCGGCGCGATCGGCCGGATTGGCGGGGATCTCTTGGTCCTCTTCCAGAAAGGCCCAGTCCGGTTTGATCCACACAGGATTCGTCAGGCGGGTTTGAATCGAGAATTCCCCGCGAGGCGTGTCGAACACCCAACGAGTCCCCGGCTGATCCGGCTTGTCGAGAATGACCCCGCTTCCGGTCGACGCAATGGCGTCCAAGAGGACCTCGGCGCCGCGCTTGATCAGCAGATGGTTCTTGGCCGTATCGACGACGATGTAGTGGCCCGGGGGCGCCTGCTTGGCCAGTTGCCGCTTCAAGGACTCGTATTGGCGTTGGAGCGCCGGCAGCGAGAGCGGCGCGGCCGGTTGCGCTTCCGAGGCGAGACGCTCTTGATCGGGGGAGCCGCTTGGTTCGCAGCCCGTCAGCGCGACTAGGGCGAGGATCGCGGCGGACGTGGAACGGCATCGGCGACTCGCGCCCCGAGGCCCTTGGGTGAGACCGCCCATGTCACCCCTCGTCCACCTGGTCCGGTTCGGTCAATTCGGCCTCTGCCGCCGTCTCGTCTTCATCTTCGGCGCCCCCCAGGGCGGCCAGGGCCATGGAGACGGAATTCTTGACCTCGAGCGCTCCCACGATCGTCACCGGCGTCCCTACCTCGACAAGATCAAAGATGCGGTCGATGTGCCGATTGTTCAGCATGACGCATCCCAAGGTCTGGCTCATCGGAACCTGGTCCTCTCCGTGGATCTCGATCTGCCCCCCGATATACGTGCCGGCCGGGAGCGAACCGGTTTTCCTGGCCAGATGGAACCGCCGGCGGTCCTGGTCGTTCGGGTAATCCAGCACGAAAGCGCGATAGAACTGCGTCTGCCCGCGGTCACGCTTCCTCGTGATGTGGTACTGCCCCTCAGGCGTCGCCCCGTCGCCTTGAGACCGCTTCTCGAGGATTCCGTTGAACCCCAGCTTGATCGGGAAGGCGCCGGCCGGACGGCCATTCCGATAGACCGTCAGGCGACGATCGGCCTTGTTCACGACCAGCGCCACCGCACGATGAGTCCGCGACCACTCGATCGTGCGCGCGACCAATCGCTGCCAGACCGAGACACTTCGTTCATCCGCGTATCGACCGAGTTTGGCTTGCAGCAGTTCCTTCTGGTCGTCCATCAGCCTCGTCGCATGCTGGACAACGTGGGAGGACCGGGCGAACAGGCCTTGTTCGATATAGGACCGGGCCTGGCGCAATGCCAATTCGGTCTCGACCGGACGCTGGCCTAACACCACCCGGCTGCCGATACGATCGATCCGACTGGAGAAGGATTGGAGACGCCGCTCCAGCAGCGCCACCCGCGCCGCCGCGTCCTGCCGCTCGGCTTCTTTTTTGGCGCCGGCGACCTGGAGCACTTGCTGGCCCTCGACCTGCACGGCGCGGAGATCAACCGCAAGCTGGTTGGACTCCCAGGGCCAGCGAATGACATCTTCTTCAGCCAGGATACGCCCCTTCACCGCTACCCAATGTTGGGCAAAGTGGCCGTACTCGGTCGGGGCGTAGCGTGCCCCTTCCGCCTCGACCAGTCGGCGGTCCAACTCTTCGACCGCCTGGACGAGATCGGGCGGCGCCTTCTGCACACAGGCGGTAACGGCGAGGCTGAAGAGGAGCAAGCCGCCCAGCGGCAGCCGCATCCTCATCCATCCCCTCTGTGACGCGAGTCTTTTCATCGGCACTACTTCTTCTTCGCCGGCTTGCCCTTCTGCGTCTTCGCCAGCGCCGTCTCGACTTCGGTCGAAATGGACTGGGCCTTCTCTTGAATCGCCTTGGCCTTGGCCTGGGCTCCCTGATAGTCCCCGCCATCGATGGCCTTTTGAATCTCAGCCAAGGAGGCCGTCAATCCTTCGGAGTCCGCCTTGATGGCTTGCAATGCCGCGCGATCTTTCCCGGCCGGCGCCTTGGCCACCAGGGCCTGCGCCGCAGTGACCGCCGCCTGCGCGGTCTGCTGAGCTTGGGCGGCCGCCGCTTTGGCTTCCTCTTTCTTCTTCGCCGTCTCGGTCGTCACCCGGCCGGCATCCGTCGAAACGGACCCCAGCAACTGCTCGCTCTTCCCATAGTCACGGAGCAAGGCGAATTTCGCATCCTGCTCGGCGACTTCTTTCTTCGCGCTGGCCAGCATCCCCTCGAGCTTGGTGAAATCCTCGCCCAGATAGGTCTGCGCCCCGGCGGCACGGGCGTCCGCTACTGCTTTCTCGGCAGCCGCCAATTTTTCCGTAGGCGGTTGGGCACAGGCAGCAACCAGCAAAGCCACCGCCGGAATCAATACCGCGAATATACGTCGCTTCATTCTCCCCTTCCTCCCTGAGGCACTGAGGCCTCCAAACACAAATAGGGCCAACCGGCCCCTCGCGGGAACATCCTGGTTGTCCCCTTCCATGGAGAAATCCGTTACCTCCTTCGACCGACCCGCCAAGCGCGATCGAAGGAGGCCGGATTCATCGCACCAGCAACAGGCTTAGTGCTTCTTGTCTTCCTTCTTCCCGCCCTTCTTGGCAGCAGGCTTCTCAGCGGCCTTCATGTCACCGCCTTTGGCCTTATCGCCAGCAGGAGCAGCAGGGGCTGCGGCGGCCGGAGCTTCAGCCTTCTTGGCCTCATCGGCCTGGACGAAGGTCATGGAACCGAACGCCAACCCGATCACGAGCGCGAGCATCGAAATCATGGTCTTCTTCATCGTGTCTTCACCTCCTTCCGTCTATGGTCTCGCCTCCAAGGAGGCGGAAGCGCGAAATCCTGAATTCTGCTTTGTGCGATAGAGCACCAACCATGCCATGGAGATGAATATAAGAAGCCACGAAGTATCAACGAGTTAGAAGGTCTCTGCGGTGGTGGATTCCTGGTTCCTCACCTAGGATTGTGGCGAATTAGTTTCCGGCCCACAAAAGAGCCTCATTCACGGCGTGACAAAGGGACAAGCGCCGTCGGTTTACAGCTGGCTCCTAAGTGATATGGGGCGGGGTCACGGAGGTCGCTCGCCTGAGATCTTTGGGTTCATCCGGACATCGTGTGGCCGATGGAGACTCCGGACAGGGGTGCGCTCATCCTGGCCCCGGCTGGAAGGGTAGAGACGGAGGGGCGTTGGCATGGCGGGAACGATGATGCTGACAGGCCGAACTCGGCGCCACCGTGACGACGTGACGCTCCGGCGTCGTTTCACAGGCACGGGGCCAACAGTAAGACCATGACCCGCTGTCTGACACTCACGCATCATGTGACAACCCGAAGACTCTTCCCTTCGTCAGCCGGGGTCATCACCTCAACTCATACCGGAGCCAGATACGCCCATTGGTTCACGTGCACGAGACAGCGCGCTCAATTCTCGATTCTCGCCCCGGAACCGAATCGAGCGCCCAGCAGACTTTACACATCATCTTGACGAAGGCCAGCCCTGCTCGCCCCCCATTTTTGACGGCATACGACCCGGTGCCCTATCCCGCGGCGATATTTCCCACCCTGCCCCTTTGACACCCCCCATGTGCGCCCCTATAATGCCACGCCGTTGGTCGTGTTCGAGGCGATCGTCGAAAGAAGGAATTGGACGCATGTCATTTACGTTTCAACAGCCCTCCAAGCTGAAGCGCAAGAAGACCCACGGGTTTCGCCGTCGCATGAAGACGAAAGATGGCCGCAAAGTCTTGGCCCGCCGCCGAGCCAAGGGCCGCGCGCGCTTGACCGTGTGACGTCGCGGGACCAGTCGGGGAGGCATGCGTCGCCCCACAGCTGATCGGACGCTCTTCCTGCGCGTGACTGCGGAGATTGAGCAGACCAAGCGGTCCGGGCGCCGCCAGCAGACCCCGTACTTCAATCTTGTCTCCTGCGCCTCGTCCTGCCCCCAGACTCGGATTGGGATCATTGTCGGGAAGCGGCTCGGCACGGCGGTTGTGCGTAATCGAGCCAAGCGGGTCTTTCGAGAGTTGGCTCGTGACGTTCGCTGGAGCCTCGTTGAGTCGAGGAACATCCTTGTGTTTCCTCGCAAACAGGCCCTCTCCCTCCCCCATTCCGATCTCGATCGGGCCTGGCGTGAGGCACTGCGGCACGAAGGACTGATCGAGAACCAAAAGGACGAGTCGTGACGATGAGTTGGTTGGGTATCTGGTTGATCCGGCTCTACCGGTTTACTCTGTCGCCCCTTTTGCCGCCTGCCTGTCGGTTCACCCCGACCTGCTCGGAGTACACCGAACAGGCCATCCGGCTCCACGGACTCTGCCAAGGCAGCTGGTATGCGCTCCATCGGATCCTGCGTTGCCATCCCTGGCATCACGGCGGGTATGACCCGATTCCTGTCGCCGTGACGAAGAAGACCGCCGCTCATGGATAAACGCGTCATCGTCTTTTTAGTGCTCTCGCTGGGCATCATCCTCGCGTACGACTACCTCGTCAAGGAGATGGGCCTCGCGCCGACAGATCAGGCAACGCGACAGCCCCCGGGCCCGAAAGACTCCGCCCCGGCTCCCGCAGACAGCGTGTCGCCTTCCTCGGTCGCGATGCCATCGGGCGCGGCCGAAACGCGAGCAGCCCTCTCGCCCAAGGCCGATGAAGCACCGACGGCCACGGACGAGCGGATCGAAGAGGTGTCGACCAGCCTCTTTCGGGTCCGCTTCACCAATCGAGGCGGCGAGATCGTGGGCTGGGAACTGGCGCGCTACAAGACGAGCGCGAAGGATGGCTCGCCCCCGGTTCAGCTGATGTATCAAGGCGGGCAGTTCCGGCGCCCCCTGTCAATCCAGTTCAGCGACCCGGAGCAGGACCGGCAGCTCGCGAACGCGCTCTACCAGGTGGAGCGCGACTTCTCGACCCTCTCCGAGCGCAACCCCGTCGGCCACATGACCTTTACGTATCGCAGCCCCGATGGGGCCACGAGCCTCCGGAAACAGCTGACGTTCCGCCATGACAGCTATGTGGTCGACATCGCGTTGTCGGTGGAAGGCGCGCACGGCCCCTTCGACGTGGGCCTCGGGACGAACTTCGGGATCGTGGAGTGGGGCGAAGGGTTCATCGGGCTGATCGGACCGGCCTCATTGGTGGGAGACAAGCTCGAGAAAGACATTCCCGACGCCCAGAGCGACCGGTCAGGCGACGTGCGTTGGTTGGCGCTGCAAGACAAGTACTTCATAAGCGTGCTGATTCCCACGGGCGCCTCGTCGGTGGTCGTCAAAAAGGAATTGGATAAGGTCGTGACCACGGCGGCCCGGTATTCGGCCGCGCCGGCCGGCGCCCCGCTCGCCCTCCGCCTCTACGCCGGCCCGAAGGAGTACGACACGCTGAAGGCGATGAATCTGGGACTCGAGGATACGATCGATTTCGGGTGGTTCATCTACGGGAGTTGGAGTCTCGTCAAAGCCGTGGCCAAACCGCTCTTCTCCGTGTTGCGGTTCCTGCATGACTTTACGCACAACTACGGGGCCTCGATCATTCTCCTCACGCTCGGGATTAAGGCTCTGTTCGTGCCGCTGCAATACAAGAGCTATAAGTCCATGAAGCAGATGCAGGAGATCCAACCGAAGGTGGTGGCCCTGCAGACCAAGTTCAAAGACGATCGAGACCGGCTCAACAAGGAACTGATCAAGCTCTACCGGGACCACAAGGTCAATCCCGTCGGCGGCTGCCTGCCCATGCTCCTGCAGACGCCGGTCTTCGTCGCCCTGTTCAATATCCTGTACATGACGATCGATCTGCGTCAGGCCCCCTTCTTCGGGTGGATCACCGACCTGTCCGTCCAAGATCCCTACTACATCCTGCCGATCATCATGGGCGTCAGCATGGTCGTCCAGCAGAAGATCATGCCGACGACGATGGATCCCACCCAGGCGAAGGTCATGCTGATTCTGCCGGCCTTTATGACGCTCTTATTCTTGACCTTTCCCGCGGGACTGGTGCTCTATTGGTTGACCAATAACGTCCTGACGATCGGTCAACAGGTCGCCACGGACCGGTATATCTTCAAGACCAAGACGCCGTTCCTCGGGTCCGCCACGCCGGCCGTGCCGGAAGGTTCGACGGATGCCCGGTCGTCCAAGAGAGCTCGTGAGAGAGCTTCCACTGCGGCCGATGAGCCGCCGGCGACGTAACGGCCAAGCCAGGAGGGATCGCGATGGACGACACCATTTGCGCGATCGCCACCCCTTGCGGTGAAGGCGGGATCGGCATTGTTCGGCTCAGCGGCCCCCGGTCTGTTCCCGTCGCGTCGCGCCTCGTTCGGCTCCGCTCCGGACAGCCTCTTGCAGACGCCCCGTCGTTTCGATTGCAGGTCGCCGAGTTTGTCGACCCACCCGCCGGGGAACGCGACGACGCGTCGGCGCATTCGACTCCCGCCCTGCTCGATGAAGGGCTGGTGGTGGTCATGCGCGCCCCCCGGTCCTATACCCGCGAAGACGTCGTTGAGCTGCACTGCCATGGCGGGGCCTTGATTCTCACCCGACTCTGCGCCGGGTTGCTGCGCGCCGGCGCGCGCTTGGCCCAGCCGGGGGAATTCACGAAACGTGCCTTCCTCAACGGCCGCCTGGACTTGACCCAGGCCGAGGCGGTCCTCGATACGATCCACGCCAAGACGGATGCCGCGCTCCGCCAGGCCCAGGATCAGCTCCGGGGCACGCTCGCAACCCAGACGAACGCGCTGCGATCCGAGATCCTCGCGCTCCTCGCCGAAGTCGAGGCGGGCATCGACTTCGTCGAAGAGGACCTACGTTTCATCGATCGAGGGGAACTGGTCAAGGCCATCCGCGGGGCCTGCTTACGGATTGAGCAGTGGCTCTCGACAGCCGAGCGGGGCCGGATCGTGCGAGAAGGCCTCCAGACCGCCATCGCGGGACGGCCCAACGTGGGGAAATCAAGCCTGCTCAATGCCCTGACCCAGCGCGACCGGGCGATCGTGACGCCGATTCCGGGGACTACCCGCGATGTGCTCGAGGAGATTGTGAACGTGCATGGGATCCCCCTCCGCCTGTTGGACACGGCCGGTATCCGGGACACCACCGACCCGGTCGAGCTCGAAGGGGTGCGCCGGAGCCGGGACGCCATCGACCTCGCTGAGCTCATTTTCTATGTCCTCGACGCCTCCCAGCCGCTCTCCGCGGAGGACCAGACGCTTCTGTCTTCTTCTAGAGGACGACCTTGTCTGATACTTCGCAATAAGATCGACCTTCCTCCCGGCCATCGGGAGCAAGACCTTCACAAAGTGCTTGCGTCGCAGGGCATGCAGCCGGTCGCGGTGGTGAACATTTCGGCCCTTACCGGCCAAGGCCTCGATCGCCTCCGTGAAGCCGTTCGGGCATGGTGCGGGAGCTCCTCGCAGGAACCCTCCGAAGCGGCGGCCGTGACCCGGCTCCGCCATGCGGAGGCGCTCGGCCGCACGAGGACGTCCCTTCAACAAGCGATGAGTTCCATCGAGGCTGATCAACCGGCGGAATGTGTCGCGATGGACCTTCGTGTCGCCGCCGATGCGTTGGGGGAGCTCACGGGCGCGATCACGACCGAGGATGTCCTGAATCGGATCTTCAGCGAGTTTTGTATCGGGAAGTAGGCCCTGATGGCATCTCACTATGACATCGTGATAGTCGGCGGCGGCCACGCCGGTTGCGAAGCGGCTCTGGCAGCCGCTCGCATGGGCTGCCACGTCCTGTTGCTCACCATGGACAAGAGCCGAATCGCCCAAATGTCCTGCAATCCGGCAATCGGCGGGATCGCAAAGAGCCACCTGGTCAAAGAGATCGATGCGCTCGGCGGCGAGATGGCCAGAAATACGGATCGGGCGGGCATTCAGTTCCGGATGCTGAACATGAGCAAGGGCCCGGCGGTGCGGTCGCTCCGAGTCCAGTGCGACAAGGCCCTGTATCGCCAGGCCATGCAGGATACGCTGGCGCGGGAACGGAACCTCACCGTAGCCGACGGCACCGTCGACCGCTTGATCGTGCAAGGAGGCCGTGTCGCCGGCGTGATCACCGACTCGGGCGATCGGATTGAGTCGCGGGCCGTGATCCTCACGTCCGGCACCTTCCTCAAAGGCCTCATCCATATCGGGTTGAGCCATTTCCCGGCGGGTCGGGCCGGCGAAGCTGCAGCCGAGCACCTCTCGGACTGCATGAGAGATCTGGGGTTCGAGCTGGGGCGCCTCAAGACCGGGACGCCGCCGCGTCTCGATCGAGACACGATCGACTTCGCCGCCATGGCCCCGCAACCGGGTGACAGCCCCCCGCCGCCTTTTTCCTGCCGGACCGATCGGATTGCCAACCCGCAAATCCTCTGCCACCTCACCTATACCAGCGAGGCGACGCACGAGATCATTCGAGCCAACCTCGATCGCTCGCCGATGTACGCCGGCGTGATCGAGTCGACAGGGCCGCGCTACTGCCCGTCGATCGAGGACAAGGTCGTCCGATTTGCCGACAAGACGCGGCATCAAATCTTTCTCGAGCCTGAAGGGTTGGGGATGCGCGAATACTACCCCAATGGAATTTCCACGAGTCTGCCCGTGGACGTGCAGTCGGCCCTGCTCCGGACCATTCCCGGGCTGGAACGGGCCGCCATGCTGAAGCCCGGCTATGCCGTCGAGTACGATTACTTCCCCCCGAGACAGCTCCACCCCACGCTCGAAACCAAATTGGTCGCGGGGCTCTACCACGCCGGCCAGATCAACGGGACCTCCGGCTACGAGGAGGCGGCGGCCCAGGGGTTGATGGCGGGCATCAATGCGGCCTTGGCGAGCACCGGGCGCGCGTCCGTGGTGTTGGACCGCTCGGAGGCCTATATCGGCGTGCTGATCGACGATCTCATCACCAAGGACGCCCGCGAACCCTACCGCATGTTCACGTCGCGCGCGGAGTATCGGCTGTTGTTGCGGCAAGACAACGCCGATCACCGGCTCATGAAAAGAGGTTATTACTTAGGATTAATTACTGATCGTACTTTCGATCGATTTCGCGCCAAGCAAGAGGCCGTCGAGCGGGAAATCGCCAGGCTCAAAGCCACTCGCCCCCCGGCCTCCCTGATGGGACAGTCCAACCCGCTGGAGGCCTCCCTGGCGCAACTGCTCCGACGACAGGGGGCGAGCTATCGCGCACTGCTCCAGACTGTGGGCCAACCGGCGCTCGATGACAGCGAAGTGATAGAAGCCGTTGAAATCGCCATCAAGTATGAGGGGTATATCCAACGACAAGCCGCCCAAGTCGAGCGCTTCAAGAAGCTGGAGTCCAAGCAAATTTCGCCGACCTTCGCCTTTGAGAAAATCTCAGGTCTCTCGCGCGAGGTCCTGGAGAAGCTTTCTCGCGTCAAGCCGGCCTCAATTGGACAAGCATCCCGCATTGCCGGAGTGACTCCTGCGGCCATTTCACTGCTCCTCGTCGCGCTAGATCGCGAAAAGCGATCTGAGCATCCGGTTCCATAATCTCTCCCGACCACCCCATTGTATCACTCCCCCATCAACTCGCCGATTGAGGCTCAGCTCTAGTGTTAGGTCACCAGGACTTGACGTACTGGGAAACTTGTCGTAGATGTTCCACGTGGAACATTTCGAGGGATGGATTGAGGTCCTCAGGGAGGGAGCCGCTAGCCTTGGCGTCCCGCTGCACGAGTACTCACTCACCCAGTTCGCCGTTTACCTCAGAGAGCTCAAGCAGTGGAATGAGAAAACCAATCTAACGGGCAGCCATGACGACAAGGAGATTGTCGTCAAACACTTTGTCGACTCGATGGCAGCCTGCCGTATCCTCCTCCCGATTCAGGATCCTCATCTACTCGATATCGGTTCTGGGGCTGGCTTTCCAGGTCTTGTCTTGAAGCTCATTGTACCGGAACTGCATGTCACCCTTCTTGAGCCTAGCCAGAAACGTGTTGCCTTTCTTCGTCATATGATCGGGAAACTTCACCTCAAAGAGATCGAGGTCGTCGATCAACGAATCGAGTCTTATGCGATGATGACACAGGTCCCGGAATTGTTTGGCTGGGCCACCACAAGAGCCCTCTCAATCAGTTCATTCCTTGGTCCCATTCATAGACTTCTTTCAGAAAAAGGAAAATTGTTACTCTACCGTACCAGGGTCATGGACAAGCGAATGTTGACTGAATGTCGTGACCATAATTTTTCAGTTTTTCAACAACTTAACTATGAATTGATTCAAAACTTTGGGAGTCGAGTCTTAACGGTCATCCAGAAGACTCCCGTTGAATCAGTCATGCTTTGACGTCCTCTCATCTGGATCTTCAGCATGTCTGCATGATCATGTTCCACGTGGAACAATTCCATGACCCTCGGCCTATCTTGATTGCCTTCCTCGCGTGAACTAGCTGTCATGGGAAGAATCGTCGCCGTTGCCAATCAGAAGGGAGGAGTTGGAAAAACAACTACTTCGATCAATCTTTCTGCCTCACTCGCCATGGCCGAACATCCTGTGCTTCTGGTTGATCTCGACCCGCAGGCTAACGCAACGAGCGGCATTGGGCTTGGCACCGAGACAATCTCGATTGGACTCTATGATTGTCTCATTCGCGGAATTCCTCCAAAAGATGCCATTAAGTCGAGTCTTGTCCCGCAGCTCTATGTCTTACCGTCCAGTCCAGACCTGGCCGGAGCTGAGATCGAACTGGTTCAGCTCGATGAACGGGAATCTGCACTCAAACGAGTCTTGGAACCTATTCGACACGAGTACGACTACATCGTCGTCGATTGCCCGCCAGCTCTCGGCTTGTTGACCATCAATGCCCTTGTCGCAGCAACGTCCGTCCTCGTCCCCGTCCAATGCGAGTACTACGCAATGGAGGGACTTGGAAGATTGATGAGTAATATCGCAAGGATACAGGGATCACTCAATCCAGACTTGGAACTTGAAGGAATTCTGCTGACGATGTCTGATACAAGAAATAGCCTGTCCAGGCAGGTGGCCGAAGAGATCCGGAGCCATTTCAAAGACAAGGTGTATCAGAGCGTCATTCCACGCAACGTGACGCTCGCCGAAGCCCCAAGCTACGGACGACCGATTCTCTTGTATAACGCAGCCTCGACAGGGTGCCAGGCCTATGTCGAGCTAGCCAAGGAGTTCTTGTCTCATGGAGAAAAAAGCGCTCGGAAGGGGGCTTGAAGCCCTGCTCCCCAAGGGGACGTCGATTGCTGCGAGGCCATCCACCGAACAGGAGGAGGTCGGCCACGAAATTCCCCTGCACCACATTCGCCCCAATCGATATCAGCCGCGAGAAGACTTTCCCGAAGAGATACTCGCGCAGCTGGCCGACTCCCTTCGCCAGAACGGCATGCTTCAGCCGGTCGTAGTCCGTCGCATGGGCGATGGCGGGTACGAACTGGTGGCCGGGGAGCGCCGTTTCCGGGCCGCAAAACTCGCCGGATGGCCTCGTGTGCCGGCCATCGTTCGAAACTGTACGGACGAGGAAGCCATGCTCCTGGCGCTCGAAGAGAATCTGCAGCGCAGCGACCTGAATCCCATGGAAACCGCCAGGGCCTATCAGCGGCTGATGAGCGAGTTCGGGCTGACGCAGGATACGGTGGCGACGCGATTGGGGAAAGACCGATCGACGGTTGCCAACATTTTGCGCCTGAATCAGCTCGCGAACGATGTGCAGCAGTGGGTCGAGTCCGGACGGCTGAGCACGGGACACGCGAAGGTGGTGCTGGGGGCCCCTAAGGATCAGCAGGCGACGCTGGCGCGGCTGATCATCGACCAGCAGCTGTCCGTCCGCCAGGCGGAGCGGGTGGCGGCGAAGTCCGGGAAGCCGGCCCGGCAGGCCCGGAGGTCCACAACCACGTCTATATACGTAAGTATTGAGGAGCGCTTGCAGCGGCGCCTAGGCACGCGGGTCTCCATCGCACGGCGCCGCACGGGCGGGACGATTGTGCTACACTTCTTCTCGCCCGAGGACCTCAACCGCCTCGTCGAGCTCATGTTGCCGTAGGATAAGAGGATCAGAGCGCGACCGGAACTCAGAGTCATTGAACTTATTGGGCTTGGCCCGTGTCTTATAAGGCTCGCAGGTTGTTCAAAAAGGCCACCAGCAAGGCCGCAGCGAGCGCGGCGGCGAGGCGTACCGGGGACCCGTTGCTCTGCTGGCTGCAACGGGTGAATCGTACGTGGAGCCTCCAAGCGTCAGACCCATTGCAGTGCGTCCCATGGCATGAGGCCAGAAAGCAATGGGTCCCCCGGCAATGGGTACCCCAACGAAGCGGGTGGGCTTTTTCAACAATCTGCTAGGACTCAAGGATGGGTCCGTTCAAACCGACACAGACAAGGGAAGGATCTGTGCCCAAGGAGGAACGGACAATGTTTTCTTGGAACCACACCGGCGAGCAACAACCGGAACAGAGCGAGAATTTCACGTACCTGGGCAAGGGCGTCGATTTCAAAGGCGTCATTTCGTTCGACGGCACCGTCCGGATCGACGGCCGCTTCGAGGGAGAGATCCACTCGAAGGGCACCTTGATCATCGGCGAGCAGGCGGTGGTCAGCGGTGTCATCAATACCGGCACGATGGTGTCCCAGGGCCGGGTCAGCGCCACCGTCTCAGCCAGCGAGAAGATTCAGCTCCTGAAACCCGCCACCATGATCGGCGACATCCGCACCCCGAGTCTTTCAATTGAAGAGGGCGTCCATTATCATGGGTTTTCGAACATGGGCGCCGATCGGCTGGTGGAGGAGGCTCCCGCCGCCGAACGGGAGAAGGTGCATAGCCTGATCGCCCACCGGGACAAGACGCGCATCTCCCAAGCACTGTGACGCACCAGCCATGAGCCGACCCTCTGTCATCCTCGGCATGAGCGGGGGAGTGGACAGCTCCGTCGCCGCCCTCCTGCTGGCCGAACAGGGCTATGCGGTGCATGGCGTCACCCTCCAGGTCTGGGAGCATGAAGACGAGACTGTGGCCGCCTCGAAGCGCTGGGAGGAACGGGGCTGCTGCAAGGTGGGCCTCGCGCGGTTTGTCGCCCAACGCCTGAAGATCCCCTTTGAAGTCATCGATACTCGGAAACCCTTCCAGCAAGGTGTGATCGACGACTTCGTCGCCGGCTACGCGGAGGGCACGACCCCCAACCCCTGCATCCGTTGCAACGAACGGGTGAAGATTCGGACCCTCTACGAACTCGCGGAGGCTCGCGGTATCGACTATGTCGCCACCGGGCATTACGCTCGCATTGCCGAAACCGACGGCCGGCTCGCGCTTGGCCGAGCGGCCGACGATAAGAAGGACCAATCCTACTTCCTTTATCGCGTTCCCAGGCACTGGCTCGCACGGCTCCGCTTTCCGCTCGGCGACCTCCAAAAAAGCAGAGTCTGGACCCTCGCAGAATCCTTGGGCCTCCCGGTCGATGAACTCAAAGAGAGCCAGGAGATCTGTTTCGTCAGCCACGGCGACTATCGGACTTTTTTGAAAGGGGAGGCGCCTTCCCTCCAGCATCCGGGACCGCTGGTCGACACCGAGGGGCGCCGCCTCGGCACCCATGAGGGCATTGCCTTCTATACGCCGGGGCAGCGACGCGGCCTGGGGATTGCCGCGGGTCAGCGTCTCTACGTCCAGCGCGTCGAACCTCAGACCAATACCGTAGTGCTCGGCACGGATGAAGAGTTGCTCCGGTCGGATTGCCGGGTCGGAGATCTCAACCTCTTCGATGCGACGCTCGGCCACGCCACCATGGACGCCGACGTGAAGGTTCGCTACGCGACTCCGCCCAGCCGCGCGACACTCACGCCCCAGCCCAACGGACAAGTCCTTGTCCGCTTTCACCAGCCTCAACGAGCCCTCTCGCCTGGTCAATCCGCCGTCTTCTACCAGGGCGATCGCCTGTTGGGCGGCGGCATCATCCAGTAACGCCGCCGATACCCGTCGTCGCCTTGACAGACGCGCGACCCAATGCTAGGCTGCGCCGTTTTCTATCGTGCCCACCGCACGAAAGCTTCCCGTTGCTCAGCGACTCGAGCAGGACAGGCATCACCCGGTCATGAAGTCTGCCGTAGCACGTCGGTACGCGAAAGCTTTGTTCGATGTCCTGGATCAGCAAGGGCTGGAGCCGGCCCGCAAGGCGTTGATCGGGCTCGGACAGGCGTACCGTGAGTCGCCCCCGCTCCGCCATGCCATGGCCTCGCCCGCCTTCGCCGAATCGGAGAAGGTCGCGGTGCTGTCCGAAGTCGCCCAACGCCTGGGGTGTCCGGACGTTGGGAAGAACTTCCTCACCCAGCTCATCAAGAACAACCGCGTGCCTTTTCTGGCGGATATCGCCGAAGCTTTCGGCCGGCTCGTCGACGAAGCCAAGGCGCGCCAGCCGGTCGGGGTCTGGTCGGCTGCGGCGTTGCCCCCGGCCGAACAAGAACAAATTCGCGCGACCTTGCGCCAAGCCCTTCGCCGCGACGTCGAGGTCGAGTTCCATACCGAAAGCGGCTGCCTGGGCGGCTTGCAGATTCGCATCGGGAGCACGGTCGTGGATAGCACGATCCGCGGCCGACTGCGCGCCATCCAGGGCCTCTTGACCAAGGAGTAAGCATGCAGATCAAAGCCGAAGAGATCAGCTCGATCATCAAGGAAAAGATCAAGGGATTCGCCCAGCAGGTCGATGTCAGCCAGACCGGGTCCGTCATCCAAGTCGGCGACGGCATCGCCAAGGTCTATGGACTCGACGGCGCCATGGCGGGCGAGATGCTCGAATTCCCCGGCGGTCTCTACGGCATTGCGCTCAATCTCGAAG
>CAYZTJ010000010.1:39538-41591 GCA_964481215.1 uncultured Nitrospira sp. | reverse complement strand
GTGAACCAAGAGCCTATGGCGAATGGCTGATGGCATATGGCAGGAGCGGGAAACGTATCTCGTATCTCGCGAGTTCAGGCCGGAGGCTCAAGACAAATATCCGCTTCAAGATAGCGGCCGGAGGAGATGAGCGCGAAGGCTGAGACAGAGCGTTTCACGGTGATCTGTCGCCTACGGTGCCAGTCTGCGACAGCATGGCGACGCTTCGTCGCCGCTTCAGAGGAGCAGACAACAGAAATCGTAGGACTCTATAGCCGTTGAGGATCACCGCATCCTGGCGAAACCGAAGTGGCCACCCTCGTCAGCCGACCCTCCCTTCCTGGAATATTTCCACTTCTCTCTGGAGTTCCTCCTTACACCTCCCCCTGTAGTCGACCTCAATAATTCGTCAACCACATGAGATATAGATCCCAACTCATTGGTATTTCTTGATTTCCATCCATGATTACCATTGAGAGTTATCCGGCACGGTCTGTGCTGAGTCTTCTCAGCGGATTCCTGTGCTTGAGAACATTCATGGCATCGACCCCATCCATTCTCTTGATCGACGACCATCCCGGCGAGTGCGAGTTGTTTCGCCTGGCGATGATTCAGACCGGCCTTGAGGTCACGCTGTTTACCGAACAAGACGCGGATGCCGCTGCGCACTTCTTGGAAGATCGTGCAGCCCGCCACGCACTGCCCCGCTTGATCCTGCTGGACCTTCAGCTCCGGCGGCAACATGGCTGCGATCTCCTGAAACGACTGCGCGCGGACTATCGCTTAGCTTCGATTCCGGTTGTCATTTTCACGACCTCCGACGACCCCGCCGACCTGGCAACCGCTTACGGCCACGGCGCAAACGGATACGTCGTCAAGCCCGGCACTTACGATGAGTTGGTGCGATTCACTGCCGACCTCTGCCGCTACTGGCTGAACTGGAATCGGACCGCGGCGTCGAACGGAGCGCGATGCTGACCCGCGCCGCGCTCAAAAACCCCTATGCCGTGCTGGCGATCTGCCTGATCGTCCTG
Organism: uncultured Nitrospira sp.; assembly: GCA_964481215.1. GTDB lineage: Bacteria > Nitrospirota > Nitrospiria > Nitrospirales > Nitrospiraceae > RSF151. The sequence goes on along the minus strand of CAYZTJ010000010.1, from coordinate 40,578 downwards.
ATCCTGGGCGGCGTCTCCTATCAGAAGATGCGGGTGGACATCTTTCCGGAGATCCGCATCCCCACCATCTTGGTCACCACCTTCTATCGCGGCCTCAGCCCCAACGAGATGGAAGGCGCCATCACGCTGCGCATGGAGCAACGCTTCGTCGAGGCAAGTTACGTCGAGCACATCGAATCGCAATCGCTCGCGGGGATGAGCTACATCAAGGTCTTTTTCCAGCCCGAGTACAGCATCGACGCCGCCCAATCGGAACTGACCAGCTTGGCCTACTCGATCATCCGGCTGCTGCCGCCTGGCGTGTACCCTCCCTCCGTCTACAAGTTCGGGGTGGCGAGCCTGCCGATCGGGCTGCTCTCCGTCAGCAGCGAGGCCCTGAGCGAGAAAGACATCCGCGACCTGGCCTACTTTACCGTCCGCCAGCAGATCGCCTCGATCCCCGGCATTTCATTCGGCCCGCCGTTGGGCGGCAAGGTCCGGCAGATTACCGTGTTCCTGGATAAAGACCGGCTGCTCGCCCGCGGCATCTCGCCCTCCGAGGTCGTCAAGGCGATCAACGCGCAAAACGCGATCATTCCGGCCGGCGACATCAAGGTCGGCGATCTGGACTTCTACGTCTATTCGAACAGCCTCATTGACGTCGTCGACAAGATCAACGACATCCCGATCAAAGTCGTGAACGGCACGCCGGTGCTGGTGCGCGACATCGGCACGGCCGCCGACTCCGCGGCGATTCAAACCTCCATCGTGCGCGTGAACGGCCGCGAATCCACCTATCTGCCGATCACCAGACAAGAAGGCGCCAATACGCTGGAGGTCGCCGACGGCGTCAAGGCGCGCCTGACCACACTGACGGGGATCCCCGCGAGCACCAGCGTGAAATTCATCTATGACCAGTCCCTGTATATTCGCCAGGCCATCGCCAATCTCCAGAAAGAAGGCTTGCTCGGCGCCGCGCTCGCCGGCGTGATGATCTTTCTGTTCTTGCGCAGCGTGAAAGCGGCGCTGGTCGTGGGCTTGGCCATTCCCCTTTCGCTGAC
>CAYZTJ010000010.1:20426-39438 GCA_964481215.1 uncultured Nitrospira sp. | reverse complement strand
TGCGCAGCGTGAAAGCGGCGCTGGTCGTGGGCTTGGCCATTCCCCTTTCGCTGACCGCCGCGCTGGTCTCGCTCTATCTCACGGGCCAATCGGTCAACATCATGACCTTGGGCGGCCTGGCCTTGGTGATCGGCACGCTGCTCGACAACAACATCGTCGTGCAGGAAAACCTGCATCGGCACCTGGAAATGGGCAAGGACGGCTACTCCGCCGCCGAGGACAGCGCCGTCGAGCTGACCCTCCCCATCCTCGTCGCCACGATCTGCATTCTGATCGTCTATCTGCCGATCGTCTTTTTCACCGGCATCATCAAGTACCTCTTTGTCCCCCTGGCCATGACCGTCGCCTTCGCAATGCTGGCCGACTACGCCGTGTCCATGACCGTGACGCCCGTCGTGTTGAGCCGGCTCTACCATGCCGGCCACGGCAACGGAGAAGACGAGAGCTCCGCGTCGACCGGCTGGTTCCGCTTCGTGTTGGCCATCTACGAACCGCTGCTGCGAACCGGGCTCCGGCTGAAATGGCTGGTGCTCGGCGGCGCCCTCCTGGTCCTGCTCGGCGCAGGCCTGCTCGTTCTGCCGCTGCTCCACGCCGAGTTTTTCCCCCGCATCGACGCCGGCAATTTCACCATGCTCGTCACCGCGCCGGAAGGCAGCCGCATCGAGCGCACCACGGCGATCGTGGGACGGATCGAGCAACTGGTCCAGGCAGAGATTCCGAAAGACGAGCTCGACCAGGTGATCTCGAACACCGGCCTCTATTATGGCGATGCCGCGCGATTCGCGCCGAACACGGGCAACCACACGGCCTTCGTGCTGGTAAATCTCGTCACCGGGCACAAGGGCCACACCGACGACTACATCGCGCGTCTTCGGGGGAAAGTCCGCGAGGCCCTCCCCGGCGTCGAGGTCGCTTTCCAAACCGGCGGCGTCATCAGTGACGTCTTGAACTTCGGCCTGCGCGCGCCGATCGACATCCAGGTGCGCGGCCCCAAGCTCGACGTCATCCGATCGGTCGCCGAGGAGATTCGCGACAAGGTCGCCCAGGTGCCCGACACGACCGACGTGCGCATCAAGCAGGGCAAGAACTATCCCGAACTGCACCTGAACGTGGATCGCACCAAGGCCGCCTACTACGGCATCACGCAGGATCGGGTCATCATCGATGTGATCACCGGTATCAGTTCCAACATTGCCTTGAGCCCGAACTATTGGCTCGATCCCAAGACCGCGAACGGCTACTTTCTCCTCGCGCAATATCCGGAGCAGGCCCTGACGAAGACCGAAGATCTCTTGAACATTCCCATCATCGGCGCCCACACGCCCCTCTCGGGCGTTGCCTCGCTCTCGACCGCCGGGTCCATGGGGGCCAGCGTGGCGCTCGAAAATACGCCCTTCGCGGGGCGGCAGGCGGACCTGTCGAGCGGCTTTTATGCCCGGGACGAGCGGCGCGGCCCGCCGGTCCTCCTGCGCGACCTGGCGACCCTGGATTTCAAGACCGGTCCGGATTCCGTCGACCACTATGACCTGTCGCGCTTGGTGGATGTGCTCATCACGCCCGTCGGCAACGATCTGGCGAAGGTCGCCAAGCGGATCGAAGCGATCCTGGCCGAGGTGAAACTGCCCAAAGACGTCACTGTCATGCTGCGCGGCGAAGTCGCCAACATGCGCGCCGCCTTCTCCAACTTCGCGCTCGCGCTGCCGCTGGCCGTCGTCCTGATCTATCTCGTGATGGTGGGGCTGTTCCGCTCGCTCGTCGATCCGCTGATCATTCTCGTGGCCGTGCCGCTCGGCTGGATCGGCACGGTGCTCATGCTCTACCTCACGAATACGTCGGCGAATGTCGAGTCGATGATCGGCACCTTGATGATGATGGGGATCGTGGTCTCCAACAGCATCCTCCTCGTCGATTTCGCCAATCGCATGGCCCGCTCCGGACTCTCGGCCGACCAGGCGGTGCTGGAAGCCGGACGCCGCCGCATCCGGCCCATTCTCATGACCGCGCTCGCGACGATCCTGGGCTTGGCTCCGCTGGCCTTGGGTTACGGCGAAGGCAACGAGACGATGGTGCCGCTGGCCCGCGCCGTCGTCGGCGGCCTGATGGTGTCCACCGTGATGACGCTGCTGGTGGTCCCGGTACTCCACAGCCTGCTCCTGGCCCGTGTCGATCACCGGCACCCCCGACATCCGCATACCCAAGAAGAAGGACTGTAGATGACCCCGTCGCAGGCCCCCGATCCCGCATCGCCCCAGACTGCCGAACCCGAAGGGACCGGCACCCGCATGAAGCGGCTCATCGCCATCGGCGTCTTTCTGCTCTCGGCCGTGGCCCTGGCGGTCGTGCTGCTCGATCAGCCCAAAGGCCCATCCGGTCCGCCGCCCCCGACTTCCGGTCCGGCGGCACAGCCCTCGCAGGCCACCGAACCCCCGGCCACGCCACCGACCATCGCGCCGCCGCCCCTCCCGCCCACAACGGGCAGTCCAGTCGAAGTGCAAGTCATGAAGCCCATCCGGCGCGACATCGCCTACACCATCTCGCTGCCGGCCAATATCGCCCCACTCTATCAGACGACGCTCCATGCGAAGGTGGCCGGCTATTTGAACTGGATCGGTCCGGACAAGGGCGACTGGGTCAAGAAAGATCAAGTCGTCGCCAAGATCGACGCCCCGGAGCTGGAAGAGCAGTATCAGCAGGCCGTGGCGGACTACAAGATCAAACGCTTGACCTATGAGCGCCTCGCCAAGGTGTGGAAGGAATCGCCGGACGTGATCGCGAAGCAGGACGTCGACGTGGCTCAGGCCGGCTATGAAGGGGCCAAACACGTCATGGAGCAACGGCACGTGCTGCGGGACTACACGAACGTCCGCGCCCCGTTCGACGGCTTGATCACGGCCAGATTTGCCGACCCCGGCGCGCTGATTCAGGTGGCGACAAGCTCCGCGGCCGGCGCCATGCCGCTCTTCACGATCATGAATATCGAAACGGTGCGGGTCTATGCCAACGTGCCGCAGGATAACGTCGCCCTTGCCAAGGTCGGGACGCCTGCGCTCCTCACCGTGAACGAGCACCCCGGCCGACAATTTCACGGCGCCATGACCCGAAGCACACTGGCGCTGGATCCGGCCACACGCACCATGCTGGTCGAGATCGATCTGCCGAACAAGGACCATGCGCTGCAACCCGGCACGTTCGGCGAACTGACGCTGACGCTCGCATTGCATCGCGACGCGCTCGCGCTCCCCCCGAACGCCCTCGTCGCCGGCGCCAAGGCCAAGACCGTGGTCATCGTCGAGCAGGGCGTGGCCCAAACCGTCCCCGTGAAGATTGGGCTCAACGACGGCACGTGGATGGAAGTCATCGACGGCTTGCGCGGCGACGAAGACGTCGTCGTGGTCGGCAAGTCGAAGGTCGTGGACGGCATGCCCGTCCACACGATTCCGTACAATCTGCCCGAAGGCAAACCGGCCTCGCAGAAGTTCGAACGCCGCTCCGCCGGCCCTCCGACGCCACACACGAGCACAAGGCCGGCCGCTTCCCCAGAGAAAGGACCCAAACCATGAACCCATCACACGCTGCACGTGCGGTAACAGCCGCTGGTCTGGCTCTCGTGATCATCGCGACGTCGACGCTCACTCGCGCCCAGGGCGATCCGCCGGCGCCCATTCCGATTCAACGAGGCGGGTTCCTCGGGCTGCGCCAGGCCCTGGATCTGGCGTTCCGCTCGCACCCCAGCTTGCAAGAAGGCGACGCACAAGTGCGGGCGGCGAACGCCCGCACGGAACAAACCAAGTCGCTCTACCTGCCTCAAGTCTACGCCAATTTCGACAGTGCGGCGGGGTCGGGCCGCATCAACCCCCGCTACCTCATCGGCGGCGGCCTCCTGCAGTCCAACCTGAGCGCCTACAGCGGCGGCGTCTTGGCCACCCAACGGCTCTACGACTTCGGCTTCACGCAAAACCTCGTGGAGTCCAATGAACTGGCCGCCCGCGCCCAGCTTCAGGACGTGAGCGCGCGCCGCACCTGGATCAGCCTCATCGTGCAACGCGCTTACCTGAACAGTCTCAAACGGCGTCGACTCGTGCAAATCGCGGAGGAAACGGTCCGGGAGCGGGGCGTGATCAAGTCCCAAATCGAGGCTCTGTATCGGCAGCAGCTGAAATCGAAGCTTGATCTCGACCTCGTCCAAGTCGAGCTGACCAACGCCGAATCGCTCCTGGTGAAATCCCGCAACGACCTGAAAGCCAGTTACGCCGAACTGAACCGCAGCATGGGGGTTCAAGGCGCCGATGATTACGTGCTCGAAGACGTGCCCATCCACGTGCGGTCGGCCGGCACGCTGGAATCGCTCATTACCGAAAGCCTGAACCACCCCGAAGTGAAGCGCGCCAAGGAGCAGATCCGTTCGGCCGAGGCGAAGCTGCGCGCCACCAAGCGACAGTACCTCCCGACCGTCCAGGCCCTCGCCAGCGCGGGCGACTATGAGACCTTCGACGCCTCAAAAGGCGTGCCCACGGGCGGATGGTGGACGGCGGCCGGCATGGTGTCCATGCCGCTGTTCACCGGCTTCCTTATTGAGAATCAGGTGCGCGAGGCGGCGGCCCAGCAAGACGCCGCCCAGGCCGCCAGCACCGGCATCGAGCAAGCCTTGACGCAACAGGTGACCAACGCCTATCTCGACACCATGACCCAAGCCCAGCAGATCAAACTGTCGGAAGAGCAGGTGAAAACGGCGCAGGAAGCGCTCAATTTGGCCAAGCAGCGCTACAAGCTCGGGCTGGGATCCGTGGTGGAGGTGACGCAGTCGGAGGTCGCGCTCACCAGCGCGCAAACTAGGCTGGCCGAAGCGCAGTATGACTACAAGACCGCCGAGGTGATGTTGGCCTATGCGACAGGGGCCTTAGCGGGGACCGAGGCAGGCGGCAAGTAGACGCAACCGCCGGTCGACTCATTCGGCAGAGCCTAGCCTGACCAGCGGCTGGCCGACGTGCAGCTTGTCGAGGTCGATAATCAGCTCATCCCGCTCCAGTCCAAAGGCCTTGTCCAGAAAACTGCTCTCTCGCTTCAGCACCGCGTCGGCCGGCTGGAAGAGCAAGTCGACGTCCTTCGCCGCGGTCGGGCGCATCGGATAGCGGCGGTCATAGACCATGCCGTAGGCCGGGATGCCGTAGACAATGCGGTGATTGCCGAGAATAAAATGCAGTTCCCGATCCTTGAGATAGACCCCGCCCGAGGTGATGACCCGTTTGATCGACGTCTGCGGAAGACTCATGTAGAAGGTAACCCGCTCGTTGTACTGCGCCCGGCTTAAGGCCTCGGCTAACCGGGACGACAAGAGGGCCAGCTCCTGCTCATTGAACGCCTGCTCGGGGATCGCCTCGCCGGCGAGCCAGACCACCGGTCCGATCCGCCGCTGTTTGACCGAGATGCCGCGAAGAATCCGTTCCATGTCGCCGGCGGCGATCTGAAACGGATGGTTGTGCCTCGTGTAGGGCGCCTCATCCAGCACGTAGGCGTCCCGCTCCAGGCGGACAAAATTGACCGGATCCTCATAGACCGGCCGAGACGGCACATGGGGGATAGCGCATCCGAAAAGTAACGCTGAAGTCAGAACGATGAACGCAGAACGATGCAAGAAGTCAGAACTCTCTCCTCTCGCCCGTCTGTCCCCTTTCTTCCTTCCTCGTTCAGCGCTCATCGTTCATCGCTACCCCATCACAGAAACCGTCATCTCGATCCGCTCCAGCGGGTTGTCGCGGCCGTCGCGCTTGGCGCCGACGACACGATCCACGATCTCGAAGCCACTGACCACTTCGCCGAAGACCGTGTATTGCCAGTCCAGAAAGTTGGCGTCCGCGACGCAGATAAAGAACTGTGAGCCGGCGCTGTCCGGGTCGTTGGCCCGCGCCATCGACAAGACGCCCCGCTTGTGCGGCTTGCTGTTGAACTCGGCCTTGACCTTGTACCCGGGCCCGCCCATCCCATGAGACCCCCGGTCCTGGCTCTTGCTGTTGGGGTCGCCGCCCTGGATCATGAAACCGGGGATGACCCGGTGAAACGTGGTGCCGTCGTAGAACTTGTCGCCCGCCAGCTTGAGAAAGTTCTTCACGTGATTGGGCGCCACATCGGGAAAGAACCGGAGCACGATGTCGCCCCAGGCCTCGCCCTTGGACTTGATGCTGATTGTCGCGCGCGTCTGATCGGTTGCCTCCGCCATCGTCTCAATCCTTTCTAGAAGCCGCTCGCCTCTCGCCCTTCGCCTCTCGCCTGCCGTCAGAACGGCAACTGAAATCCTTCCGTCGCCTCCAAGCCCTCGCTGACGCTGACCCACTGCCCCCCATGGTCGTCGCTCCGAAAAATACCCGAACTCGTCCCGACATAGAGCACGCCGTCCGGCGACGCCGCCAAGACCTGCGTGGCCATCTCGTTGAGCCCGCGATTGATGGGCATCCACTGTTTGCCCTCGTTGAGGGACTTGTAGACGCCCCGCCCGGTCGCGACGAAGAGCCCATGCTCATCGGCCACGATGCCGCGAATGGAATCGTTCGGCAACGCGCGGCTGATCGGCCGCCAGGTCCGCCCCCCATCGGCGCTGCGAAAGACCCCGCCGTCGAAGGTGCCGGCATACAAGGCCTCTTGCTTCCGCAGCGCCAGGACGCGGATGAAGTTTTCCCGCAGCCCTTCATGGTCCATCAAGCCGTCGGTCAAACGCGACCAGCCGGCGCCGTGGGGATCTTTCGGGTTGTACCGCATGATCCCCTTGCCGGACGTGCCGGCGAACAGAATCTTATCGGGCCCCATGGCCAAGGCATGCACGAGAATTTCTTCCAGGCCGGTGGTCACTTCCTTCCACTTGTCTTCGCCCGCCGTCATGCGGTAGACGCCGCCGCCGGTTCCCGCGTAGACCTCGCTCCCCGCCACCATCAGCGCTTTGACTTGCATGCGCGTCAGGCCGTTGTTGATCACCTGCCACGACCGGCCCTGATCCTTGCTGCGAAAGACGCCCCCGCGCAAGGTACCCGCATAGACGGTTCCGTCCCCGCCGGTCGCCAGGCAGAGCACGAACTTGTCCGTGAGGCCGGCGCTCGCCGCTTCCCACTTGCCGCCGCGGTTCTCGCTGCGGAACATGCCCATGCCGAAAGAGCCCGCGACGACCAGATCGCCTCGCCCGGTCGAGATGGCCCCGATGCTGAGCGCCGCCTTGAGCGACGGATCCGCCGGGAAGCCGGGATGTGTCGGATCGGGGGATTTCTGCTCCTCCGCCGCACGGAAGGTCTCTGCATGCACGGCCGCGGGGCCGCCCAGCAGCAGTCCCAGGAAGAGCGCCGCCACAAGCTGACGGAGGTGTGCCCTCATTCGCCTACCTGACTCGAGTCCCGGCGGCGCCGGTCGCCAAGGGGACCGGTCCCTCGGCGGCGGCGACCGGCCGTCGCCCGAACCATTTGGCACCCCACACGCCGATCTCGTAGAGCACGATCAGGGGCACCGCCATCAAGAGCATCGTGAACAGGGTCGCATCCGGCGTGATGATCGCCGAGACGATCAAGGCCGCCAGCGCCGCATGCCGCCGATACCGGGTCAGCAGGTCGCCGCTCACGACGCCGACCCGCGACAAGAGCGTGAGCGCCAAGGGCAGCTCGAAGGCGAACCCGAAGATCAGCAGAAACTTCACGTTGAAATCCACATAGGTCCCGACGGCCAATTGCGGCGAGAGCGACCGATCCAGCCCGAAGCTGACGAAGAACTGAATCACCAAGGGCAGTATCACCAAGTTGCAGAACGCCAATCCCATCGCAAAGAAGGCCGAGGCGAGCAGGAACAGGGGGATCGCCAGGCGCTGCTCCTTGGGGAGCAACGCCGGCTCGATAAACTTCCAGAACTGATAGAGCATCACCGGCAGACTCAGAATGACGCCGGCCAGGAAGGAAATCTTCACCGAGGCGAAGAGCGCTTCCGTGGGACTGTAGAAGACCAAATCGTCCGGGAAGGGTCGTTTGAACCACTCGATGAGATCGCCGGAATAGGCGAAGGTCAGCACAAACGCGGCGAACACCGTCGCCACAATGATGTACAGGCGGCGTTTGATCGCATTGATGTGTCCGGCAAGCGGAGAAACGGCGACGGCCATCGACAGCCTCAATCCTTCACCGATCGGTGCGGCGCGCGCGGCGCGCTTACGACTGCATTTGGCGATACAGACGGATGATTTCCGCCATCTTGTCCTTCTTCGCCAGCTTTTCCTTCTGAATCTGCTTCTTCAAGGCTTCCTCTTGCGGCGTCAGGAAATGCCGCCGTTGCAACTCCCCTAATTCCGCATCCAAGCGATGATGCGATTCCTCAAGTTCACGGAATTCGGGGTTGGACGTCCGCAAGGTCGCTGCGATCTGCGCTTCTGCCTGCATGGGGAACCTCCTTGCAAAGGTGTACGGCTCAGGGACGGACTGGTAGCCGCCCCTCGACAGTCATTGGATCATCCCACACCAGGATCTGATGCCTCCCTCGCCGATGTCATCGACAATTCAAGCAACCGGGCGTCTTCCACCGGATCGGTGTAATACTTGGGGCGCGTGCCCGTGACGCGGAATCCGAATCCTTCGTACAACCGGCCGGCCGCCTCATTGGACACGCGCACTTCCAGCATGGCGCGCCGCACGGCCTGCTCCGCCCCACGCGCCAAGGCATGGGCCACCAAGCGATGCCCCACACCCATCCGGCGATAGCTCGGCGCCACCGCCACATCCAGCACATGCAACTCGTCGAACACGATCCAATAGCACACAAACCCGATCAGGTGCGTCTCGCCAGACTCCCCTGACGGAATCCGGGCGACGTCCAGGCGGCTGAAGGGATTGCCGCCGATCTCCGCCTCGAACATCTTCCGAGTCCAGGGCACGGTGAACGAGTCGCGCTCGATGGCGAGCAGGCGATCAATCTCATCCGCCCGCACCGGCTCGATGCGCAACGCGGCCGCCCCCGCGACTTTCATCCCGACTTCGTTCATCGTTCTTCGTTCAGCGTTCCGCGTTCACCGCAACCCTCGCCGCCCGCTTCACTTCCGCCTCGGCCCGCTGGACATAGCGTGGGGCCCGCCCCGGCTCCGCGAGTTCGCATCGCGCCCACTTGGTTTGAGCGATCAACCCGACGTTCACGGCCGAAGCCGCCATCGCGACAGCCGGGCCATCGACCATCCAGGCGGCGCGATCCCGACCGGCTTGTCTGAGTGCGTCACGCTGGCCGTGCCACCCTTCACCAAGCATGACGGTCGGACCGGTCAGCGAGTCCGCCCAGTCGGCCCAGGATCCTGCCCGGTCCTCGCTCACGCGCCGCAAGTCCCCGGTGGCTTGCCACTGAAAGAAGGCCCAGTAGAGTTCGCCGGTGCGCGCCTTGAGCAGCGGGCACAGCGGCTGCTCCTCCCCGCGTAGATTCCAGGCCAGGGCTTCGAGCGTGGGCACTTCGATGATGGGCAGCCCCACCGCCATGCGGAACCCCATGAGCGTGCTCAAACCGACTCGCAGACCCGTAAAGGAACCCGGTCCGATGGAGACCGCCAGGCAGGAGAGGTCCGAGAGGCTCAGCTTCGTTTCGGCGAACAGGCGATCGATCGTCGGCACCAACAGCCGGCCATGGGCTCCTTCAGCCGGCACATCGGCGCGCGCCAAGATCTGATCGTCCTCAAGGATCGCCACACTCAACAGACTCGTGGCGGTTTCGATGGCAAGTAATCGCATCACTATATTTGGCAAGGGGCTAGAGGCGATGGGCAATGGGGTCGGAACGGAGAACCCTGCCCCTTGCCACGAGCCTCTAGCCTTTCGCCCCGACATTAGGATTCACAGTCCCCAAATCTTCCGGCTTTAAGTCCGGATTCGGCACGATTTCCGAAAACTTCAAGGTCAAGGTTCCCGGCTCGCCCTTCATGACGATCTTATAAGGACGCACCAGGCTCTCGCCGCTCGCTGTCATCGCCGCGGGCGTCGCCGTCCCCTCCTTCGGCCCTACCTGCCGGAAGTCTTCAAACGTCATGCTGGCCTTCACCGCGCCGCCCGCATCCAACCGGTCTTCCTGCACGACTTGCAACGTCCGCCGATCGAACCAGAGACGGCGACGCTGAGGCGCCGCATTGGCCGCGGTGGAGGCGCCGGGAGAGGACACGTCCAATCGATAGCGCTCACCCTCCTCCGTCAGCTCCGAGGTGCTGCCTTTTCCCAGGGAATTGTTGCCGATCGCGCTGTTGACCGCCCAGACGCTCAGCCAGATCTGCCCCCCGATGCCGGGACGATGTTCCAGCTCCGCCAGGCGCCCCGCGTATTCCTTCTTCTCCGACGGCACTTTGAGGCGGAACCGTTCCTGCCCCAGCATAAAATCGAACAGTTCGCCGCCGAAGGGCGTAAAGCCGCGCAATCGCATGGCTCCGGGCCGTTGGTAATAGACCGCGCCCTCCAGCGGCGGCGAAAACGGAATGCCCGGCCCCTTGAGGGACGCGCGGAACAAGCCTTTCATCGTGCGGAGCGCTTCTTCGCGTTCATGGAGCAACTGCGTCAGCCGCTCGGCCGTCACCGTCTGCGGCGGGGCCTCCGGAATCGGCGGCGCGGTCGCGCAGGACGCGAGGTGCAATGCAAAATGCAAAATTAAAAATGAAAAAACCGGCCCGTTGATCTTCCTCTCCATTTCTGCTTTTTGAATTTTTAACTTTTCACTTTCCATGTCCGCATCACACCAGCACTGCATCCAGCGCATCCCCCACTTCCCTCACCCCCACACACTCGATTCCCTTCGGCGCATCGAGCTTGGCCAGGTTGCGCTCCGGCAAGAGGCAGCGTTTGAAGCCCATCTTGGCGGCTTCGGCGATGCGAAGCTCCGCCTGGCTGATGGCGCGTACTTCTCCGCCCAGCCCCACTTCGCCGAAGACCAGCGTACCCTCGTCGATGGGCCGATCGCGGAGGCTCGAGATCACCGCCGTCACAATGCCCAGGTCGATCGCCGGCTCTTCGATCTGAAATCCGCCGACCACGTTCACATAGATATCCTGACTCGACACGTGCACCCCCAGGCGCTTTTCCATCACGGCCAGCAGCAACGAGACGCGGTTGATGTCCAGGCCGTTCGCCATGCGCTTCGGCATGGCATAACCGGTCGGTGTTACCAGTGCTTGCAGCTCGACCAAGATCGGCCTGGTCCCTTCGAGACTCGACACCACCACCGAACCGGCGCTGCCGCCTGGCCGCTCTGCCAAAAACAACTCGGAGGGATTGCTGACTTCTTCCAAGCCGGAATCTTTCATTTCGAAGACGCCGATCTCGTTCGTCGACCCGAAGCGATTCTTCACCGCGCGCAAGATGCGGTAGCTGTGCCCCCGGTCGCCCTCGAAGTAGAGCACGGTATCGACGATGTGCTCCAACAGCCTGGGCCCGGCGATCGCCCCTTCCTTCGTCACATGGCCGATGATGAAGACCGGCACGCCGCTCCGCTTGGCCAGCGACATGAGCTGCGCGGCCACCTCCTGCACTTGGCTGATGCTCCCCGGCGCCGAGGTGATGTGGTCCGTATAGACCGTTTGAATGGAATCGACGACCACCGCAGCCGGTTGCAATTCCTGCACGCGCTTCACGATATCGTCGAGCGAGGTCTCCGCGAGAATGTAGAGGTGCTCGCCGTGCACGTCCAGCCGTTCGCTGCGCATCTTGATCTGCTGCGGCGATTCCTCGCCCGACACGTAGAGGACCGGTTCGCGCCCCGCCACCAACCGCGGCAAGGCTTGCAGCAGCAGCGTCGTCTTCCCGATGCCGGGATCGCCGCCGATCAGAATCACGGAGCCGGGCACCACGCCCCCGCCCAGCACGCGATCCAGCTCGCCGATGCCGGTGCAGAGCCGAGGCTCGCCCAAGAGTTGGATCTTGCTCAGCGGAGTGGGTTGGGAAGCCGTCGCGGCGGCGAGAGGAACGGGACGGCCGCGGGCTTGAGGAGATTGCGGCGCAACACGTTCTTCGCGGAAGGTATTCCAGCCCCCGCAATCAGGGCATCGACCCAGCCAGCGCGGCGCCTCGTGCCCGCAGGACTGGCATCGAAAACTCGTCTTGGACCGCATGAACCGGCGCCTCTTACACGTGTTCCGGCCGGACTCGTTAGGCTCCTATCTTAATGGAATTTCACGCGAATTACAAAGGCGAGAGAAGGCAGTTTCTTGCACACTTTCAAGCGGTTAGAAATTTTTCCGGATATCTTTCCACTCCTTCGCCGTCTTGGCCTTTCGAGGGAGATCCCCCCGTTGGGGTTCGGGGACGACCACTACGCCGATTCGTTCGCTCAGCAACACCTCGGCGAACTCTTTGGTGCGACCGATGCCCGTCCGCATATTGTCCCAGCCGTCGGCCTTGAGCTGTTCGAGCGCCTGCTTCAGCGATTCCTTTCCCTCGCGCACGGCCATCCAATGGCCGGTCGGAAAGTGATGGGCCCTCAACCAGTCCCGCGGGTCGCCGGCGCGGGTCCAGCGATCGCCCGATTGGCCGGTCGAAAGGTACAGCACATTGAAATAAAACTGCGCCAGCTTGCTCAATTCCTCCGCCGCATCCGGTAACGGCTTGCGCTCGGTGAGTGTGCCGACCGGCAACGGAATCGGCAAGACCGGCGTCGGCGTCGAATCGGTCGCCATGATCGCCGACAGCTCGACCAGCAGAATCGGGCGCCGCTTCTCCCAGACCGACAGCACCGCCGTGCCCTCATGGGCCCCGGTCACGCGCTTGCTGGGGATCAAGCGAACCGTCACGGGATGATTGCCGGCCAGGCGGGTGCGATATTCCAGCCGCGCCACGCCATCGCCGCCCGTCATGCTCGTGCCGGCCTTCGTGCCCGCGACGTGAAACTCCACCTGCTCGCCGCCAAGCCCGCTGGCCCCAGCCAAGCTTTCAGACGCGAGCCTCGCCTCCAACTGCACCGGCTTCCCGGACATGACCAGCGCATCCTGCACCAGCACCCGGGCCTCCATCTGCGGCTCCCCGGCCCAGACAAGCCTATCTATTACACCGATAGAGAGCAGGAACGTCACGAAAAATACATAAGAATGTCTTCGAATGATCTCCAGAACGCCGGGAGGTGGAGAACAACCCCCCTCACAACGGAAGACACAGCAGCTTGTGAATGTGGAGAGCACGGCCGTCCTACCTGAGATTAACCCACTGATGGAGCCTTCAAGACAGACAGCCGCCTAGTCCAGGGAGAATTATCAATAATATTCCTCCCCACCGTGTAGCAATATTCGCTTGCCGGAACAAATTCGAATACACAATTCCTATGGGTTACCTCTCTCCTCTGCGTACGGGTGGTCACAAGAATTTTCCTAAGGTTGTGCTGTTCGCAAAATTGCAAACAGCTCTTGAGCTCTGGGATCCTCTCCGGCTCAATATACCTATCTGACCACTTGACCTCTACAGCCCATGCTACCCGTTGCTCCGGATTGAGATTTACTATATCTACCTCACCGTCTCGCCATCTGGCATAGTGGAGGAGAGCCACCTCTGAGTGAAACCATTGAGCAAATACCGCGGTTTCAGCTAGTGCCCCTACAGCTTCGTCTTCTGCACTGACGGGAGCAAACAACGCGCTTCGTATTGAAGGATTTGAAAGATAGACCTTAAAGAAATTCGCGCGCTTAAAGCGACGAGCTGTCAGATCGACCCGCTGCACCGTCCGGATTAGGAAGGCGGCTGAGAGATATTCTATGTACCTTTTTATCGTGTTCTTAGCTACACCCGACCCCTGCGAAAGCTCCTCAAGCGTGACCTCGTTTGCAGTGTTAAATGCCAGCGTCGTGAAGAGGGAATTCAACTCTTGGATATCCTGAATACCATAAAGACTAGGAAGGTCTCTGAGAAGAACTTTATCGATAATGTCTGCTTTTAGGAATCTGGATGGGTCGCTCTGGATTTCAGGAGAAAGAACTACTTCGGGATAGCCACCGAAGTTGAGGTAATTCATAAACGCTTCGTTCATCGCATTGATATCTTCCGCTTGGTAAAATGCCACCCTATCTTCCTTCTGCGCTCGAATTACCTTGGGCACCGTCTGCCCATTTGCACTGAGAAGCGATAGGTACTCATGAAATGTTAGCGGAGGCAGTAGAAAATCTGTAAAGCGTCCAGCTCCTGACTCCATACTTTTAAGTCTGAGCGCAGCCGCTGCAGATCCTGAGACTATAGGTCTCACATTCGGGTAGGTGTCTACGAGTACCTTTAAATGCTTTTCCCAGTTTTTGAGATACTGAATCTCATCAAAAAAGACGAAAACGGGACTAGAGAGATAGTCAATGCCGCTAGCATTGGAAAAGCACTTCAGAAGATCCTCAAGCCCAAGCCCGTTATAGAGTGGATGATCGACGGAGCAATAGGCGATGTTTTTAGCAGAAACCCCCTCGGCTAGCAGTCGGCCGATTGTGTGGTGAAGAAGTACTGTCTTGCCAACCCGCCTGGGCCCTAACAGGACTATCGCTCTTCGAACCTTTTCAGTTTTCGACAAAAGAGGGTAGAAAAGTTCAAGATAGGGTCTCGGCTTCCATCGCTCGCACACTGAGGGAGCAATGCCTGTCCCCCACCACGAACTCTCTAACGTGAGACGTTCAAGTATTTGATTTATTGGTATTTTTATCATTTTATTAAAATAGAATCAGAAGACTGACACTATCTATAGCCCACTTTTGGCTACATTGCAACCGTGGCGATAGGCGTCCAGGCATGTCACGGACAGAGATTGTCGAAGCCTATAGCTAGGGTACAGAGATGAGAACTAGTGCTGCTCGATTTCGGTCAGCACGTCGTCGAAGATTTCGAGGGCGGTGTCGGCTTCCTGCTTGGTGATCATCAGCGGAGGGATGAACCGCACGACGCAATGGCCGGCGCCGAGGAGGAGGAGGCCCTTTTCGAAGCAGCGCTGCACGACGTCGTTCCGCTCGCGCACGGCTTCGTCTTTGGTCATCGGGTCGCGGACCAGTTCGACGCCGATCATGAGCCCCTTGCCGCGCACATCGCCGATGAGCCGGTGGCGGGGTTGCATCTTCTTCAGCTCTTCGAGCAAATAGCCGCCGATCCGCGCCGCATTGGCGATGAACTTTTGCTCCAACAGCTTGATGGTGACGAGCGCCGCCTCGCAAGCCAGCGGGTTGCCGCCGAACGTGTTGGCGTGGGCGCCGCCGGGCCAATCCATCACCTTGTCTGACGCCACGATCGCGCCCATCGGCACGCCGGAGGCGATGCCCTTTCCGATTGTGATGATATCCGGCTGCACGCCCCAATGCTCGCTCGCGAACATGCGGCCCGTGCGCCCCATGCCGGTTTGCACTTCATCGGCCACATAGAGCATGCCGTATTCCTTGGCGATTTGCTTGAGCATGGGATGGAACTCCGGCGGCGGAACCACGATCCCGCCCTCCCCCTGAATCGGCTCCACCACGATGGCCGCCACGTCCTCCGGCGGGACGGTGGACTTGAGCACCTCGTCCTTGATCACGTTGACGCAGTGCATCTTGCAGGAGGGATAGGTCAGGTGGTACGGGCACCGATAGCAGTTGGCATAGGGCACATGGGTGACACCGGGGATCAACGGCGCAAAGTGCCGGCGCTGGGAGACCTTGCTCCCGGTGAGGGACAGCGCCCCCATCGTGCGGCCGTGGAACCCGCCTTGAAACGCGATCATCAGCGGCCGGCGCGTCTTGTAGCGCGCCAGCTTGAAGGCCGCCTCGACCGCTTCGGCGCCCGAGTTGGCGAAGAAGGTCTTCTTGGGGCCGCTGCCGGGCGTGACACGGTTGAGCGCCTCGGCCAACTCCACCTGCGCGGGATAGTAGAAATCCGTCCCCGCCATGTGGATGAAGCGCTTGGCCTGCTGCTGAATGGCGCGGACGACGTCGGG
The DNA here is from genome assembly GCA_964481215.1 of uncultured Nitrospira sp. GTDB lineage: Bacteria > Nitrospirota > Nitrospiria > Nitrospirales > Nitrospiraceae > RSF151. The sequence goes on along the minus strand of CAYZTJ010000010.1, from coordinate 23,547 downwards.
ATGGGAATGGCCGGTGGCCACAACGGCGATGCCGGCGGTAAAGTCGAGGAAGCGGTTGCCGTCGAGGTCCTTCACCATGGCCCCGCGCGCTTCCTCGACCACCAGCGGGTACACGCGGGTCAGCGACGGCGAGAGGGCCTGCTCATCACGTCCTAGCCAGGATTGGGCCTTCGGGCCGGGCGGCGGCACCTTGATGAAGGGCACGCGCATCGGCGAGGCCTTGCGACGGGCGGCTTTCTTGGAAGTCGGTTTGCGGGCAGCCATGAGGCCCTCGAGCTCCTACAAATAGTCTACTCCTCTTTCTCGGTTCTACAAAACGATCCCTGTAGGCCGCGTCTGGCTAGGATTTGGCGGAAGGCGTGGCCGGGTTGATCAACGGTGGCCCGCCCCTCCCCCGCTTGATGATGCGGAGGACATCAGAAACGGCCCAGGCCGCGAGCCCCGAGTAGACGAGCAGGGCCGGCGCCCACCAGTAACGAGCAACCACCAGCAACAGGAGGCTACCGGGCAAGACCTTGAAGCCCGTGCGTTCACCTATATAAAGGTGACCCAACCCGGGCAGGAGCGAGAGGCCGGAGGCTTGGAGGCCGCGCATCGTCCGCTCGCGGCTGTCCATGGTGGCTGGCATGGTGGGAAAGTGACAAGTGACGAGTGACCAGTGATCAGCGGAGAGGCTTAAACAAACCGAGCATCCGAAGGCTCCCCTTCTCCACTTTGAACTGCTCACTCATCACTGCTCACCGCTCTTCAGGACCGCCAGGACTTCGTCGACATGGCCGTCGACTTTGACCTTGCGGAAGATGGCGCGGAGCTTGCCCTCGGCGTCGATGATGAAGGTGCTGCGCTCGATGCCCCAGTACTTTTTCCCGTACATGTTCTTCTGCACGTAGACGCCGTAGGCCTTGGACACCTTGATGTCGCCATCGACCAGCAGGGAGAACGGGAGGTCGTATTTCGCGATAAACTTCTGGTGCGCCGCCTCGTCGTCGAGGCTCACGCCCAGGACCATCGCGCCGGTCTTGCGAATCGACGCCATGGAGTCGCGAAAGCCGCAGGCTTCCTTCGTGCAGCCCGGCGTATCGTCCTTGGGATAGAAATAGAGGACGACCGGTTTGCCGCGCAAGGCTTTCAGCGCAACCGTCTTGCCGGTTTCATTCTTGAGGGAAAAATCCGGCGCCTTGTCTCCGATGTTCAACTCACCGGCCATCTAGGTTCTCCACTGTTCCTGACGTTCAGGATGTTCAAGAATGTCGCTCAACGAATCCGCAGCGAGCGAACGCCTGCTCTCTAACCGATGCAGGCCGGGAGTTGGATCCTTCAGACCGTGGCTCCTTCATCGCTCCGCGCTCATCGTTCAGCCTTTCTCCAAGCGCGGCCTTTTCCCACTTCCGGCTATCGCGGTCCTACTCCGCCGAATGTGGGCCTCGTATTGGAGTGATCCCGCTGCTGGGCCGAGGACTTCGGCAAGGAGCCTTCCGGATTGCCGAACGGGCTCAACGCCGGGGAGTCCCAGATCACCGGGTGTCCGGGCGACAGGTTGGCCGCTTGGATGAACTGTTCCCGCGCCTGATCCCGATTGCCGAGCGCAAAGAGCGCCAAGCCTAGATTGTAGTGGGCCTCCCCCGAATCGGGCGCGGCGGCGACGGCCTGATCAAAGGACGATTTGGCCTCCTCAAACTGTCCGCCTTGGAACGCCGAGGCGCCTACCGTCGTGGCCTGGACCGCCGCCTGCGAAACCTTGCCGGTCAAGGCCAACGGAACCAGCGGCTTCGGCTTGTTCTGCCCCGCACACCCGACCATTCCAACGAGCACCAATCCAGCCATCGCCGTCATAATCCAGGCTTTCATACGAACCCCCTTCGCAGACGCGCCTGCGTCACACTTTGTGACGGCGCCGCGTCTCCTCCTCGTAGGTCTTCCGATAGAGCACGTCCCACTCGGAGCTGCCCTCCAGCAACGGGCGCGAATAGGACGACAACTTCTTGCGCACGACGGCATCGATCTGCGCCACCTCCGCCAGTTCGGAGGCCATCACCTTCTTGATTTCTTTCAACGTCGCCGGCTCATCCTTCACCCGGGCCGCCGGCGAGCCCTTCACGGCCTTGAGAATCACATGCGCCAGATGGCTGATCTTATCGTCGCTCAACATCTTAAAACCGTGAGGCGTCAGGCGTCAGGGGTGAGGGAAAAATAAGAGCGGGACTACCCGCTTTGGATGAAGTCACAGCGAACCCGCTCACCTTACGCCTAACCCCTCACGCCTCACGTCCTAGAGGATGATGCCCCGATCCTTCACCAACTGTTTCTTGATCATCACGAACATCTTCTGCGAGTCGACCTGGCCGGATTCGATCTCACGCTCGTATTTCTTCATCAACTCCCGGACTTCCAGATTGAGCCGATCTTCGATCATCAGCTCATCCGTGATGGCGCGATCGAGGGAATCGACCAGCGCCTTCCGCTGGCCGAGCAGCTCGACTTGCCCCGACTCCACCAGCCTGGTGGCCAGGGCTTCCGCCAGATGCGTCACCCGATCCTTGGGCAGCCTCATCAGACACTCAAGAGCGTATGGCTGATAGCAGATGGCTTATGGCTGACGGCCCGGAGAAGAATCCGTCGCTTGTGCCATACGCTATTCGCCATATGCCACAAGCTCTTCACATCTTCTCCACCCGAATCTTCGTCGCGCCGAACGCCTGGCGCAGCGCCGTCGCGTCCCCCACAATTTTGCCGATCACGTTGACGCGGTCGGCCGGCACCGGGTCGGGCCCCACGCTCATCGGCGTGCGTCCGAAAAAGATCGCCAGCATGCCCCCCACCCCCCAGAAGGCCAGGTCGCCGACCTTCACCTGGGTCGTCGCCGTTTCGCGATTGTCTTTGACCCCAGGGATGGGAAAGTAAAACTCCTCGCCCCAGGTGTGAAACGCCGACTCGACCGGCAGCGCGGCATAGATGGCCTCGGCCGTCTTGTTGGCCTTCAATTCGGCTTCCAGCTTGACGGAACCGACGGTAATGCGAATCCGCTTGGCGCCATTGTCCATCGGGTCGGACTCTAACTTGTTCAAAAAGTGAAATCAAGGCTACAATCGGTCGTCTCGGGACGCCAGTGCTGAGTGCTGAG
>CAYZTJ010000010.1:18595-20326 GCA_964481215.1 uncultured Nitrospira sp. | reverse complement strand
CTGAGTGCTGAGTTGGACGGGGACAGGCACCACGCGCCCGTCTCAACCTGCGACTGCCGGGGAACCCGTTGCTTTTTCGTGCGACGGGTCGCACGCTGCGAACCGTCACGAGCTAGGAGGGCCTATGGCCCTAAAGACGTAGCATCGATGAAGAATTCATAGCCTGAAGCACTCAGCACCATCCCAGCATGCTCGAATCGACGTTCATTCTCCTGAAAGGCATCGGCGAAACCACGGAGCGGCGGCTGTGGGAAACCGGCGTGCGCACCTGGAAGGAATTTCTCACCCAGTCGGCGCTGCCCGGCATCTCGCCCATCCGCAAGTCGCTCTACGACGAGGAGTTGCATTCCGCCTCCCGCGCCCATGACGCCTGGGATGCCCGCTATTTTCGCTCCAAGCTCAAGTCGCGCGACCATTGGCGACTCTACGAGACCTTCAAGTCGGGCGCCGTCTATCTCGACATTGAAACCACCGGCGAGTCCCCGGAATTCGGCGACGTGACCCTGGTCGGCCTCTACGGCCAAGGACGCATGACGACGCTCATCCGCGGCGAGTCGCTCACCGAGACGCGATTGAGCGACGAGCTGTCGCGCGCCTCCCTGCTTGTCACCTTTTTCGGCAGCGGATTCGACCTGCCGTTCCTCAAGGCCAAGTTCCCCGGCCTGGTGCTCGATCAGCCTCATCTCGATCTCTGCTTCGCGGCCCGCCGACTCAAGATGAGCGGCGGCCTCAAGCATCTGGAACGCGAGTGCGGGATCGAACGGGAGTCCGACTTGTGCGGGATGGACGGCTGGGACGCCGTGCGTCTCTGGCAGGCCTATCGGTGCGGCGATGAGCAGGCGCTCGAGTTACTCGTCCGATACAATGCGGCCGACGTGCGCAACCTCGAGCCCCTGGCCGAACTGCTGGTGGATCGCCTCGCCCGCCACGCGCAAGTTCCCGGCCCGTCGCATCCTGTTGTCCCGACGATTCGCCTCACCTTATAATACAGGGGCATTTCAGCACTCAGCACCCAGAGAGGAGTACGAGAATGGAACAGCATCACCGCGCACCACAGTCCGATGTGAAAGACGACCCCAAGGCCCGCGCCTTACTCCGAAACGCCTTCGAGAACACCGCACGATGGCAGCCCGACTTCAACGGATTCACGGCCGATCTTACCGTGAACATCGGCGGCAGGGAGTCCCGCGGAACCGTGACCATCAAGAGCCCCAAGGAAGTGACCGTCGGCCTGCCCGACGGAGACCAGCAGAAGTGGGCCGAGGGCCAGATCGGCATGATCGCCGTCCATCGAGGCCCCCGCAGTTTCGAGGAGGCCGACGGCAAGTACGCCCTCACGATGGAGGAAGACGGACACCCCTTCGGCGCCAAACTCAACATCCACGGATCGCACTCCTTCTACCGCATCAAGGACGGCCGCATCACCCAAATCAACCGCACGATGGCGCATCCCGGCATGAACCCCTTCGCCTTCACGATCAATGTGGAGGAAAGCGCCGTCACGCAGGATCGAAAGACTCTCACCACGCGCTATACCGTCTATTACTACTCCCCGACCGACGGGAAACTGACCAATGTCGAAAGCTTCACCGATACTCACGTCCGGGTCGGCGCCTCGGACCTGCCCGCGACGCGCCGCATCATCACCTATGAGAACGGTCAGGTGGTGGTGAAGCAGCTCACGTTCGCAAATCACAAGCTGCTGTAACGAAAAGTGCTGAGTCCTGAGTC
>CAYZTJ010000010.1:5770-18495 GCA_964481215.1 uncultured Nitrospira sp. | reverse complement strand
TGAGTCCTGAGTCCTGAGATTTGTCTCGGACGTTCAGCGCTGATAAGACAATGGATCTGACGAAGAAGTTCCCGAGAAGTCCGCGCGAAATCTTGGCCGGCTACGTGCACCTGCCGCGCATGATCGACAAGTGCCGTGCGAAGCTGGCTGGGACTATCGGCGAGTATGTCTATCCCTGCCCGATGGACCAGCGTCTGTTGGATTTCGCCGGCGTCACGGCGGATCAATTGATCGACGTCGTGCGTAAACATCCCACAGATGGCCCCATCGGCGAGTGGTTTCAGCAGGCCGCCAAACCCCACAGCCCCGCTGAGGTCGACGCATGGAACGAGACCTTGCTCGCGCGCGGCCCGGACACCGAGGAGAAGCGGGCCTACTATCGCTCACAACAACAGCGGATCGACCCGACCCGGACCGACATCACCAGCTGGGCCGACCTGCTGGATCTGGAAGAAGGCCGGCCGGTGCCGAGGCACGCTCACCACTAGGAAAGACCATGGCGATACCCTCACGTGCACAACGGATCATGACTGTGACTTCCCTTGTCTTTGTAGTTGGATGCGTCGGCGCCCCGGCCCTGGCTGATGACCTGCCGCGCGAAGCGGTGCTGCCGGTGGCAATGGCAGCCAAAGCCGCCCAGGCGGCACTGGAGAAGTGCAAGGCCGACGGCTACAAAGTGACGGCGACCGTGGTGGATCGGATGGGTGTCGTGCGTGCGCTGCTCCGTGGCGACGGGGCGGGCCCCCACACGGTCGACAGCAGCAGCAAAAAGGCTTATACCGCCGCGAGCCTGCGCCGGCCGACCAGCGAGCTGGCCGAACTGATCACCAAGGTCCCGACACTCCAGGCCCTGCGCGACATGAACGACCGCGTGCTGATCCTCGGCGGCGGACTGCCGATCGAGATCAACGGTGAAGTGGTCGGCGGGATCGGCGTGGGCGGCGCGCCGGGCGCGCATCTGGACGACGCCTGCTCGCAGGCCGGCCTCGACGCTATCGGCGCGGCGGCCAAGCTTCCCGCCTCCAAATAGCCACGCTGCAGCCATGGTTCCGACGTCTGCGACGAATACGTCGCTTGTATCGCTTTACCTTTCTATTGTAAAGTAAAGCATCTTAAGGTGAGGAGCCGTGGGGGTCCAAAAGCTTAGCAGCAAGAACCAGATCGTGCTCCCGAAAGAGGCTCGCACCGCTATGCGGGTGCGCGGCGGGGATGAACTGCTGGTCGTGGTGAAGGGAGACGTCACCGTCGTGATGCCCCACCCGAAGCGCTATACCCAGGCGCTTCGCGGGATCGGCAAACAGGCCTTCCCGGCCGGCCACCTCAAGCGCGAACGGCGTTCGTGGCGATGAGGCCGCCCTCAGCGCTGCCGCGAGGCACAAGGGTCGGGCTCGACACCAGTCTCTTCATCTACTTTCTGCAGGACCATCCGCGCTTTGGAGAATGGTGCGCGACGCTCTTCACCCGCATCGAGCAACGCCACCTAGAGGCCGTCACGTCGACGATCAGCCTGCTTGAAGTGCTGGTCCAACCCTACCGTGATCGAGATGACGAATTAGCCCAGAAGATGTATGCCTTGCTGGCCACCTATCCAGGCATCGAGTGGATTCCCGTGACGATCGAGGTCGCAGATCGCGCCGCGGACCTTCGAGCGAGATACAATCTAAAAACCCCTGATGCGATTCAGGTCGCGACAGCGCTAAGTCAGCACGCCAGCTTGTTCCTCGCCAGCGATAAGGCCTTCAAACGTGTGAAGGAGATCGAATGCGTGATCTTAGAGGTCACCGCGTGAAGACAGACGCCATCGGCGCAGCACCGAAAATGCCTGCCCCCAAATAATCGGGAATCGTTCTCTACTGCCAGGGGTCGCCCTGGAGCCCCCCACCGAAGCCGCCGCGGCCGCTGCCCCAGAATTCGCCGCGACGGATTTTGCCGAACGGATGCCGCAGGTCCGGCCGGCTCACGGACCACAGAAACCACAGGAGCCCCAGAAACATGGCGGCTGTCAGCCAGACGCCGAAGCCCTTCAGATGCGAGCGGGGTTTCACGCCGATGCGAAAATCTTGCAGCTGCGTCGCGAGCAGCACCACGGCCTTGTAGAGCCCTTCGCCATAGTGGCCGTGCCGAAAGGCCGGCTCGATGGTCTCGCGGCCGATCTGTTCGATGCGATCTTTCGGCAGTTGCCCATAGAGTGGCCGCCCCACCGTCATGGCCGCGGTGCGGTCCTCGGTCACCGCCAGCACCATGAGGCCATGTTCCTGCTGCGCCGTGCCGATGCCCCAGCGTTCATAGAGGGCCGCCGCATAGTCTTGCGCCGTCTTGTAGGGCGCACGTTTCGGCACGGTCACGACCACCAGCTCCACGCCCGTTTTGCGTTCCAAGTCCTCGCAGACCGACCGGATGCGCGCCTTCCATTCCGCATCGAGCGCCTTGGCATGGTCACTGACGTAGCCGAGGGGTTCGGGTAGCGGTGGGCGACCGGATGATGTCGCGCCCGCGTCATGAATGCTCGATGCGAGCGACCAGACCGCAAGCAGCATCGTCCCGATTCGCCTCAACCTTGTCCCTCCCACATTCCCCCGCCCCTTTCCCCTCACTTTTTACTTCTCACTTTTCACCTTTCACTCATTGCGACCAACGCCTCCAGCGCCGCCGCATAGCGCTCGTACAGGCGCGGGGCCTCGGCAGGCCCTGGGCCAATCTGTCCGCGCTTCAGATGCAGCACGTCGAGGAACGCCGCCAGGTCCAGTCCCGTGAGCGATTGCACATCGTGGATGACCGCATCCGCCCCACGACGCACCGGCTTGCCCTGCGCGCGCACCCAGGCCCGCAAGGCTGGGAGCAGCGCCGTCAGCGAGAGCGGCAACAACAGCAGCACCGCTTCCACCGTCCCACCGCCTTCCACGAAGCGCTGGCGGAGCCGCACCAGTTGGCCGCAGACCTCGCGCCGGCAGGCCTCCGCGAGCACGGACGCCTCGACGGCCGGCTCGGTGAGGGGATCGTCGCCGGCCAAGACCAGATGGGTATCGGCCATGTCTTGATAGTCGAGCGGGAAACGGCCACGAGTCGACTGGATCTCTTCACGGGACAGAAACAACGGCGCCACCTGTTCCTTCTTCCACGCATGATGCTGTCCTGCGTAGCGACGGAGCGCCTCCGGACGGTGCCGCGTGAGCACCACCAGCACATTCACGTTCGAGCGATCGGGCAGATAGTCGGGTCCGGCCGCGCTGCCATAGAGCAGGATCGCCGCCAGGTCGTCGGCAAAGATCACGCCGATCTGCTTTACATAGCGGCGTAACAAGGCCCGCAACTCGTCGGGCAACGAGGCCAGCGCACTGTCTCGAAGCACGAGGCTCATGCGGTCAACTCCTCCCTACAACCGATTCGCGCGAGGGATCGGGCACAAAGCCGCCGGCCACCACTCGATCCCAGAGGCCGAACGGCGGATCAGCGCGCAAGCCCGCCGTCGTTTCCAGCACCCTGTAACGGAGCCGCCGATTGCCGTCCAGCGTCCGGAACACGCGGTCCCGCACCCAGGTCAGGAGCGGGTTCCCACTATTCCAGAAGACCACTTGCTCGTCCGCCAATTGCTGCAACATGGTCACCTGCGGCCGCCGGCGCCGCTCGAACTCGGCCAGCGCCGCCGCCGAGCAATCGCCCGTCGAGAGCCAGCCCGGCGCCAACTCCGCGACGGTCATCGCGTCCACCATGGCTTGCATCCGCCCCTGCGAGGCATGGGGATTCATCGCGTGCGCCGCATCGCCGATCAAGAGCGCCCCGTCGGCCACCCAGCGCGGCGTACGGACGCGGCCCGTCGGCATGTAGGCCGTCTGCGACCAGTCGCCGAGCCGGCGAAAGGTCCGCTCCAAGCTCGGCGCGATCCGCGTGAGCTGTTGGCGCAACGCGGGCAAGCCGGCCGCTTTCACGGCCTCGTAGCCGCCCGCCCGAATCATCAGAAAGAAATAGGCCTTCTGCTCCGCCGCGGGGAACACGCCGAGAATTTCTCCCCGGCCCACATAATAGTGCGAGTCCTCCAGAGGCTCGGCTTGGTCCACCAAACCGATGAGATAGGCCTCGCCATACAGCTGCAGCGCGCCGGGAATGCCGAGCGCCTCGCGGACTTTGGAGCGGGCCCCGTCCGCCCCTACGACGAGCGCCGCTTCAATCTCAACAGCCTGCCCCTGCCGTTCCGCCAAGACCCCGGTCACTCGCGCCCCATTGCGCCGCAAACCCTTAAAACAGCTCCCATAGCGCAGACAGCCAGGCGCCGCCGCGTCGTAGGCGTCGAGAATCACATGGTGCGCGACGTTCGGCAGCGTCACCACCGCCCGATTGTAGGGCGCGGGCAGCATGTCGTAGTCCACCGTGCAGAGTCGTGTGCCGCCGGACCGCAAGAAGTGAAAGAGCCGCACCTCGCGCACAGCCTTCTTGGGCAGCTTGTCGAGAAGCCCAAGCTGATCGAGCACCCGCTGGCCGTTGGGTTGCAGGATTTCGCCGCGCAAGCCGCCGGGCGGTCCCGGCGCCTGTTCCAAGACGAGGGTGCGGATACCCTGTTGCGCGAGCGCGAGCCCCAGCACGGCCCCGCCGCCCCCCGCTCCGACCACCACGACATCGGTCCGCTCAGTCATAGGGCCACAAAAACAGGTTAAGGTTGTGGTTCAGGTTGAGGGTACGGTGATGGCTGAGAACGCAGAAGTTCCAACTCCTCGTTCATCGTTCAGCCCTCATCGTTCATCGTTGCGCCGAATCTCAACCTCAGCCGCAACCTTTTTTCTTCACGGGTTCCACTCGGTGAACCGCGCCTGGTCGTTCCACATCACCATGAACTTCGTACGGGCTCTGGCTGTCGTCACCGGGTCGCGCAGGACATCCAAGCGCTCGTCATTGTAGCGATTGGCGCTGCCCGTCTGATTCATGGAGCCCGACGTATTCACCTCGTCGTCGATCACCGCCTGCTTCAAATGCATCAGCGCGTCGTGCCGATTGACGCGAATGGGCACGCCCGCCAGATGCAAGGTCATCAACGCCGACTCGACTTTAGGATCCTCGATCCCCTCGCGGTCCGTCAACACCCGCACGTCCACGCCCCGTTTCTTCGCCGCCGCCAGTGCCTTCACAATCGGTGGATAGGTCAATCGATAGACGGCCACATAGATCGACCGCTGGGCCTGATCGTAGAGCGCCGCGAGCCGGTCTCCCGGCAGGTCCTCCGGCGCAAAGTAGACCTCGACCGAGGCCGCCGAGGCCGGCGACGCCGCCATCACGGCCAGCCACAGCCACGCCGCCGGCAAGAGCGCCCGTCTCACGCGATCGCGCGCTCCTCCAGCACCAGCCCGGTGAGAAAGCGGGATTTCACGTCGGCCAGGGTGATGGCTGCGCCATCCAGCATCGTTTTTCGCATCATTCCCTCGCCGCTGGTGTTGCCGACCAACAGGGCGCCGATGAGCCGATCTTGCTTCAACGCCAGCTTCCGGTAAATGCCCTTCGCCGAGTCGCGGCCGATCACCACCGTGCTGCCGGAGACTCCTTGTGCGAGTCCCAATCCGCTCACCCGCACGCCGCAGAAACTCTCGGCATTGGAGACCAGCGCGCCTTTGGCCGGCGCGCTTCCGCCCGCCATGCATGTTCCGGCCAGCTTCCCCTGCTCCATCGCATAATTCCAATTGGTCACCACCCGGAACTGCCCCGTCAACGGGTCATAGGCCTGCGCCGCATCGCCGGCTGCAAAAATCCCCGGCACATTGGTTCGGCATTCATGATCGATAAGAATGCCCCGATCCGCGCGCACGTCGGTCCCCTCCAGCAGAGCCAGGTCCGGCTTGACGCCGATCGCCACCACCACAAGATCGCTGCTAATCTGCCGCCCCTGCGACGTGGTCAGGGCCACGGAAAGTCCGGCCGCCTCAACGTGGGTAATTTCTTCTTTCAGTCGGACGGCGATGCCGCGCTCCGTCAGTTTCGCCGCCAGTATCGAAGACGATTCGTCATCCAACATCGGCGCCCAGAGGCGCGGCTCTCGCTCCAGCAACTCCACCGGCCGCCCGCGCTCGCGCAGCCCCTCGGCCAGAATCATCCCCAAGACCCCTCCGCCGACAACCACCACGGGGCCGGTTCCCGCCGTCGCCCGCTGTACCACCCGGCGGGCATCCTGCCAGGTGCGGACAGTGGTGAGCGCGGACTTCGTCGCGTCGAACCAGGGCGGCGTAAGCGGCAGGGCGCCCAACGCCAAGAGCAGCGCGTCATAGGAGAGGACCTCGCCGGTCGCGAGCTGCACCGTCCGTTGCGTCGGCCGCAAGGCCGTCGCCGCCGTCTGCAGCCGCAGATCGATCCGTTGCTCGGCGTAGAACGCCTCCGGATGCAGCGGCATCTCCGCCTCCGACGTGCTACCGGCAATATAGGTGTCCAGCTCCGTCCGGTAGTAGGGCGGGTCCTGGTCGCGGTCGAGGACCGTAATCGTTCCGTCCGGGTCCTTGGCACGAATGGCTTGCGCCGCACTGATGCCGGCCGGTCCGCCTCCGACGATGAGATAGCGAGTCATGGGGGAACGCGATCAGCGATCAGCCCTCAGCATTCGGCTCCGGTCGATCACAGCTCGAAGAGAAGCTTGAACGAGTCGTCCGAGGCCTCCCAGGCCGGGGCGGAAGTCTTGAGGAGCCAATCTTTCAGGAACTGTTTCTGCGACGGCGTGAGCAGTTGCTTGATTTGGTGGGAGCGGCCCTGGATCGGCTGCAAGAAGCCGGCTCGCTTCTCGACATCCAGCGTCGCGGTCCGGACGTACATCGTGGTGTAGGCGTCGGGCTTCCCGTCCTCGCCGTCACCCTGCAGCCACACCGAGAGAAACTTGTCGAGCGTCAGGCCGGCGCTATCCAGGGCCGGATCGGTGTCGTGGAACAGCTCGTTCTCCGTCTGCGGGAGCGGGACGGCCTCGTTCCACCGGAACATGAAATTCTGCTTCCACATGGCGCGTCCTCGCGATCAAAAAGAAGCGGCATCCTGCCCGACCCGCGCGCAGACTGTCAAGCTGGACAAGACACGGGCCGCCATTGGCGCCAGTCGGAACAGCATGCTAGAGTGCCCTGATGGAACAGACCTTGGCGGTGTTGAATCGTTTAGAGCAAGACGGCATCTTGGGTCGCTACGCGATCGCCGGCGCCATGGGGGCGACGTTTTACACCGAACCGGTCCTGACCTTCGACCTCGATGTCATGGTCGTCCTCCCCCAGACAACCGGCGGATTGCTCACCTTGGCGCCACTGTTGTATGAGGCCTTGCGCACCCGAGGCTATACCGAGGAAGGCGAATGTGTGATGATGGAGGGCGTGCCGGTTCAGTTCCTGCCCGCGCACAACCCGCTCCTGGAGGAGGCGCTTCGGGACGCGCGAGACCTCCAGTACCAGGAGACCCCCGCGAGGGTTCTGCGTCCTGAACATCTGGCGGCGATTGCCGTGCAGACAGGTCGCGACAAGGATCGCTTACGTGTGCAATTGTTAAGGAACCAGGCCAAGCTGGACGAGGCCTATTTGCGACAGATCCTTGGCCGTCATGGCCTGCTTGAACGGTGGAGACAATGGACGACGCGAATCCTGAAATTGCTCGCCTTCTTGCTGCCAAGGAATCCCGCCGTGAACGACTGGCTGCGCTGCCATTCCCTGAGAAAGTGCGAATCGTGGTGCAACTCCAAGCAATGGCGGCGCCCCTCTGGCAGGCGCGCGGTTCTCGCGTCCGCATCTGGGGTGACGGCTCACCCCAAGCCTAATCCTGACGCCTGCCGGACCCGCGCGCGGACTGACAAGCTGAGACTGGCACCTCTGTCGAGTCAACACGGGCCCTGTCGTGGAGCATTCTTCGACTTACCGTACAGATGGGTTCGTATTGAGGACGCTCTCCAGCCTGGAAGATGAAGCGCTCCGCTCACCGGACGGAATGGCAGAGCATCGGGTCCCTGCACAAACCCCGCCGGCGTCGGCCCCCAGCTTCGCACCGACCTCGCGCCTCGTTTGCGCTTGCAGAGTCGCGAGGCACTCGAGGCTCTGTGCAACGAGGGGCGCCGAGACACCAAAGTCGATCAGGCAGGCAATCTCGTCCACGCCGATCTCTTTCAGGGATCGAACACGCTGTGCGCAAGATTCCACCGTGCCGAATAGGCCGCTCGAGGTGAAGTAACGCAGGAAGGCAACCTCCAACGAGTCTTCGCGAAGCTTCGACAATTCCCGGTTTTCTTGCTTCCATAAGTCTAGGGACGATTTTAGATATTGCTTCAGCGGCGTCCGAACAAGCTTACGGACCTGTGCGACGTCGTCGCCGAGGAAGGTATGGAGCATCAAGGTGACGGTCCCCCCTTTCGGGTCATGCCCACCCTGCTCACGGGCAGCCCGATACTCTTCTATCCGCCTGGCGAGCTGGTCCATGGTTTGAAAGATCAGGGCGGTCAGGACGTTGAACCCCTTGCGCCCAGCCTGGATGAATCGCTCGGGAGTTCCCGTACACGTCATCCAGACTGGAAGTTCCTTTTGGAGCGGAAGCGGATGAATCTTGACCGAAATGATCTGACCGAGTCCGTTGGGGCCGGTAAATTCATTCCCTCGCCACAGTGACCTGACCGTTTCTATGCCTGCAAACGTCAGATCCAGTCTGGGGCCAAAATTCTCCGGAGCAAGGACGAAGTCATTGGGATGCCACCCTGTGGCAAACGAGAGATCCACGCGCCCCCCTGACAAATTGTCGACGACGGCCCACTCCTCGGCGACACGGATGGGGTTGTGCAAGGGTAAGGCAATACTCCCAGAGCGTATGCGAATGCGCGTGGTCGTCGCGGCCAGCAACACCCCGGTCAAGGATGGGTTGGGGAAAATCCCACCGAACTCATGAAAGTGTCGCTCGGGAGTCCATACCGCCGTGAACCCGTTGAGATCGGCGAACTTCGCACAGTCGATGAGCAGGTGATACTTGGAGTCCTGGTATTCGGCACCATCGCTTGAAAAGAAGGCAAGACTGAACTGCATGGTCACAATCCCACGCTGACGTGCAGGAGATGGATCGTGTAGGGTATTCCCTTCTCACCTTCCAAACTCTGGATCGCCCGCCTGATCTCCCGATCGCATTGTGCACGCTTGTCAGCGGTGATCTCTTGGAAATGCCCCGCGGCGCGTGAGACCCACCAACTCCAGTGACCCTCAAGGTCGTCATAGTACGTACAGAACGATTCTTCGACTGTCAGCCGCGCCGGAGCAAACCGTTGCGCAAACAGTCGGTACGCCTGATCTTTCGTAAGGTGTTGGCGCAAGCCCGCAGATCTCAGCAACCGCTGCAAGCCCATATATCTCAGAAATATCGGCGTGGTCTCCTTTGTGAATTCGCGCCCCGTGTGGCGACCCGTAAAGAACAACTGCATCGCGCCGGTCGGTCTCAACACCCTCTCCAACTCGCCGACGGAAGCGGCGAGATCAGTCGCCCAATGAAACGCAAAGACACTGAACAGATAGTCCACCGAATGAGAATCAATCGGCAGGTCTTCGAAACGCCCAATCCGGAAAGAGACATTGTGAAACCGGCGAAGATTCTCCCGAGCTTGGGCCAGCATGTTCCCGGCAGGGTCAATTCCAAGAATTTGCGCACCGGGGGAATGCTTCGCCGCCAACTCGAGGAGCGCTCGTCCTGTTCCACATCCCACCTCGACAACGACCTGATGGGAGGGGTTGAGCGCGAGGGAAGCCACGACCTGTTCTGTCGCAGCGCCCCAGCATGAGCGCTGGTTACGCTCACTGTCATACGCTTCGGCGTGCGCCGAATAGGAGTCGACGACAACCTGGCCTCTCCTATCGTCGCTCATGAGGATGGTGTTGTCAGCCTTCGAACGTGCCGACAAATGCCGGAAATGGACTGGAGGTCGTCATGACTCATCTCCCCAATATCGATCGACAGACCAGTCGCGCTTTCCACGAACACAATGAGTTCCGTGAATCCGACCGAATCCAAGACTCGGTCTGAGATCAATTCCGTGTCACGGCCAAGCCGCATAACTGGCTCTCCAAGTCGCTCACGCTGATCGGAGATCCAGTCCAGCATCAACCGCTCGAGTTCCACCTCGCCGAGAATCTTCACCTCCACCTCCGGTCAACCTACTCGTCGCAGGCATAAGCATGTCAACGATCGACTCGGCTCCGACCCGACGATTCGACCTCATTGTGCATTATCGAATCGTCCGTTTGGCATGCACAATACCACTTTCGGGTAGTCCACCTTGTTCGGCGTTGGGAGAAATCAGAGCGAGGAAGAGAAACAGGCAACCAAATGATCAACCACAGATCAGCTTCGCAGACCAATCCCCACATGGCTATGTCTGAATCTCTGGAAACTCCAGCCACAACCGCTGATTTTCGATCGGGCAGTGGGGAGCCGTACGTTTCCAAAGAGCGCCAGGGGGTTCAGGTAGACTTCAGTCCTTCGGCAATGGGACGTCACTAGCACCCGCCTCATCGAGACTCGGTGTACTTGCTCGACAAAACCTTCGCGACGGCGAGAGCCAGTCCCCTCGCCTCACGCCTGACGCCTCACCGGACCGAGGACAGGCACCCGCCTCCCCAAGCCTCGGCGCGAGCCAGTCCCCTCGCCGGCAGTCCCGGCGTTCCTTGACAACCGTGGATTCCGTTCGTTACAGTTGTCAAATTCTTGAGCGTTTAGGCCAAGTTGGGAGAATCGGCTGCCATGCAGGTCAAAATAAACGGCAAACCGGAGGAGGTGCAAGGGACCACGGTCTCGGCCATCCTCAAGGCCAAGAACATCGACCCCCATATGGTGGCCGTGGAGATCAATGATCAGATGGTCGATCGCGCCCACTTGGAGACGGCCACCGTGAAAGACGGCGATCGGCTGGAGTTTCTCTTCTACATGGGGGGCGGCCGATGACGATGATCGCGCATCAAGCCATCACCGAACTGATCGGCGCCACGCCGCTGGTGCGCCTGAATCGCCTCTCACCCGAGGGCGGCGCGACCGTTTGGGCAAAGGTGGAGTTCTTCAACCCCGGCGGGAGCGTGAAGGACCGCATCTGCCTCAACATGATCAACGAGGCCGAACGGCAGGGCAAGCTGAAGCCCGGCGCGACGCTCGTCGAGCCCACGAGCGGCAACACGGGGATCGGCCTGGCGCTGGTGAGCGCAGTGCGCGGCTACAAACTGATTCTGGTCATGCCGGAAAGTATGAGCATGGAGCGGGCGAGCCTGCTGTCTTCGTACGGCGCGCAACTGGTGCTGACGGCGGCCTGGGAAGGAATGCGCGGCTCGATCAAGGAAGCGGAAAACATCGTGGCCCAGAACCCGTCCTACTTCATGCCAGATCAGTTCGCCAATCCGGCCAATCCGGCCATGCACAAGAAGACCACGGCCTTGGAAATCTGGGACGCGCTCGGCGGCAAGTTCGACGCCTTTGTGACAGCCGTGGGCACCGGCGGCACCATTACCGGCTGCGGCGAAGTCTTCAAGGAGCGGAACCCGGCGATCCAAGTCATCGCGGTAGAACCCTCCGGCTCGCCCGTGCTCTCCGGCGGCGATCCGGGGCCGCACAAGATTCAGGGCATCGGCGCGGGCTTTGTGCCGAAGGTGCTCAATCGCAAGATACTGGATCGCGTGGTGACCGTGACGGACGACGAGGCCTATCAGACGGCCAAGCTGCTGGCCAAGAAGGAAGGGCTGCTGGTCGGCATATCCTCCGGCGCCAACGTCTTCGCCGCGCAGCGCGTGGCCAAGGAGATGGGCCCGGGCAAGCACGTGGTGACCGTCCTCTGCGACACCGGCGAGCGGTATATTAGTATCGAGAAGTATTTCAACATTTGAGGAAAGTGACGAGTGACAAGTTACAAGTGAGCAGTTGGGACTGACTAACTGAGGCTTTTTCATACTCGTCACTGATCACTCGTCACGAGTCACTGGCTTTATGCAATTCACCGACGAACAGGTCACCCGCTACAGCCGGCATATTTTGCTGCCGGAGGTGGGCGGCAAGGGGCAGAAGAAAATCGCGCAGGCCAAGATCTTGGTCGTGGGCGCGGGCGGGCTCGGTTCGCCGGCCGCCTATTACCTGGCCGCCGCGGGCGTGGGCACCCTGGGCCTGATCGACAGCGACGTGGTGGACTTGACCAACTTGCAGCGCCAGGTGATCCATCACACCCCGGACGTGGGGCGGCCCAAAGTTGTGTCGGCGAAGGAGAAAATCGCCGCGCTGAATCCGGACGTGAAGGTGGTCACGCACGAGGAACGGCTGACGGCGGCCAACGCCCTTGCGATCATCGGCCAATACGACATCGTGATCGACGGCGTGGACAATTTTCCGGCCAAGTTCCTGATCAACGACGCCTGCCATTTCGCCGACAAGCCCTTGGTGCACGGCGGGATCTTGCGGTTCGACGGCCGCGTGACGACCATCCTTCCCAAGAAGTCGGCCTGCTATCGCTGCGTATTCAAGATGCCCCCGCCCCCCGGATTGGTCGCGAGCTGCCAGGAAGCGGGCGTGATCGGGGTGCTGGCGGGCATCATCGGGACCATTCAGGCCACGGAGGCGTTGAAGCTGGTGCTGGGCATCGGGCAGCCTCTGACGAACCGTCTCCTGGACTTCGATGCGAAAAAGACGGCCTTCCGGGAGATCAAGGTGAAGCGCAATCCCGCCTGCCCGCTCTGCGGGGAGGCGCCCACGATCACGGAACTGTTCGAACACGAGGCGGAAGTGTGCGC
>CAYZTJ010000010.1:2000-5670 GCA_964481215.1 uncultured Nitrospira sp. | reverse complement strand
ACTCATCACTGCACTGAGGTAGTACGATGGCCAAGATGAAATCGCTCGTCTGTCGCGAATGCGGGAAGGAGTATCCGACCAAGGCGATCCACGTCTGCGAGATGTGCTTCGGCCCGCTGGAAGTGAAATACAACTACGACGAGATCAAGGCGAACATCTCCCGGAAGAAGATCGAAGAGGGGCCGCGCAGCATGTGGCGGTACGCCGATTTGCTGCCCGTGGAGGGCCAGGCGACCGTGGGCCCGTACGCCGGCTTGACGCCGATGGTGCGCGCCAAGAACCTGGGGGCGTTCCTCGGGATCGACGAGTTGTATATCAAGAACGACACGGTGAACCATCCGACCCTCTCGTTCAAAGATCGCGTGGTCTCCGTCGCGCTGACCCGTGCGCGAGAATTGGGCTATGAGACGGTGGCCTGCGCCTCCACGGGCAATCTGGCCAACTCCGTCGCCGCCCATGCGGCCGCGGCCGGGATGCGCTGCTACGTCTTCATCCCCGCGGACCTGGAAGCGGCCAAGGTGCTGGGGAATTTGATCTATAAGCCCAACGTGGTGGAGGTCGAAGGCAACTACGACGACGTGAACCGGCTCTGCAGCGAGATCGCCGGCGAGCATCAATGGGCGTTCGTGAACATCAACATCCGCCCCTACTATGCGGAAGGCTCCAAGACCCTCGCCTTCGAGACGGTGGAGCAGCTTGGCTGGAAGGCGCCCGATCAGGTCGTGGTGCCGATGGCTTCGGGCTCGCTGCTGACGAAGATCTGGAAGGGCCTCAACGAGATGAAGAAGGTCGGATTGCTCTCCGAGGTCCGCACCAAGGTGAACGGCGCTCAGGCGGAAGGCTGCTCGCCCATCGCGACGGCCTACAAGCAGGGCCGGGATTTTTTCAAACCCGTGAAGCCCAAGACCATCGCCAAGTCGCTGGCCATCGGCAATCCGGCGGACGGCTACTACGCGCTCAAGACCACAGCCGAGAGCGGCGGCGCGATGGACGCGGTGACCGACGAGGAAGTGGTGGAGGGCATCAAGCTCCTGGCGCAGACGGAAGGCATCTTCGCCGAGACGGCCGGCGGCGTCACGATCGGGGTGCTGCAAAAGCTGGTGAAGCAGGGCGTCATCAAGCGGTCGGACGTGACGGTCGCCTACATCACGGGTAACGGCCTCAAGACGCAGGAGGCGGTCATCGACGCGGTGGGCCGGCCGACCCGCATTCAGCCGAGCTTGATGAGCTTCCAGAAGACCTTCAAGATGGGGAAGAACGGAGGGGGCGACGCATGATCAAGGTTCGGATTCCGACGCCGCTTCGCGCCTTGACGAAGGGCCAGGGGGAAGTAGAAGCGGCGGGCAGCACCATCGCCGACTTGATCGGCCAGTTGAACCACGCCTATCCGGGCATTAAGGACCGGCTCTGCGACGAGCAGGGGGAACTGCGCCGTTTCGTGAACATCTATGTGAACGAGGAAGACATTCGCTTTCTGAAGGGCAAGGACACCGCGCTCAAGAGCGGCGACGACGTGTCGATCGTGCCGGCGATCGCGGGAGGCTGCTGATGGCCAGCATGCGGTTTCACATCCGGTTCCCGGAGGAGAAGATTAAGGAGCCCGTCATCTACCAGATCGGGCACGAATACCGCGTGGTGACGAACGTGCGCCGCGCCGACGTGCGGGAAACGACCGGCTGGATGGACATCGAGCTCACCGGCGACCCGGCCGAAATCGAACGGGCCGTCGAGGGTTTGAAGAAAAAGGGCGTGCTCGTCGATCCGATTGAATTGAATGTGGTGGAATGAGGATGGCAAGAGGCTATAGGCGAGGGGCTATAGGGAGAACTCCGCGGAAACCTATCGCCTCTAGCCTCGCGCCCATCGCCTGATCATATGGATTTCACCGACTCCCAAATACAGCGCTACAGCCGGCACATCATTCTGTCGGATGTCGGCGGCAAGGGTCAGAAGAAGCTGAACCAGGCCAAGGTCCTGGTCATCGGCGCCGGCGGACTGGGTTCGCCGGCGGCCCTCTACCTGGCCGCGGCGGGCGTCGGCACGATCGGGCTCGTCGACGGCGACGTGGTCGATCTCTCCAATCTCCAGCGGCAGATCCTGCACAGCACCAAGACGGTCGGCGTGCCGAAGGTCGAGTCGGGCCGGCAGACCCTCGCCGCGCTGAATCCCGACATCACCGTGAAGACCTATCAGCACCATGTGACGGCCGACAACATCACGGGCTTACTCCACGACTACGACATCATCCTGGACGGCTCGGACAATTTCTCGACCCGCTTCATGATCAACGACGCCTGCTTCTTCGCCAAGAAGACGCTGGTGTCCGGCAGCATCTTTCGCTTCGAAGGCCAGTTGACGACGATCAAGCCGCACCAGGGCTTCCCCTGCTATCGCTGCCTCTATCCGGAACCGCCGCCCGCGGGGATGGTGCCGAGCTGCCAGGAAGCTGGTGTCCTCGGCGTCCTAGCCGGAACGGTGGGCGTGCTGCAAGCCTCGGAAGCGATCAAAGAAATCTTGGGCATCGGCGAGACCCTGGCCGACAAGCTCCTGATCTACGACGCCCTCGACATGAAGTTCCGGCGAGTCTCCCGCCCGAAGGATCCGGCCTGCCGCCTCTGCGGCCCGAAGCCGACGATTACGAGCTTGTTGCAGGACTACGCCGTCTCGTGTTCGATCTGAGCCCTCAGTCTCACAGTCAGAAAGTCGAAAGCATGAAAGTCCTCGGACGTCAGGACCCGACCTGTGACTTTTGGACTTTTTGACTTTCAGACTCCATGACGACTCTCCGTATTCCCCAACCCATCATCGACGCCATGATCGCGCATGCGCGCGAGCTCGATCCCTACGAGTGCTGCGGCCTCTTGGCGGGGAAAGACGGCGCCGTCTCGCAGCACTATCGCATCACCAACACGGTGGCCAAGGACGCCCGCGCCGTGCAGGTCTTCGATGACGCCGACGTCAAGCAGTTGGGCGGGCTCTCCGCCGCCCAGCGCGCCGAGGTCGCCTACTTCATGGAACCCAAGGAGATGCTGGCGGCCTTCAAGGACATGCGCGCGCGCGGCCTGGATCTGACCGTGATCTACCATTCCCACACCCATTCGCCCGCCTATCCCTCGATGACGGACATCGGGCTGGCCTACTACCCCGACGCCGCCTATCTCATCGTCTCCCTGGAGCAGAAGGCCGCCCCCTATGTCCGCACCTTTTGGATCAGGGACAAGCAGGTCACCCCCGCGACGGTCGAGACAGTCTGACCGGACGCCCCCTCCCCTCTGGCAGCCCGTCCGCCTTCATGCCATAATACGGCCCGCCTTTTTATCCTTCATGAGGAGGGTCTCATGCGTCGGTCGATGTTGCCCCTCGTGCTCGCCGCGGTCGTGATCCTACTCGGCGCCTGGGCCGGTGTGTCCCAGGCCGAAGAGCGCTCGTTTTACAGCCCCATCATCATGGTCGACAAGGAAAAGGGATGGATCGTCATCTCCAACAGCGGCGCCGTCTTCGCCGTGGAAGCGCCCGACGCCGCCAAGCCGCACTTGGACAAATTGCCGGTGATGGGCGGCATGATCGACGTGGTCGTCGAGACCCGGGACGGCAAGGCGCCGCTGCTCAAGACCTGGAAGGTGACGGCCGGCGAATCCAGCTGCAAACACTTCGATGGGAAGGGGTGCCG
>CAYZTJ010000010.1:0-1900 GCA_964481215.1 uncultured Nitrospira sp. | reverse complement strand
AGCATGTCGTCGACGAGCGGGCGGTTGATGTCCGTGCAGCCTAAGCAGATCGTATCGAACAGCCGTTCGTGATCGCTCACGAAGTTCTTGTGGTCCGTGAGCTTCTCCTGCATCACCTGGTCGTAGCAGGCGTCGCAGAGCATCATCAAGCCCCGCATCACCGCCACCGTCTTCCGCCCCGAACTACTCGGCATGGTTAGTCACTATTCCAGCTAGACTGAGCCCCGCTGCTGCGCGATAAAGAAGTCTTCCAACTCTAACTCCACGCCGCAGGTCGGACACTCGTAGGGCTGATCGGGCGGCGGCGCCAGAAGTTCCTTATCTTCCACCCGTCCTCGGCAGACGTGATAGAAGTGCCCGCCGGCATGCTCATGATCCAACGGGTCGTAGGAAAATTTCAAGACCATGCTTCACTCCAGGCTAGAGGCGAGAGGCACGAGGCTATAGGCAAGAAAGGACTCGTCTCTTCACCGCCGACACACTCCTCACTTTTGGTTTATTCTTTCCCAATCTTCACTTTTCACCTTTCACGGCCCTTTGCCCCCCAGCCCCTCGCCCCTCGCCTATCGCCCCTCGCCTAGATTTGAAACTGCGCTTCGTACAGGCCGGCGTAGAGCCCGCCGCGCCCCATCAGGTCCTCATGCGTCCCCTGCTCCACGATGCACCCGTGATCGACGACCACGATTCGATCGACGTCGTGCAGCGTCGAGAGGCGATGCGCGATAATGAAGGTCGTGCGGCCGCGCGTCAAGACGTTCAGCGCCTCCCGGATCTTGACCTCCGTCTCCGTGTCGATGTTCGACGTCGCTTCATCGAAGATGACGATGGGCGGATCCTTCAGCAGCACCCGCGCGATCGAGACCCGCTGCTTCTGCCCGACGGACAACTTGACCCCGCGCTCCCCGATCCAGGTATGGTAGCCCTCCGGCAGGGCGGCGATGAAGTCGTGCGCCCGGGCCGCCCGGGCGGCTTTCTCGATCGCCGCCTCGTCCGCCGCCGGATCGCCATAGGCGATGTTTTCACGCACGGTTCCATTGAAGAGAAAGGGTTCCTGCTGCACGAGCCCGATCTGCGCCCGCAGGTAGGCAAGCGGCAGACGGCGGACATCCTGCCCGTCCAGCAAGACCGCGCCCTCCGTGACATCGTAGAACCGCATCAAGAGCTTGAGAATCGTGCTCTTGCCCGCGCCGCTCGGGCCGACCAGCGCGAGGCGCTCCCCCGGCTGCACCTCGAGCCCGACCTCCCTGAGCACGGGGACATCGGCCCGATAGGCGAACCCCACGCGATCGAACCGCACGTCGCCTCGCAGGCGTCCCGTGGGGCGCAGGGTCGGCCGATCCAGCACATCCGGTACGGCGTCGATGATGTCAAAGACGCGCTCGCTGGCCGCCAAGGCGTGCTGCAGCATGTGGTTGACCGCGTGGATCTGATTCACCGGCACATAGAAGAGGGCGAGATAGGAAAGAAACATGACCAATTCGCCGACCGTCAGCGCGCCGCGCTCCACTTCGCCCGCGCCATACCAGAGAATCAGCGCCGTGCCGAGGCTGCCCATGAAGATCATGCCCGGCGAGTAGACCGACCAGAGCAGCATGGCCTTGAGGTTCCCGCCGGCATAGGCGCGGCTCCGCTGATCGAAGCGGCCCTGCTCGTAGCCCTGCCGATTGAATCCCATGGTCTCCCGAATGCCCGAGAGAGCGTCTTGCAAATAGGCATTGAGATCGGCCGCATGCCGCCGGATCTCGTGGTAATAGCCATGGATGCGCCGGGTGAAAAAGGTGGCCGAGAGGACCAACACCGGAATCGGCAGGAGCGCCCAGAGCGCCAGCTTCCAATTCAGCACAAAGAGCATCGCGGTGATGCCGACGAGGGTGAGCGAGGCCGTGAGCAAGCCTTCGAT
>CAYZTJ010000009.1:35740-45173 GCA_964481215.1 uncultured Nitrospira sp. | reverse complement strand
GGCGCAGTTCGCCGTCCCAGATCCGCTCCGCCGCCCAAGCGGGAAGGTCGCCGGCGATGAGAACGGCGACAAAGAGCGAAACGGTCAGCGATCGACCCGTTAGGTTCTGGAACATCCGCGCTCCTTGAGCTTGGCCTGGACCCGATTCATGGTCGAATTGATGGCTTCCTCCGATGGGTCGGCCGGCGTCCACCCGAACATCCTCGAACCGCCTCGCCAGGCCCAGCGTTCGCGGTCCTCCGTGAGACTGACCTGCGTGACATCTTGAATTTGCTTAAGCGTCAGCACCATTTTCGACCTATCCCGGCTATCTTTGATCTCGCGATGAAAGGCGCCGTAGAAACGGGGATCGACCGGCACCTCGAGCCATCCGGTCTCGATGAGCCCCTTCTCCTTGTCGCGGACCGCGAGGGCACGGTCTTTCATGGCTTCCAGCGCCGCCTCCCACGCCTGGTCGTAACTGCACACCACATAGCGGTCTTGCGTGCCGGGGACGGATACGCATCCCGTCAGAGCCATGCCAATGAGTATTCCAACTGTCTTGTGAATCGATTGCACGGGCTGTCCCTCTACGTGAAAGCGGCCGACCCTCCATACGTTCATGAGGGTCGGCCGCGCTGCCTTAGAAATAGGTTGCCGCCATGAACATGAATCCGTTACCGTCGATGCGACCGGTTCGGTTCGTGCTGACGTTGGTCACGTTGCTGATGGTCGTGTTCTTCTGTGTGTTGAACTGATAGTCGAATTTAAACACGGTGTCCTCGATCGGCCGGAAGTTCAGGCCGAGGGTGAGCCGTTCGAGCTCGCCCCGATGGAAGCCGGGGTCAGCTGCGGTCGGCGTGTTCCCCAGAGTGCGGTCGTCGGTATCCGTATCCACGCGCTCCCATCGGACGACGGCCGTAAACGTCGACGCATCGGTGAAATGAGTCGGCGCGGCCTTCTTGAGCCATTCGGGCATGAAATGGTAGTTGGCCTGAATGTAATAGCCTTGCATGCCCGCAGGGCCTCGGTATCCGGCGGTCTCGTTGCCGCTGATGCGGGACCAGGCCGATTCGCCGATCAACTCCCATGGCCCCTTTTGCAAGGTCCAGTCGATTGCGAAGATGTCCGCGTAATTGCTGGCATTGTTGATTCCCGTGGCGGCGTTCTTGTTGGAATACAACCCGTGATAGAACGATCCGGCCACTTCAATGCCCAGCATGGGACTATAGGCGAACCGGCCGACGATCGACTTTCCATCGTCCCGATCGCGAGACAAGCTACCGCGGGCGTTCCGAAGGCCGGCATCATCCGTGATGCGGCTGGTCGCGGTGGCTGAACCGGGAGTGGCCGAGAGCCCGTTGATGACGTAGAGTTCGTAGTCCAGCTTCGCCATGCGGGAGGGATAGACGGTGCCGTAGAGGCCCGCGCCAGCCTCCGACCAAGTGCTAGGAATGACCAGACGGGATACCATCGGGCGATCGACCAAGTCATTGAGCGGAGAGTCGTGCAGGAGGTTGAATTTCCCGACTGGGACCAGCAACACGCCGGCCCGCAGGTTGATCGCTTCATTGACTAGATAGTCGATCTGTGAAAACTCGATCTGCAATGAGCCGTCGCCGCTGACCTGAGCGCTAGGCCCGCCTCGCTCGATTTCGATTTCCGTCGCAAACTTGATGCGGTCGGTGATGTCTGCGTAGATGAAGGGCACCATGCGGATTTGGTTGAAGGTATTCCGGCTCCGATTGTCGAAGTTCGGGGCCGTCAACGCATTGAACTGAATGTCCGCATAGCCGCCGATCGTCGATTTTGGAGCGCTCAAGAAGGGCTTGGCGTAGACCAACCGCCCCGACCCCGTCGATCCGAAGGACAAGGCGCCTTCGCCGGGACGCTCCTTGGCGATCTCCGTAATAGGCCCGGTGCCTGGCGCGGACGGCTGGCCGCCGGGCGGAGCGGCCATTTCCTTGCGCTCCGTGACGCTTTCACGGCGCTCGTGCTCTTCGAACTTTTGGTACCGTTGTTCCAGCGCTTTCACGCGGTCCTCGATGGTCTTGTCTTCAGCGATCGCTGCCAGCGGCATGGTCAGGCTGATGGTCAAAACCCCGAGGAGAAGTGGCTTCTGCATGACCCTTCTCCTTTGTGTAATAAAACGTGAATAATAGGCTCGGGACTCTGACGGTCTCTGACCTATGGTGTGTTACAGCGGGCGTAACGGCCCTTCGAATCACTCCTTCGCAAGTTTAAGGAAGAGTAGGGACGGCCCAACCCTCAATAGCCGAAAAGGGGATCAACACAATCCGTTTGCACCGTTTACATTTCAACTCGATCCCCGACTTGCGCAGTTTCGCGATCAGTTGCCCGCATTCGCAGCGGGTTTCGCCGGCCTGGTGGCCGTGGTCTGTGGCAGGGTGTGAGAGCATCGACCGGTTCACGTTTCTTACGTATCGTCCAATTGAAATTGAGAACGATTATTAATATCTCTTTTGACTGGCCCCTGTCAAGCCCCTCTTTGGGAGGGCTTGTCCTCTCAAAGGATGAGGTCAAAGTAGGCTATAATGCCCGCATGTGCGCCACGACCAGATCCCAATCATCTCGGGCGATCTTTCTGTCGCTGATCATCACAGTCACAGTCGGGTGCGCCGGCTCGTCTGTTGAGCAAACTCCAGCAAGACAAGTGGAGATGGCCCAACCGATGTTGCTCGGGCGGGCCGTGGCGATCATCACGGGGGAGACCAGCCGAATCTATCCGCCACAAGTCCGGTGGGTTGAGATCCAGCACCAGCGGACTCATGAGCGCTATCAAATCCCAGTTGGATCCGATGACCATCTCTTCGGTCTAACGGTACCCCCCGGCGATTATGTGTTGACCCGTGTGCAAATCAGCGAGGGGCCGTTCCTGTCCTTGGCCGATCTGTCGATGAATTTTTCCGTCCGATCAGATGGGGTGACGTACGCCGGGACCTGGCGATTCGGCGTCGACTCGCCTCGCTATGGGCGCATGGTGCTGGTTTCACTCGTCCAGGATCACGGCGATCAGATGCGGGCGGAGGAGTGGCTGCATCATCGATTCCCCAAGCGCCAGGCGGTGGCCTGGACCGCGACGCTCCCCGAACCGACCGAGGGGGAGTCTCGCCTTTATGAGGTTATGCCCTATCCCCGCTATCAGAAGTACTTCCGCCGACATCTCTGGTGACCGTTTGGCGCTTTTCCTGTCTCGGCCACGACCCCGGTTGCCTCGTACTCGACGGATGCTCGCAGCCTGTCTAGCCGGACCCCTTGTCGTTAGTCTGGCAGGTTGTGCCGAGCTTCCGGAGGGGAAGAAGTCTCTCGCCGGGGAGTCCCCGACCATCGTTCGTCGCGCACAGATGCATATGGGCACGCTGGTCACGCTCACCGCGGTGGCCCCGAGCGCGCGCTCGGCGCAGCAGGCGGTGGAAGCCGGCTTTGCAGAGATTCGAAGGCTGGAATCGCTCCTGAGCACCTGGATTCCGACCAGCGAGTTGTCGATGGTGAATGCCGCGGCGGGAGGCGCGCCGGTGGTCGTCGGCCCGGAGAGCCTGGAGGTCCTCCAGCGGTCCATCGAGATCGCGCGGCTGACGGAAGGCGGCTTCAACATCATGTTGGGGCCGGCCATCGAAGCCTGGAGCGTCACGGAGCAGGCGCGAATCCCCGAGGATCTCGAGCTTGCCGCGCTCCGCCCCCTGGTCGACCTGTCCGGGCTGCATCTCGATCGCCAGACCCGAACGGCTCGGCTCGATCGCCGAGGCATGCGCGTGGATGTGGGAGGGATCGGAAAGGGGTATGCCGCCGATCTGACCGTGACGGTGATGCAGCGCGCCGGCGCAACCGCGGGCGTCGTGGCGCTCGCCGGGGACATTAAAACCTTCGGTCGCTTGCCGGATGAGGTGCGATTTCGCTTCGGCATTCGGCATCCGCGCGAGCCGGGGCGAGTCCTGGGGACTCTGGAGTTGGAACACGAAGCCATTTCCACGGCCGGTGATTACGAGCGGTACTTCGAGCGCGATGGTGTCCGGTACCACCACATTCTCGACCCGCGCACGCTCAGGCCGGCGCGCGCCTGTCAGAGCGTCACGATCGTCGCGAAAGAAGGCGTGATGGCGGACGGACTGGACACGGGCATTTTCGTGATGGGCCCCGAACGGGGGATGGCCTTGATCGAGGACTTGCCGGACGTCGAGGGCGTGATCGTTGATGCCGAAGGGAAGGTATGGGTCTCGTCCGGGCTGCGGGGCCGGTTGCGGTTTTCGGATCCTACGACTTCACCACTTCCAAACTCACCTGCCCGAACCCCAGTCCCCTGATTTCGTCCACCACTTCGACGAATCGTTCGAGCATCGTCACCTTATCGGCGCGCACCACGACCAAGTGCGTGCGATGGTGCTGGGAGAGCGCCTGGGCGAGGCCCTGGGGAGGCACGGGCATGTCGTTGAGGTAGAGTTTCCCGTCCGCGGTCAGGGTCACGATCAGCGGCGTGTCTTTCTTATCGCCTGCTTCCTTTGACTTGGCCAGATCGACCGGAATCTGCCCGGTGGTGATGAAGGTGGCGGTGGTCAGTACGATGACCAGCAGCACCAGCATGACATCCACGAGCGGGATGACGTTGATCTGGTCGAGTTCACGCTCCACGGGTCACTTTGTACTGGGTGAGGAGTTCAGAGACGCGCCGGCGCAGGAGGTTGTTCATCACGACGCAGGGAATGGCGACGAGCAGGCCGACCGCCGTGGCCTTGAGGGCGAGGCTGAGACCGATCATGATCGTGCTGACCGCCAGCTGGCCGGAGGTGCCCATGGTGTGGAAGGTCAGCATGATGCCCAGCACCGTGCCGAGGAGGCCGATGTAGGGGGCGTTGGCGGCGATGGTGCCGACGATGACCAGCCGTTTCGTGAGCGTCATCTCGCAGGTCTGCAGATTGGGAAAGGCGGCCAGGTCCACCCGCTTGTAGTAAAGCCAGCGTTCGATGGCGACCGCGAAGGCCCAGACGCTCAGCGCGACCAGCAGGCCGATGATGCCGTAATCGATGGCGGATTTCAGGGCGTCCATAGGGGGGCTCAGATTGCCAGAGGTGAAGGAAGATCGTCAATGGGGCGGGGTGGCGGCTCGCCGATTGTGACCGTGCCCGGTCGGCGGCTCGGCATCGCGCGGCTCTGTCCGCCGGTCTTCGAACAGCACCGTGTGAGTGGCGACGATCTGCAAGGCCACCGGCGTGCCGACCGGGTAGACGTTGGTGGAGGGGGCGCTGCTGTGCACCACATGGCCGGACGGCAGAGCGATGGTGTAGAGATTTTCCGATCCGCGAAATTGCCGCGCTTGAATCAGGGGGCCGCGGGCGGTCGTCGGTTCGATGAGCAGGTCATCCGGCCGCACCATCACCACCACCCGCAGGCCGGTCGGGAAGCCCGGCTGGTTCGGAAACTCGCCGATGTCCGTCAGGACCTTCCCATTTTTCACGACACCGGGAATAAAGTCGGCTTGCCCGACGAAATCCGCGACGAAGGGTGTGAGGGTCACGTGGTAGATGGTTTCCGGCGTGTCGAACTGCTCGAGCCGGCCGTTGTTCAGCACCGCGATCCGGTCGGCAATGGCAAAGGCCTCGTCATGGTCGTGGGTGACCAGCACGGCCGTGGTGTTGGTGCGATGCAGAATCTCCACGAGTTCCTGCCGCATCTTGCCGGTCATGTCGGGATCGAGATTGCTGAAGGGCTCGTCGAGCAGCAAGACGGCCGGGCTGTGGGCCAGCGCACGGGCCAGCGCGACGCGCTGCTGCTGGCCGCCGGACAGTTCATGCGGATAGCGCCGTTCCAGTCCGGCCAGACCGATCAACTCCAACATCGAGCGGACGTGGGAGGCGCGCTCGTCCGCCGGCAGGTGCTCGAGGCCGAACCCGATGTTCTGCGCGACGCGCAAGTGCGGGAAGAGCGCATACTCCTGGAAGACCATCCCGACGCGGCGCGACTCCGTCGGGACCATGGTGCCCGGCGCCGAGACCAGCGTCCCATCGATGGAGATCTCGCCGGACTGCACCGGCTCGAACCCCGCGATGGCGCGCAGCGTGGTCGTCTTCCCGCAGCCGGAGGGGCCCAGGATGCAGAGAATCTCGCCCTCCCGCGCCTGGATCGAGATATCAGCGATCGCCGGATGGCCGCTCCGATAGGCGCAGGTCACGTGCCGCAGCTCGAGCACGAGACGGCGGGCGGCGGCCCTGGTTGCCGCGCCCTGCGCCGCACTTGCTCTGGTAATTTGGCCGATGGACATGGATCGTGTCGCTCTTTAGGCGGCGCGCCAGTCGCGCGAGACCAAAAGCCACAAGGCCGGCAGGCTCATGATGACGATCAAGAGCGCCGACGGCGCCGCCATCTGGTAATACTCTTCGCTGGCTTCCAGCCAGACCCGCACGGCCAAGGTATCGAAGCCCACGGGGCGCAACAGCAGCGTCGCCGGCAGCTCCTTCATACTCTGCAAGAACATCAAGACCCAGGCGACGATGAAGCCGGTCCGCACCAGGGGCAGCGTGACTTTCCGGATCGTCTGAAACAGGCCCAGGCCGAGGCTCCGCGCGGCCTCTTCCAGGTTCGGCGT
This sequence comes from uncultured Nitrospira sp., assembly GCA_964481215.1. Taxonomy (GTDB): domain Bacteria; phylum Nitrospirota; class Nitrospiria; order Nitrospirales; family Nitrospiraceae; genus RSF151. The sequence goes on along the minus strand of CAYZTJ010000009.1, from coordinate 38,596 downwards.
CACCTGTTGAATGGCCGGCTCCATCGACTGCAAGCCCGCCGGCAGAAAGTGCACGATGTAGGCGACGATCAGCACCACCACCGTGCCATAGAACATGGGGGCCGCTTGCGCAAAGAGTGCGAGCACGGCGAAGGCGGCCACGGGGCCGGGCAGCACATAGCCGGTGTGCGCGGCCTGCAGACAGAACAGATTCAAGCGCGAGGGGTAACGGCTGGCCAAATAGGCGAGGGGAATGCCGATGATCACCGCGCCGGAGGCGGCCAGGCCCGACAGCAGCATGCTGTTCCAGACATAGCCGAAGAAGCGGTTGTCGACGGCGCCTTGCGCGATCGCCTCCGCGCTCCACTTGAACAGGTACCAGGCGGGAACGGCGAAGGAGGCGGCGAAGACTAAACCGACCAGCAGCGTGGCCGCGAGACCGCCGCCGAGTCCACATCGGCGTCGTTCAGGGGCGCGGTAGCGGCCCGTCGTTTGATAGAAGCGGCTGCGATGGCGGAACCACCGTTCGGCCACGAGGAAGGCAAAGGCAAAGACTACCAGGAGCAGGCTCAGCACGCTCGCGGCGGCATGGTCGTAGCGGCCGGTCAATTGTTGGTAGACGCCGTAGGTCAAGGTCTGAAAGCGCAAGAGGGACACCGCGCCGAAGTCCGAAACGACATAGAGAATGACCAGCGACAGCCCGGCCACCACCGCCGGCCGCATCAAGGGCAAGGTCACCCGCCAGAGCGTCTTCAGCGGCGAGGCGCCGCAGGCACGCGCCACTTCTTCGAAGGAGACGTTGAAATTCAACAGGGCCGCGCGCGCCAGGAGGTAGACGAAGGGAAAGGTATCGAGCGCCATGACCAGGGTGACCCCGGGATAGCTCTGCGGCGACAGCAGCGGCGCGGGGCCGCCGGGCCCCATGAGATAGGCGTAGACGTAGGCCAGGACGTACGTCGGCATGGCCAGCGGGAGCACCAGCGCCCACTCCCAGAAGCGGCGGCCTGGAAATTCGTAACGCACGACGATCCAGGCCAGCGAGAGCCCCAGCGCCAGCGTGGCCGCGGCGACGCCGGCGGCCAGCGACGCGGTGTTCCAGAGCAACTCGGGAATGCGCGTTCCCCAGAGCCGGCTCCAGAGGGCGGAATCGGCAGTCAGCGCCAGGTAGCCGACGTACAAGAGCGGCAGGCAAATGAAGCCCGCCACGCCGATCGCGATCACCGATAAGGGGCTCTGGATAGGCTGGCGCGCGGCGGTGATCATGGAAGTCGAGGAGTGCTAGCGCAGGCCGCTCTTTTCAATCAGAGCCATGGCCGGCTCCCGCAATTCGCTCAATCGGGAGAGGGGCACGGCGGCCGTGCGGAAACTTGCGCGGGCGGGGAGGGCCGGGTCCGGGGTGACGTCGGCGCGAAGGGGATATTCCTTGTTCAGGTCGGCAAACATCTTTTGGCCGTCCGGCGACACGAGGAACTCCACCAACTGTTTCGCCGCCTCGGCATGGCGCGTCTGCTTCACAATGCCGACGCCGGCCGCGTTCAAGATGGCGCCCATGCCGCCTGGTTGCTGATCGGGCATCACGATCGCGATCGGCGCGGTCGGCTGGGCTGCCAGATGACGATAGATGTAATAGTGATTTACGATGCCGACCGCGACCTGTCCCTTCGCGACCGCTTCCACGATCTGTGAGCTCTTGCCGAAGACCTGCGTGCCGGCGTTGGCTTTCAGGCCTTCGAGTAACCGCTTGGTCCGGTCATCGCCGTGCGTCGCTTGGAGGACCGACACGCCGGCCTGCAAATACTCGCTGCCCGCGTTGGGGATCGCGATGCGTCCCTTCCACTTCGGGTCGGCCAGATCAAAGAGCGAGGCCAATTCTTTCGGCGAGGTCTGGCTCGTGTTGTAGACCAGCGCCCACACGCGGCCGGAGAGCCCCACCCAACTGTTGTCCGGCGCGCGATAGGTCGGCGGAATGGCCTGCTCAACCTCTTTGGACGAGAGCGGGAGGAGGAGCCCCAGCTCATAGGCGCGATCCAGACTGCCGGCATCGTTGGTAATGAAGAGGTCTGCGGACGTGCGAGGACCTTCGGCCTGCAAACGATTCACCAGCTCGGTCGAGCCGGAGGAGAGCAAGTCCACTTGGACGCCCGTCTTGGTTTGGAAGGCATCCAGCACCGGCTTGATCATCCGCTCGGCCCGGCCGGAATAGACCACCAGGCGGTCGGCGGCCTCGACCGGGAAGGCCGTTCCCATCATGAAGAGGAAGGCGCCGAGCCAGCAGAGGGCAGGCCTCTGATATTGATTTTGATTCATGCTCTCAATTGTACAGGCAAAAAAAGAGAGGGTCAATGACGGCAGCCTGAACAGACACCATAGAGTTCCAGCCGGTGCTGCTGAATCGAGAAGCCGTGCTTGGAGGCCACTTCGGTCTGGAGCCGCTCGATCTCCTCGTTCTCGAACTCCACGATGCGGCCGCAGGAGGTGCAGATGAGGTGGTCGTGGTGGCCCTTGTGGGCCACGTTGTCGTACTGCGTTTGGGAACCGAAGTGGCGCGCCTGCGCCAGGCCGGCCTCGCAAAAGAGATTGAGGGTCCGATAGATGGTCGCCAGCCCCAGGTGCGGGATCCGCTTGGCCAGGCGGTGATACATTTCCTCCGCCGTGATGTGTTCGACTTTGAGAAAGGCATCCAGGATCTGCTCCCGCTGGCGGGTCAGCTTGAGCTGATGCTTGGACAGGTGCTCCTTGAGCACGTCGATGTCCTTGTCTTTGCGAACCCTGTGGGCGCTCGCCATGTGGCCTCCGAGTGGGAGCGAAATCTTAAATGGACTGGCCCAGCCGGTCAAGGAGGAAGCGATGGGGGGAGAGTAAGGTACGGGGTGCGGG
>CAYZTJ010000009.1:16227-35640 GCA_964481215.1 uncultured Nitrospira sp. | reverse complement strand
GGTGCGAGCGGGCTGTCCTCCCTTGCCGGAAAGATTTCGTCTCCGCAGGGGGAGGTGGTAGAGTGAGGAATTGGCATCACGCTGACCAGGGGAGGGTCGTGCTATGGCTGTCCCGCGTGTGGAAAATTTCGTCAACGGCCTCTGGAAGGCGACGCACTCCGGCCGGTACTTCGAGAGCCGCAATCCTGCCCATCCCGGCGAGGTGATCGGCGCCTTTCCGGAATCCGGTCCCGCCGATATCGAAGAAGCCGTGTCCGCTGCGACGCGGGCCTTCGAAGCCTGGCGAGGTCTCGGCTTGGTCAAACGCGCTGAGTACCTGCTCAAGGTCGCCCATTATATGGAGGCGGATCAAGAGCCGATGGCGAAGCTGCTGGCGCGGGAGGCGGGCAAGCAAATCAACGAAGCGCGGGCCGACATCGTCGAAGCCGTGCATACGGCACAATACGCGTTCGCCTATGGACACATCGGACAATATGGCCGCGTCATGGGCGACGAAGTGGCCACCAAGCGTTGCTACGAAGTGCTGGAGCCGCGCGGAGTAGTGGTAGCGATCACGCCCTGGAACTTTCCCGTGGCCTTGCCCTTCTGGCTCACCGGCTTGTCGCTGGTGCTCGGCAATTGCGTCATTCTCAAGCCCAGCGAGTACACCCCCATGTGCGGGGCCAAGATCGCCGAATGGTTCGAGAAGGCCGGCATTCCGCCCGGCGTGTTCCAAGTTGTGCAGGGGGCGGGCGATACGGTCGGCGCGCCGCTCGTGGCGCATCCCAAGGTGCAGGTGGTGCTGTTCACGGGCAGCTACGAAGTCGGCCTCAAGATCAAGATGGAAGTGGCCAAGCACGCGAACAAGGTCTGCACGATCGAGACGGGCGGCAAGAACGCGGTGCTGGTCATGGACGATGCGAATCTGGACATGGCCGTCACGGCCGGCGTGCTGTCGGCCTTCAAGACCTCCGGCCAGCGGTGCGTGACCGGCAGCCGCATGCTGGTGGACGAGCGCGTGATCGATCGGTTCCGCGAGCGCTTCGTGGCGACCGCGAAGCGGATCAAGGTCGGCGATCCGGTGGACGAGACGGCCTTCTACGGCACGATGATCAACCCACAGGGAGTCGAGAAGGGCAAGAAGTTCAACGACCTGGCGCGGAAGGAGGGATTCGACATCCTGCTCGATCGCAATAGTGAGCCGCCGCCGACGCCGGACGGCTATTGGTTGAGGCCCTTTGTCTACACGGGCGCCTGGCGCAACACGAGCGTCTGTCTGACGGAAGAGGCCTTCAGCCCGCATGTGGCCATCGTGCCGGTGCGCGGCGTCGAGCAGGCCGTGAGCGTCTATAACGATACGCGCTATGGGCTCTCGGGCGCGATCATTACGGAAGACTATCGCAAGGCCAAGTATGCCGAAGAACACATGGAGTGCGGCATCTTCTACTGGAACCTGCCCTGCATCGGCGCCGGCGTGCGCCTGCCCTTCGGCGGCGTCAAGCAATCCGGCAACCTCATCCCCTCCGCGGCCGGGCTCATTCCGGTCTTGACCCACCCCAAGGCGGTCACGTACAACCTGGATACGAAGATCGTCATGGCGCAGGGGCTCTCGGCGGACATTCAATAGCTCAAGAGCTGATGGCTTATAGCTGATGGCATATAGTCCGGACAGATCCCCTTGCTATAAGCTATTCGCCATACGCCATACGCTCTTCGAGCTATGAGAAAGCCATCCGACATCGCGATCGATCGCGCGCTGCTGCTCTACGCGCTGCAACTGCTCCAGAAGCCTGAGGATCAGGCGTCGGAGGACGCGGAGGAGGAATCTCCGGCGGCGGTCTTGATGAGCGACGTGAAAGTCCAGCAGTTGGCCTTTCTCTGCGAGTTGCAGATGTTTGCCCAGGGCTTCAAAGGCTTTCACTACGAGTATTTCCGCTTCGCCTACGGCGCCTACAGCAAGGATTTGGACAACGATCTGCTCGCGCTGCGCAAGAAGGAACGGCTGGAGAACTTTGATCTCACGGCCAAAGCGCGAGATGCCGTGGATCTGTTGCTGAAGGCCTCGGAGGGCGTCGAGACCAATCAGAAGGTCTTGGAAATTGTGAAGGCGGTCGCGACGACCTATGGACCGCAAGACAGCGGGGCCATTTCCAAGTCGGTCGAGGCGGTGGAAGTCAGCACGCCGGCGGAGCCCGAGAGCCGCCTGCCCATCCGCGCTATTTCATTTCACTCAACGCTGCTGGTGCCCGCCCGCATCGAAGTGCAATCCGAGTTTTCGCTTCCTCCCTCGTCTCTGAGCCGCCTGAGCGCGGCGGTGGGGATGTAGGGTTCATTCGAATTCTCCTCGATAGGGAGTAAAGTCGGCGGTGATCAGCCTCCTGCCTCCGCACCTTCCCGCGTGACCCTTCCGGGCGTTGTGGAGCGGAATGCCTTCGGGAATTCCTTCGCGGACTCAGTCAGTTCCCGCTTTCCTTCTCCACAACGCCGCGGTGGGTCCCCACGCGTTCGGTGAAGTCGGCTGTCGTCTAACCACCGCCGCCTTGCAGAGGGATTTCTAACTAATCGCAACTGGACATTTCAAGCTTGTCGGCTTCAGAATGTCCCCCATGACCGACTATCGATGGACGTTCAACAAACCCACAGTCGCCGGCTGGTACTGGTTTCGCGGCGAGGCGCATGAGGCTGATCCGTTCATCGTGCAGGTCGATGAGGTGGGGCAGTTTCAGTGGCCGGATGGGGGATATCAGGAGGTGAAGTTGGCCAAGGGGGAGTGGGCAGGGCCGATCCAGCTACCCGAAGAATAGTTAGGGAGAAGCCCCCATTGGTCCTTTGCTCCCGGAGCGCGCGCTATCAGAATGGCCTCGCTCGACGGCCGCAGTCGGACCAACGGGGGCTCTCCCTCTTGAGGTGTAAGCTGGAATCGGTCCCTGAGAGAAGGGGGAGGAGATAGAGCAAGCTTGGAAGGAGCATTGGAATGGACGATCCAGCTGCCGGAGGAATGAGGGAAAACAGGGCCGTCTGGCGATTTCCCTGCTCCCGGAACGCGCGCCCGCCGGGAAGGCGGACGTCTTGGCGTCCGCGGGGCGGGTGGGTGAGAAGGGCGGGCCTCGTTGGACGCGCGCACGTAGGGAGCATCCTGGGCCCTCACAAATGAAAGAATAGCTGGAGTCGGCTGGGAGGAGGATCGAAGAGAGAAAACCGAGGAAAACTAGCGGGGCCGATCCAGCTGCCGGAGGAATCTTGAACGGTGAGCGGGTTCTGTCGGCCACCAGCCCAGCCGGCTTCGCACCCCGCCCGGTGTGGGGACCCCGCTGCAGGCGGCTGGGCTCCCAGGTTGCCGCCACCCGCTCACCGCATGACCAGGGACAAGCTGGATGCGGCACTGTAGGGAAAGAGAGGATGGGGGCGGAGGAGGCGGAAGTGTTGAAAGAAGTGTGGAAGCGGAAGGGGGGGCCGCTAGTTCGCATCACATCAGGGAGAAGGAATTCTACTTGGAGTCCGCGACGGGATCGGAAATTTGCATCGTCTGCGGACAGTCATATTGGCGCGGCAATTAGTCCAGCCGAGCGGCGGTCTGTTGAGCGTAGCACCCCCTACGGACAACCCACGGGGACGAAGCCGCCGCCGAAGAGGCGGGAGAGCGTGACCCAGCGGGCGTTGTCGTAGAAGGGGTAGCTTGAAGAGGTCTGATTGCGGCCGGTCGGATCGCTGCCGTAGTTGGGGTCGCTGCCGAAGAACATCCCGCCGCGCGTCCGTTCGTTCAGATTGATCCATTCCCCGTACAGCGCGCAGACCCTCTCCCGCGTCGACCCTGAAGGCGCGATATTCCCATACCATCCCTTCCCGGAGTCCGGGATGTTTTGCATGGCGGTGGTTGGGACGGCCGCCGCAGGTCGCTCGACGACAATGGTGCGCTCGGCCGAGCCTGATCCTGGAGGAAACACGAGCGGGGGCACGACGGAGAGTTCTTTCAGCTCAATGGGGCGGCAGCCCGGCGCCTTGCGGTTGGTGAAGAGGGTCTCCCCTCCCGCTTGTGGACATTCCCAGACGCCGGCGGTCTCGGGGGTCTCGGTCGTCTCAGCCGACAGGGAGAGGGATGGCGTGCAGAGCGAGCTGGCGACGAGGGCTATGAGCAGCATTCGGTTCATTGGCCACCTCCTGTCTGGCGGGCTGTGAGGCTGCAGATGGCATCCGCACTACGTACAGTCTACTGCGGCGCGGGGCGGAATATCCATGCTCCTTTGGGAGAAGGAGCCCTGCCTTGGTGGGGGCACTTGTGTTGTGGCGCGATCCTTTAGGCGACGGGAAGATCAATCAGATAGTGGGGCGGAGCGGGAGGCTCTACCGGCGGCTGGCTATGGGTGGAGGGGGGAATGTCGGCTTGCAGGCGCTTGAGGAGGGAGGGGACCTTCATGCCGGGCGGGACCTCGCAGACCCACACGTGCATGCCGGAGGCGAGGTCGTCGAAGTGGCGCTGGACCCGGAAGCCCGGGTGTTCCATGAAGTAGGCGGAGAAGAATCCTGTCATCGCCGACACGACCCAGGGGTGGGCCTGGGCATAGCGGTAGCTGAGGCGAATTTCAATGATGTGGTTCTCTCCCGGCGCCTGCGTGTCCAAGCCGACTCCTGCCGTTCCCGTGCGCCGCACTCTAGCAAGTCCGCGGCGCGTTGGAAATAGCCGGACTGCTGTTCGATCGCCTCCCGATTCGTGTATGCTACGCGCCCGGAGGCTTCCCCATGATGATGCTCAAAGCCTATAACGGCGTCGAGATTCCGATCTGGATGTACGGCACGGCGTGGAAGAAAGAAGCCACGACGCGCCTAGTCGAAGAGGCGGTGGACGCCGGGTTTACTTCCATCGACACGGCCAACCAACTCATCCATTACGATGAGACCAGGGTCGGTGAGGCGCTGCGGAAGCTGGCGACTCGCGGCGTGACGCGCGATCGGCTGTTCCTTCAAACCAAATTTACACCGGCCAATGGTCAGGACCATCGGACGCCCTATGACCCCTCGGCCGCGCTGGCTACGCAGGTGAAGCAATCGTTCGAGAGTTCCTTAGTCCATCTGCATACGGATTACCTGGATTCCTATGTCCTGCACGGGCCCTATTCACGCTACGGATTGGGTCATGCGGATTGGGAAGTCTGGGGCGCGATCGAAGGACTCTACGAGTCCGGCAAGACCAAGATGATCGGCATCAGCAACGTGTCCGCCGTGCAGCTGGCCGAGCTCTGCGGGCGGGCCAAGCACAAGCCGATGGTGGTGCAGAATCGTTGCTACGCCGCCTTCGGATGGGACAAGGAAGTGCGTGAGCTGTGCCGCGAGCAGGGCATCATCTATCAGGGGTTTTCGCTGCTGACGGCCAATCGGGAGGTCTTCGGCGATCCCAGAGTCCGTGATATGGCGGCTCGTGTCGGCCATGGCGTGGCGCAAATCGTCTTTCGCTTCGCGATGCAGATCGGCATGTTGCCCATCACGGGGACCAGTAACCCGGACCATATGCGGGAAGACCTGGCGGCCGAATCCTTTTCACTCTCCTCCGACGATCTGGGCTATCTGGAAACCATCGGCGTGTAGCCGACTGCCCGAGTCCCTTCGGGGACAGGGCTAGACCAGCTGCGCGGGTTCTCGGCTCGGCTCGAGGGCATCGGCCAGGCTCTGGACATCGGTCGAGATCGACTCCTCGCCGAACCGCTCCCGTCTGAGCTCCTGTCCGCTCCGGTTTCGATACACCAGTTCATCCGTATCAAAATCGTACTCGGGAATGTCGGGGCTGTCCCACCGCTGCATGAAGTAGTGGGCATAGAGCGTATAGAGCCCGTGGTCCTTGCGGTTATGCCGGAGGACGTATTCCGGCATGGTTTGGACGTTGAGATCGGAATGGTAGTGCTGGAGCCAGAGATAGTCTCCGAGAATGACCATCTTGACGAGCGGCGGGTCGGCATAGAGCTTGAGCTTCACGGCCTTGCCGATCGTTCTCAGGCGTTTCAAGTACTCGATGCTCTGCCGCACCTCATTGCGAAAGGTATTCAGCCCGATATCGGGATGGTGAATCGCCTGAATACGCGCGCTGGCCTCCGGGCTGTAGGGGTTCACGAGGAGCACGTGGGCGCCTAAACACTTCTCCAGCACGCTGGAGAGGTCGCCCATATGATCCACAAAGCTGCTGTAGCCGCTGGAGCCGATCACCATCATCGTGCGGCCGGTGCCCTGTTCCTCCTTGAGCGCCTTGATGCGGCTCTGGGCGCCTCTCGCGCGCCGCGGGAAGAACGCCACCAGCCCCGCCCCGGTGGCCACCGCGGCGAGGCGGCGGTCTCGGAGACTCCGATGGAGGAAATTAAACCCCACCATCAGGAGGATCGCGGTCGTCATTTCGAGCGCGACCAAGGACAGCTTGTCGTGCTCCAGGCGGGGCCAGATCGCCAAGACCTGTTTGGCGCCGGCCGGGAGGAGGAAGGCGATGCCTCCGCTCAAGGCCACGATGAGAATGTGATAGAGACTACCTGCGCTGGTGCGTAGGCCGTTGCGAATACTGAACCACAGAGGATGAAACACGAACACCTCTCCTTCTGACGAGTGACACTCATTCCACGGTAGTGCCGAACGGGGTATGCGAGCAGAGGCTGGCAAACGCTGGCGCAGCGACCCGGGAACCGATGGTCCCGCCGGAGGTCCGAGCCCGCCCGTGAGATGGGCGGGTCACTCGAGGGTTGTCCGGCGCGACTAAAACCACCGTACCATGCCTGTGGTGAGTACGCAAGGAAGGAATCCCAGCTGAGACGGACGCGCTGGAAACATGTCTCAAGACCAGCCGGGGATGAGCCGACACCGATACTACGCCCCTCGGGGTGTAAAAGTGTCGGTGCTTCCATGAACAAGCTCATACTCATGCTCCTCCTGCTGTGTGCGGCGGCCTGGGGCTATCGAGCGCAGCATCAGGCGCGCGGGCCTCTGCCACAGATGTTCCCGCTGTCACAGTCCTCCACGTCATCCCGCTCGGTTTCAACTCCCTGGGGTGAGGCGCTGCAGCAGGCGGCGGCGACGGCGGCTCTCGCGAAGTTGCGCGAGTATCAGGTGGCGCAGGAACAATATCGCATCGAAGAGCGGGGCGGGGAGTTCGTCTTCGCGCGGCAACTGCCGGAATTCGTGCAGAGCAGGGGCCGTTCGGCGGGCACGATGGGCCTCGTGTCGCAAGAGTTGGTCAATGCCTGGGCGGGGGCCGCTCGGCCGATCCCCTACCAAGGGTACTTGTTCGCCGAGATCACGCAGGGCGCCGACGGTCGGCCGCTCGATCCTCACGTGCAATACGGACTCTGCGCCTATCCCGCACAGTCAGGCGCGGCCGGCGCGGTGGTGATGCTGGTGCTGAACGATGATCGTACCGCGGGCCCTGTCCGTGAGGACCGGCCGGTTTCACGTGGCGCCGCCGCCCTTTGGGCCGCTCCTGCGGAACAGATGCGGGGCCCGGTCACCCGCTGGCCCAGCGAGATGGAACTACGTACGAACTACGTGAAGCTCACCCGTTCGATCGCCGAGGCGCAGCAGGCGATCGGCGATCTGCTTCAGCGCGCTCACCACGATGCCGTGGTGTCACGCGACCTTGCCTTGACGAGGTAAGCGTTCCGACTCGTCCTGCGCTCACGATCCCTGACAGCGTCTTCCGATGGGACAAGGGCCCGGCCGATGAGTGAGAGCCGGGCCCTTGTCCGCCGAGGTGGGATTAGCGGGTCAGGACTGCGCCTTTCTTGAGGAGGGTACCGCTGAGGACGTTGGGGGTCGATCCGACATCGATCGTCGTCGTATCGCCGTCCTGCACCGCCGGCAAGCCCGGTTGCACATCGACCATGTTCAGGTCGACGTCACACTGGCCATGCTTGGCCACGAGGGTCTCGCCGCGGCGTCCGATTGTAACGTTGTACTGCGCCACCAAGGGATCCGGTTCATCCAGCACGAGACTGCAGGTCGCATATTCCTGCACGCCGCGCAGCAGGTGCATGGTCACCACCGTCTCGTCCGGGTCGCCGGCGATCACGCTCGACGGCAAGGGGATTTCAATCCGTCCCATGAACCGTTCCCGATCCTGACGCATCTCCCACCGGACATGACCTTCCACGCCGGGGAGCGACGAGGTCAGTTTCGATTCAATCCGCATCCGGCCCGGCACCGCACTCCCGACGCCGTCGCGCCCCTGGCCCGGCTTCGCAAAGGCCATGTCCTGCGCGCCGAGCGCCACGAGGCTGAGTGAGGCCGCCGTTCCGATGACCAATCCTTTGAACGTCATTCGAGTCCTCCTTTGTCCACTGCTCTGCGTTCTTGAATTCCCACCGCTTGTGACGTCACGAGGGGGGAGTCAGTCAGCAAGGCGAGTGCCACCGGCGAGGCAGCGCAGGTTCGTGCCGGGAATTCAAGGGCTTGTGTGCGATGTGATGTGAAATCGGGGCAGGCGGGCTCGCCAGACTTGCAGGCGGCCGCCTTCAGCGGGGGTCGAAAATAGACCGAAGGGTTGGAGCAGAAATGAACGGCGCGCGGTCGGGGAGATTAACTCAGTCGGTAGAGCTGTCCGTACTTCCGTTCGACGTAGGCGAGGAAGGGCTCCGGGCTCAGCGTGCCGCCGGTCACGCGGCGCACAAGATGTTCCACGGTGAACGTGCGGCCCCAGCGGTGGATCTTCTGATTGAGCCACTTGGTGAGGACCGTGAGCTGGCCCGCCGCGAGGTGATCCTCAAGATTGCCGATCTCCAGGCAGGCTTGGTTGTAGAACTGCGCGGCGTAGAGATTGCCCAGCGTGTAGGTGGGAAAATAGCCGAAGGCGCCCATCGACCAATGGACGTCCTGCAGCACGCCGGTCGCGTCGCAGTCGGGCACGATGCCGAGGTATTCCCGCATTTTGTCATTCCAGAGCGCTGGCAGTTCGCCAGCGTCTAATCCCTCTTCAATCAACGCCCGCTCGATCTCGTAGCGAACCATGATGTGCAGATTGTAGGTGAGTTCGTCGGCCTCCACGCGAATCAACGACGGCTGGACCCGGTTGACGGCGGCGTAGAACCGCTCAAGGCTGATCGCACCCAACTGGTCGGGAAAGACCTGTTGCAGCATGGGGAAGAAGCAGCGCCAGAACGGCAGCGAACGTCCCACGCAGTTTTCCCACAGGCGCGATTGGCTCTCGTGGATGCCCAGCGACAAGGACTCGCCGAGCGGCGTGCCGTACCGCTCCGAGTCCAGCCCTTGATCGTAGAGCCCGTGGCCGCCCTCGTGAATGCAGCTGAATAGACAGGAGGGCAGGTCCTGCTCGAAGACGCGGGTGGTGACGCGCACATCCGTCGGATGAAACGACGTGGTGAAGGGATGGGCCGAGAGATCCAGACGCCCGCGGGCAAAGTCATACCCCATGGCCGTCAGCACGAGCTTGCCGAATTCCATCTGGCGTCCGGCGTCGTAGGCCCGGCGCAGGCAGGCGTCGTCGATCCGCACCGGCGAGTCGAGCACGCGGCGCAGCAGCGGCACGAGGCGCGCCTTGAGCGCGGCGAAGAGCGGGGTAATGTGCGCGACCGTCATGCCCGGTTCGTAGGTGTCCACGAGCGCGTCGTAGGGACTGGCTTCAAACCCGACGTAGCCGGCTTCCTCCCGCTTGAGGCCGACCAGCGTGCGGAGGTGCGGCAGGAATTTCTTGAAGTGGTCCTCGGCGCGCGCGTCGACCCAGACTTGCTGGGCGAGGGAGGACTCTCGCGCGAGGCGCGTGACGAACTCGGAGGGGAGTTTCGTCGCCCGCCGATAGTCCCGCCACGTTTCCCGCAGCAGCGCGCGAGAAGGCTCATCCCAGGGATCGCCGCCTGCGTCCCGCGCCTGGCCGCTGGCCGGGTCCACCCATTGTTCCAAGAGTCGCTGGGTTTCGGGCGACACGAGTTGGCTGTGCGCCAAGCCTTCCAGGGTCGCCAGCTGATCGGCGCGGGCGGTCCCGCCTCCGCTCGGCATGTAGGTCTCCTGATCCCATGAGAGCAGGGACGCGGCGCTCTTGAGGTGTTGAATGGCCACCAGGCGCGCGGTCAGGGGTTCAAGGGTCTTGAGCGTTCTCATCCGTCGGATTTCTTGTTAGGATGCCGCAGTCTACGGAAGCCGTGAGTCGGTTTCAACGGCGATCAGCGAGGGAGGATGGATTTTCTCGTCGAGCCCGACATCGAAGCCTATGCCGAAGCGCACTCGATCCCCGAGTCGGCCATCTGTCGCGCGCTGCGGGAAGAAACCTACCGGACCATGGAATGGCCGCAGATGCTCGTCGGGCCGCTGGAAGGCGCGTTCTTGAAGATGATGGCGCAGCTGGTCCGGGCCAGGCGCGTCTTGGAGATCGGCATGTTCACCGGCTACAGCGCCCTCTGCTTCGCGGAAGCCATGCCGGCCGAGGGGGAGGTGATCACCTGCGAGGTGGATGAGACCGCTGCCGTCCTCGCGCGCCGCTATTTCGCCAAGAGTCCCCACGGCCGCAAGATTACCGTCCGCATGGGGCCGGCCCTTGAAACTCTGGCGGACCTGCCCGGTCCGTTCGACTTGATCTTCATCGATGCGGACAAGATCAACTATCCCCACTACTACGCGCGGGCGTTGGACCTGGTGGCGCCGACCGGCGTCATCCTGCTCGACAATGCGCTTCGGGACGGAGAGGTCTTGAAACATCCGGCTCCCGAACCATCCACCGAAGCCATCCAAACGCTCAATCGCACGATCGCCGCCGATCCCCGCGTCACGGCTGTCCTCGTCACGGTGAGGGATGGCGTGATGGTCGTCCGGCCGAAGGCGAGGCCACTCTAACAGGCTGCTGAAAAAGTCCGCCTGATGGGAAACGCTGAAGTATGAACGATGAGCGATGAACGAGGATCCGGCGAGACTGGCGAGACGCGCGCGAAAGGCGAGAAACGTTCGCCTCCGCGTCACGCCCGCCCCGCTTTTCTCGCTCGTCCCGCTGCTGTTCCCCCTCATCGTTCAGCGTTCACATGCTCGCCCGCTGCGGCCGCGCGGCGGAAAGGCGCGTCTTGGACTTCGGCGATCTCAGTCGAGCCGCGCGCCCGGGAGGGTGTGTGAGATGGCGGCCTTTTTGAGCATCCTGCGTGGCGACTGGTCCTTGCCTGCGATCTCGATGCATGTGGACGAATGGGAGGAGCAATAACCGTTCTTCCGCAGCTTGTCAAACGGTCGAGTATCCATCGACCCGCAGACGGATTGAGGCGGTGCCGGTTGCTGTCGGTTGCGAGTGAGGGGAGCGCTGGCCTCGGGACGTCCGGCGCGTGCGGCGCGATCCCCTTTGATCCTCGATGACTGTCGGTGCTGGCGATTGGGCTCCGTTTTCGATGTCGTCTCAGGAGGGGGCGCGCCTCACCTTCACGCATCTTCAGTTCCTCCTTGCGGGACCGATAGGACTGCAGACGAGTCGCCTGCAGTCTCCGAGGTCTCATGTCCTTTGCGGTCAGTGCGCCCAGAGCCTCCGCCTCTCCGGATTTGATTCGGTCCGTCCCATCGCCATCGGAGTCCTTCACCCGCCTGCGTGTGGCTGCGGAGTTTCACGCCAAGGCCAGCCTCACGGTGCGTACCAATGAGGGCGATACCGTGACGCTCTCCGCCGGACGCGCCGCCCGTGCGGATCTCTCCTCGATCGCCTACGATCGGACCGGCCGATCGACGGCGCCCGATCTGTCGGCGCAACTGGCGACGACCGAATTGAGCACGCTGGATGCGGTGGAAGCCGTCGTCGAGGGCGACCTGAGCGAACGGGAGCGGGACGATTTGGACGCGCTCCTCACGTCGATCGACGACATTGCGGCCGCGTTCTTCAACGGTCGGATCGATCAGGTCTTCGAGCGCGCGCTCGAGATTCGAGACTTGGGCTCCTTGCACAGCTATCGGTTCGAAGCGAGCTATTCCCGTCGCACCCTTGTCGAGCAAGAAGTGCTCAGCACCGGCGACACCACGCTGGCGTCGGATCAGGCTCTGGCAGAGTCCGGGGCGCTTGCCGCAGCGATCGAGGAGTTCTTTGCTTCATTCCTCCGGCAGCGGCACGACCAGACTCCGCTGAGCTTGAAGGCGCTGCTGCCCGCCGCCTCCGATCAGAAACAAGAGCAAGCTCCCGAGCCCCTGAAGCTCGAAGTGGTGGAAGAGGTCTTCGCCGACTCCCAGGGAGATGGTCAGGCTCGGCCCGAACCTGCTCCCGCATCCGCCGACGAGCAGGCTGCGAGTGTGGCCCCACAGGCCGCCGAGCCTCAATCGACCGTTGATCCAGTGCCGGCTGTGCCGGTCGCTGAGCCCGCGCCGATCGAGGCTGAGGCGGAGGCCGAGTCTCCCGTTGTGGCGAAGGAGACGCAGCCCGTAGCCGAGGAGCCGGAATCGGACCCCTTGGCGGCCTTTGCTCAACAGATTCGTGAGCGTGTTGATGCCTCCGGTCTCAATGACACCCGACTCAACCCCTATCTGCCTTCTCTGATCCAGCGCGTCGTGGAATATCGCATCGCCGTCTTGGTCTCCAGCCTGGTGCCGTAAGCCTCCCCCGAAAATCGCTTGACGGCTCGGTCGCGGCTTGGTAGGAGTCTGCGCCATGTCCGATGCGCCTCCGTCATCCGGTCGTCCCAGTGACGCCTCTGCCATCGCCGCCCTCACGGTGGCCGCCGTCGTCTGGGGCGGCTCCATCGTATTCCAGAAGCTCGCGCTCAGTTCTTTTTCCGCCGTCGAAACGTCGGTGCTTCGTGGAGTGGGTGCGCTCGCCGTGCTGATTCCGCTCTGGTGGTGGCAGGAAGGCGGGTCGGTTCAAATCAAACGAGCGGACTGGAGCACCTTCGCCCTGTTGGGGCTTGGGGTCTTGGGCAACCATCTGCTGACCCTCTTCGGATTGCGCTACATCGGCGCAGCGGCGGCGGGCGTCATCATCGGCGCCAGCCCCGTCATCACGGCCTTTCTCTCCTCGTTGATCCTGGCCGATGTGCCCTTTAAGGCCGTGGCGGCCGGCTGCGCCCTCTCGTTCGCGGGCGTGGCGCTGGTCTCCGGGATAGGGGGGGAGAGCGCCGCCGGCTCCCATCCGGTGCTGGGCGGCTTGCTCGTCTTGCTGGGGTTGGTGAGCTGGGCCCTGTACAGCATCGGCGGCCGTCGCGTCATGGAGACGCACTCGCCGTTGCTCGTGAATTGGACGACCCTGCTCATTTCCATCATCCCGCAGCTGCTCCTGCTGCCGACCGACCAGAAACTCTTGGCGGCCGGTTCCGCGCCGGTGCCGACCTCCGGTTGGCTGGCGCTGGGCTATCTGATTCTGTTCGCCACGGCGCTCGGCCAGCAGGCCTGGCTCTACGGCGTCAAGGGCATCGGCCCCTCGCGCGCCGGGGTGTTCGTGAATCTCATTCCCGTCTCCGCGCTGCTCCTGTCCGTCCTCGTGCTCGGAGAGTCCATCGGTCTCCAGGACGTGCTGGGGATCCTGCTCATCCTGTCCGGCGTCTGGCTCGTCAACTGGCAGTCCGCTCGTCTCGCCCGCACATAGCCAGACATCCCTCCTCCTGCATCGCTCCGACCCATCTATCAGAGGTCACGTCACCACATCTGCATTCACGCTTCCCTGTGGCAGCGAACTTGCTCCTTCATATGGAGCTTTTGAGGGGGGAGGTCTGTCTCGACCTCAAACTCTTGTGTCCTGACCGTTCGGGAGGCGAATAGCGCGGGAAAGTCGGCCGTCGGGCCGCGATGAGGGTCTGCGTGGCGGGGGCAAGGATGCCGAGAGCTGGGCAAAGTTTGCCCAGTGCGGCCGCCGAACTTTGGGATGGGTGTGTCAGCCACACGATTGACGTCATGAGCTTGGCAACGCGGGAGATGCGCATGGTCGAAGGGATTAGGCGGCATGGGCGCTGGGGCATCGCCTTGGCGGTGATGGCCCTGTGCGTCGGCCTCGACGCCGTGCCAGCGATGAGCGCGCCCGGCCATTCGTCGCCGTCGCCGACGGTCGCGTTCTACTACGGGGCCGAACTGCCGATCGATGAACTCCGTGCCTTCGACATCGCCGTCGTCGAGCCCGACCATGGATTTGACCCCAACGCCTACCGCACCGGGACGAGCGAGCTCTTCGCTTACGTGAGTCTCGGCGAAGTGGAGCCGAAGCGTCGGTATGGGAAGGATCTCCCCGCGAGTTGGTTCAACGGCGTCAACCACGCGTGGGGCGCCAAGGTGGTGGATCAAACGAATCCGGCCTGGCCCAGGTTTGTGGTCGACACGATCGTTGCGCCGCTGTGGGAGCGCGGCTATCGCGGCCTGTTTCTCGATACGCTCGACTCCTATCAACTGGCCGCCACAACGCCGGAGGCGCGCCGCCAACAGGAACAGGGGTTGGCGGCGGTGATTCGCGCGATCAAGGCGAAGTATCCGGAGCTCCGGCTGATCTTCAATCGCGGATTCGAAATCCTGCCGCAGGCGCATCGGGACGCCTTCGCCGTGGCGGTGGAGTCGCTGTACCAGGAGTGGGACCAAGCCGCGCAGCAATACGGCGAGGTCAGCCAGTCGGAGCGGGAATGGATTCTGGGCCAATTGAAGACCGTCACGGCGGAGTATCGCTTGCCGGTCATCGTGATCGACTACGTGCCGCCGGCCCAACGCGACGTGGCGCGCCGGACGGCGGAGCAAATCACCGCGCTCGGGTATATCCCCTGGGTCAGCACCCCGGCGCTCGATTACTTGGGCATCGGCGCGATCGAAGTCATCCCGCGAAAGATCCTGATGCTCTATGACGGCCAGGCCGACTCGGATCTGATGGAGGCGCCGATCCATCGCTTTCTCGATTTCCCGGTGAACTATCTCGGGTATGTCGCGGAGCATTGGGACGTGCGGCAGGGCTTGCCGCCGTTTCCCTTGGTCGGACGTTACGCCGGGGTGTTGACCTGGTTCCGTTCCGACGACGTCGGCTTAGGCGAACACCTGCCGCAGTGGCTCCAGGCGCAGATCGACCAGGGTGTACGGGTCATGGTCTTCGATCACTTTGGGTTTCCGCTCGACGGAAAGCGGATGGCCAAGCTGCAATTGACGCTCGGAGCCGGAGGGCGGGACCTGGAGGCTGTCAAGATCACTCGTCAGGATCGGCGCATCGGGTTTGAGGTGACGCCGCTGCCGACCCAGGAGGAATTCGTCCCGCTGCGTCTGTTGCACGGAGAGGCCTTACTGACGCTGCAACGCGGGAAAGATGACGTCGAAGATGCGGTCGCCCTCACGCCCTGGGGCGGCTATGCCCTCTCGCCCTACGTGGTCGCCAAGGTGCCGCAAGCGAAGGCCTTCCGGTGGCACTTCGATCCGATTCGATTGGTCCGCGAGGGGCTGGCCCTCCCGGCCGTCCCGGCGCCCGACGTGACGACCGAGAACGGGCGGCGGCTGTTCCTCGTCCACATCGACGGCGACGGGTTTCCCAGCCAGGCCGAGCGGCCCGGCGCGCCCTTTGCCGGGGAGGTGGTCCTCAAGGAGATCCTCGAACGCTACAAGGTGCCGACGACCGTCTCGGTGATCGAAGGAGAAGTGGCGGCGACGGGACTCTATCCCACACTGGCCCCGCAGCTCGAATCGATTGCGCGGCGCATCTTTGCGCTGCCGCACGTGGAGGTCGCCAGCCATTCCTATTCGCACCCGTTCATGTGGAAAGAAGAGAATCAGGATCCGGCCCACCCCGAAGCCATCTCCTTGCAGATTCCCGGCTACCGCTATTCGTCGAACACGTTGGATCGAGAGATCAAGGGGTCGCTGGACTACATCGATCGGATGCTCGCGCCGTCGGGGAAGCGCACGGAAGTCTTCCTGTGGTCGGGCGACACCAATCCTTCCGATGCGGCGGTGGCGAAGGCCTATGCGGCGAAGGTCTACAACCTGAACGGCGGCGACACTCTGATCACCAAGACCAATCCGTCGCTGACCGCCGTGGCCCCGCTCGGCCTGCTGAAGGGCGGCGCCTATCAGGTGTTCGCCCCGAACCAGAACGAGAATGAATACACCAATCTCTGGACGGGGCCGTTCTATGGCTACGAACGGGTCATTGAAACCTTCGAGCTGACGGAGACGCCGCGACGGCTGAAACCGATCAACATCTACTATCACTTCTACTCCGGCACCAAGCAGGCGTCTCTGCGGGCGCTCAAGAAAGCCTACGACTGGGCTTTGGCCCAACCGGTGTCGCCCGTCTTCGTCTCCGACTATGCCAAGAAGGTCTTGGACTTTCAGCATCTGGTCATCGCGCGGGCCGGGTCGGAGTGGCGGATTCGCGGCGCGACCCATCTGCGGGAACTCCGCAGCGATCCGGCCTGGGGTTATCCCGATTTGGCGAAGAGCCAGGGCGTGGTCGGCTATGCGGATCATCAGGCGGATCGCTACATCCATTTGAGCGGCGACGCGGAGGTGCGGCTGAGTCTCACGAATCGGCCGCCGGCGCAGCCCTATCTGCGAGAGGCGGATGCGCCGGTGCGGCAGTGGCGGCAAGAGGCGGGGCGCGTGGAACTGAGTTTTCGAGAATCGCGGCCGGTCCGCTATGCGCTCGGCCATGGGGACCGCTGTCAGGTGGCGCAAGGGACGACGGAACCGGACGCGGGCGTGAAGCGGCCCGCGCCGCGCGGTCGCGGACGCACGGAAGGACATGGAACCAGCACCGTCACCATCTCCTGTCGGCGCTAGGCGCGAGACGCATCGCGACGAGGTCTTCTCGCCCTGGGGCATTGGGTTCTTGGTGGCGACGGTCTTGGCGGTCCTGATCATTTTGTTTCCGCAAGAGGCGTTCCGGCGCGAGGTGGCCAAGTCGGATCGGATGGACGCCGTCAGCCTGGCCTTCGCGCGCGCCATGGTCAGCGCCATGCCGGGCCATCTCGGGCTTCGCCTCGGGCTGGCCAAGCGGTACTTGGCCGTGGGCGACACGGAGGCCGCGCGGCGGACGGTGGCGCAGGTGTTGGAGTACGGGGAGTCGGAGTACAGGGGAGACGCGCAGTTGCTGTGGTATCGCATCGAGGAACGCGAGACCTATAGCTGGCCGGAAGGCAGTCCTGCGCGCGGCGAGGGCGAGGCCAGGTTGCGCCTCCAGTTGGGCGAGTTGTTCACGCGTTCCTGGGAGCCAGCCCAGTGGGCGGAGTTGGGCGAGCGGGCGCTCAAGCTGGGCGCGCGCGAACAGGCCATGAGCGCCTATCAGCGGCTGGCGGCGATTCCGGGCGAAGACGCGGTTCGCTGGTCCATGAAGGCGGCGGAGTTGGCGCTGGGACAGGGAGAGCATCGGCTGGCCGCGCGGCTCTACCTGGAAGCCGGCGACAAGGCGACGACGGTGGATGAACGCCGAAGCGCGTTCCTCTTGGGGCTGAAGGCGCTGCAGGCCGGCAATCTCATGCAGGAAGCCCTCCAGGCCGCCGAACAGCATGCCGGCCCCTTACTGCACGATGAGGCGACGTTGCTCTATCTCGTGATGCTGGCCAGGGCCGCCAATCAACCGGCTGTCGCCGAGCGCTACGTGCGGGCCTTGCTGCGCATGGCGTGGTTGGCCACGCATGACCCTCGGATCATCCCGGCTTCATTCGAGATTTCAGAGAAGCCGATCTTCCGCGTCGCGTCGCGCGGCGGCCTGTCGCCGGAGGATGCGGTGCGCGCCGTGCGCCGTCCGTTCGACGACCAGATCTTCTCGTTGGCCTATGAGGTCTTTCTCGGCAATCGCAACCTGCGCGATGCCTATCTCGTGAGCGAAGAAGCGGTCAAGCAGGCGCCGGACTCGTTGGTCTGGCGGCGCCGGTTCGCGCAGGTCGCCGAGTGGCGGCGCCGTCCCGAGGTGGCCTTGACCCAGTGGCTCTATCTGGCGCGGCGGTCTCAGCAGAGGTCGGACTATGAGCAGGTGCTGCGGCTCGCGCGCGGCCTCTACGACTATGACAGCGTCATCCTGGCGATCCAGGCGATGGCCGCGCGCGGCGGTCCGCTCGCCGAGCGGCAGTGGAAGGATTTAGTCGAAGCCTATGAGGCCAGCGGACGGGCTGAGGAGGCGATCGACTTCTTGGAAACCGTCACTCGGGGCGAGGCGCAGCGGCCCGTGTTGGAACAGTTGGTGCGGCTCTATGAGAACGTCGGGCGGCCGAAACGATCGATCGAGACCCTGGAACGGATGGAGGCGTCGTTCGGCCCCACAGTGGCGTCGTCGATGAAACGGGCAGGGCTGCTTGCCCAGGACAATCGATGGATGGAAGCCCTGTCGGCGCTCCAACGGGCGCAACCGCTGGCGAAGGACGCGGACGTCGACTATTGGCGCACGATGGGCGATCTGGCCTGGCAGTTCCAGCAGACGGAGGTGGCGGAAGGCGCCTATCAGGTGCTTTATCGGGCCAATCGCCTGCCGGACGATCTGATCGACCGCATGATCCGCGTGCTCAGCCAGCGGGCGCCGATGGAGGCGGCCGACTTGGCACAGCGGGCCTGGCAGCGCTCCCGGCAATCGAGATACTTCCTGACGATGTTGGATCTCTACGATGCCGCCGGCGAATGGGATCGATTCCGCCGCGCATTCGACACCCTCCCGCAGGGGGATGAGCGGCTGTTGGCTCACCACGATCGCTACTGGATGCATCGGGCGCACTATCTCGGGCGGACCGATCGAGTGCCGCAGGCCATTCGAGCCTTTCAGCGCGCCATGGCGATCAATCCGACGTCGCTGGAGATTCGCGCGGGCTTCCTGTGGCTGTTGATCGAACAGCGGTGCTTCGACGAACTGCGGCAGTACACGAGGCGCTGGGCCCAGGAGGCGGAGACGCAGACCTCGCTCTGGGGGCCCTTTGCGGCGGCCTATGCCTCGCTGGGGGACTATCAACGGGCCGTGGCCTATTACGCCAAGCAGCTCTCCTTCCATCGCACCGACTATCTCTGGATCGTGAACTATGCGGAGGCGCTCGAAGGGTTGGGGCTCACCGATCAAGCCTGGCGGCTGCGGCGCTACGCCTGGCTGGGGCTGCGCAAGCAGGTAGCCGGCGGCGCAACCGTGCCGCCCCACCGGGAGGCCCTCCTCACGTACGCCCGACTCGTGCTCCAGGAACGGCCGGGGGAGGACGGGGCCAAGGCTATCCGGCGCGTGCGTCGCGAGACGCTGGATCAGCCGGGGCACGAACTCATCTTGGCCTGGGCGCTCTCGACGGAACAGGAAAACGGCGCGCGGGCCTGGCTCTGGACCAACTATGCGAAACGGCTGCGGACGCCGGCTTGGGTCGATCTGCGACTGGCCTTGGAGGCCGACGACACGGAGCGGCTCAGCGTGCTCTTGGCGACCAAAGAACAGGCATTGCACCCGGAGGACAAGGTGGAAGTGGCCCGCCGCCTCGGTGATCTCGCGCTGGCGCAAGAGATCTCGCATGCGAACTTGGATCTCCATCCGGCGAGCGACTTGCTCCATCAATCGGTCTCCGACGTCACGGTGCCCGGCGCGCAGAGCGC
>CAYZTJ010000009.1:12858-16127 GCA_964481215.1 uncultured Nitrospira sp. | reverse complement strand
CATCGTGACGCGCTGGGAGAGGTGACGGCGCTCAAGCTGGCGCATCAGCAGACGACGGCGAAGGGCACGACGGTGCAGGTGGCCGTGGGACGAAATCAATTGGCGGACGACACGGTGGGCCTGCAGGTCGGCGGCGTGAAAGACATGGTGCAGGCGAACGTCACCGCCATCATCTCGCCGCATGACTACGCCAGCGGGCAGGTGGCCCTGCCCTGGTACTACAGCCAGTTTCGCGAATACGTCGGAACGGGCGTCACCGTCGATGTCGAAGCGGGGCACCGGTTTCGGACCGAGTATCCTGACATTACAGTGAGGGCCAGCGGGTCGCTGCATCGCTACGACATGGCGAGGCAGTTTCCCGAACGCCTGCGCCAGTTGGTGCCGGCTGGCGCAGCGCCCGACCTCAACATCTTCGTCCCGCCGGACTTTGAACAGATCGGGTTGACGCTCTCGCTGGGTGAGTCGCAGCAAGACCGCTACTCGCGAGGCCTGCGAGGGTTCGCCGATCTGGGCGTCAACTACAACTCCGTGCTGGCCTGGGGCCAGTTGATTCGAGGCGGGCTGGTGAGCAGCGTCTTCGGCGGAGATCGGCTGACGCTGTTCGGCGCGCACAGCCGCGGCGGATTCGGGCGGGATGCGACCGTGAATGAGTTTGGCGCGAGGTATCAGCTGTTGTTCTAGGGCGAGGGAGCGGATCGGCCGGCGGATGCGGAACAGCCGGGTGGCCGATCGGAGGAGGGGAGGAGCATCATGATGAAGCGTGGCAGTCTCTTCGTGCTCTGCGGGGTCTTGGCCTTCGGGCCAACGGCCTGCGCGGTGATGGACCATTCGCAAGCGCCTCGTTTAGACCGCGGGGCCAAGTGGGTGATGCTGCCCTTCGGCAATCACACGGAGACGCCTCAGGCGGGGCTCCGGGCCGAGGCCATCACGGAGACGGTGTTGCGGAGCCTCGGGGTGGCGGACCTGCGGCAATTCCCCATGACGCCGGCGCCCGACGTCCTCGTCGAGCCGGCGGATCCCAAGGCGGCGGAGGCGGCGCTGGCCTGGGCCAAGGCGCAGCAAGCCCGCTATGCCGTCACAGGCAGTGTCGATGAATGGCGGTACAAGGTGGGCGTCGACGGCGAGCCGGCGGTCGGCGTGAGCTTGCGATTGATCGACCTCCAGTCGAACCAAGTCGTCTGGAGCGCCGGCGGCGGCCGCACCGGATGGAGCCGCGAAGCGGTCAGCGCCGTGGCGCAAAAACTGATCAAGGCCCTGTTGACGCAAGCTTTGCCGACGACATGACCAATCCGTTCCACAGGTGGCGCGAGGCGCTCCCCACGACGCTGTCCGTCCGGCAATGGGGCGAGGTGATCCTGTTTACCGGGCTGGCGCTCGCCTTTTGCCGCTGGGCCCATCCCTATGACCCCTACTTCGTGGATTCCGCCTTCCCGATCCTCTGGTTTGCGCCGGCGCTGCTCGGCCTTCGCTATGGGGTCTGGGCCGCCGCCTCGTCGGCCGCGCTGCTGCTGGTGACCTGGATGGTCGACCATTACCCGAACGGCCTGGTCGAGGCGGCGCCGCTGACCACGCATTTTCTCGGCGGCCTCATCCTCTCGCTCATTTGCGGGCAATTCGGCGATCTGTGGCACGCGCGTCTGGCGAAAACCGAGGAGGAAAACAGCTACCTGATGGATCGGCTCGAACAACTGACGCGCCGCCATTTGGTGTTGCGGATGTCCCACTCCCAGCTCGAGCAGCATCTGGTGAGCAAGCCGATCACGCTGCGGGACGCGCTCAAACGGATGCGCGGGATGATGCGCCGAAACGACCCCGAGCTCCGTCCGGAACTGGCGCACAGCCTTATCCAATTGCTGGGCCAGTACTTTCAATTGGAAGTGGCGGCCTTTTACGCGATGCGCGAGGGCACCGTCACGGACGAGCCGCTGGCCTGCCTCGGTTCGGAGGTTCGGTTCGATCTGAGCGATCCCCTGGCGAAGGACGCGATCCAGACCGGGGAACTGTGCTTTCTCAAGCCGGAGACGGTCTCCGAGGCGGTCTCCGGGCGCTATCTGCTCGTGGCGCCGTGCCAAGTGAGCGACGGGCGGATTCTCGGCTGGCTCACCATCTCGCATCTGCGCTTTTCCAATTTCCATCACGAGACCTTCCGCATGCTGAAGGTCTTTCTCGGCTACTTCGCCGACAGTCTCCATTCCATGGCCCTCGCGCAGCCGATCCTGAAAGCCTATCCGGATTGTCCGGTGGCCTTTGCGCAGGAATTGCCGAAGTTGATCCGGCTTCAGCGGGGGATGGGGATTCACAGCCATCTCGTCGTCTTCTCCTGCGCGCCCCATGCCCGTCAATTGGACATCGTCCAAGACATCACGAAAGTGACGCGGGCCGTGGACCTTCCGTGGCAAGTCGCCCTTGATGAGATGCGCCTGGTGGCCGTCCTCCTGCCGTTCACGGATGCAAAAGGCGTCGAAGGGTATCTGGCGCGTATTCAGGGGTTGCTCAAAGAACGCTATCAGGTGGGATTCGCGGAGGCCAGGGTCACGCCGCATCTGACCGAGCTGGACAAGGACGAGGCGCTGACGCTCCTCCAAAACCTCTTCGGACGGTGCCATGGCTAGGATCCTTGCGCTCCTCTTCATGGTGGCGTTGGAGGTGCCGGCCGTCTCGGTGGCCCTGCCGGCGGACACGACCAATGCGGGGCTGCTGGCGATGGTTACGATCCACCTCGGGCTCAGCTTGGCGGCGGCTGTCACGGGCTGGTGGGCGCTGCCCCCTCATCTGCGGACGCCCGCGCCGCAAGTCGGCGGCTTTCTCTTCGCCCTGTGCTTCTGCGTGCCCGTCCTGGGGCCGGCGCTGCTGGCCGTGATCGTTGCGGTCATCGTCTACTTCCGCGGCGAACAGGTGGACGAAGAGGTCGATCGTCTGGGCGAGTTAGATCGCTACGCAGACGAGAAAGAGCAGAAGCAAGTGTCCACCGTCACGGGGGCCATGGCCCGGCTGAACGCCGCGAACACCACCTCGAAGACGCGGGTGGACGCCCTGCTCAAGCTGCAGATCATGGAGAGCCTGGGGAGCACCTCGGCGATCCGCAATGCCCTGCAGGACGAGGCGGAAGAGGTGCGCCTGATCGCCTTCGGGATTTTGGATATCCGCGAGAAAAGCGTGTCCCGCCAGATCAAGGCCGAGCATGAGGAATTGAAGACCGCGATGTCCCTGACCAGCCGCATGTTCCATGCGAAGCAGTTGGCCTGGCTCTATGCCGAACTGGTGGATCA
>CAYZTJ010000009.1:4521-12758 GCA_964481215.1 uncultured Nitrospira sp. | reverse complement strand
GTGTATCGGTTTTGGTCGGGGCGCGGCTCGGAGGCGGCGTAGTCATGACGGAAGTCCCTGAACGGCGGGCGTCGGATGCGGATATCGCGCTGCTCTTGGAGGGCACCTATCCCTATGTCCGTGGTGGCGTGGCCAGCTGGACCGAGCAGCTGATCAAAGCCTTCCCGAGCTACCGGTTCGCCGTGGTGTTTCTCGGCGGCAATCCGGACCAATACAAGGGGTTGCAATTCGAACTGCCCGACAACGTCGTGCACCTGGAAACGGTCTACGTGCACGGGCCGCAGGACAAACCGGCGATCGCGCCGATGGCCGGCGATGCGGCTCTGATGGCCTTCATGAAAGACCTGCACGCGAGTTTCAAGGACTTGGGCCCCAAGCTCTTCGGGGATCGGCCGATCGACAAGATGTTTCCGATGCTGTTGGAACAGTCCGACGAGCTGCATCGGCAGTTTCTCTACAGCGAAGCCTCCTGGGCCTATCTCCGGGAGCAGTATCGGCAGAATTGTCCGGATGCGTCGTTCGTCGAGTACTTCTGGACCCTGCGCTCGATGCATCAGCCGATTTGGATCCTCGCCCGTCTTGCGGGGGAGCTGCCGCCGGCGCGCCTGTATCACAGCATCTCGACGGGGTATGCGGGATTTTTGGGCGCGCTGCTCCGGCATCGGACGCAGCGGCCGTTCATCCTGTCCGAACACGGGATCTATACGAAAGAACGGCGAATCGATCTCTTCAAGGCCCAGTGGCAGGCGCACAAGGAATTCGCCACGGACCAGGAAATTGCGGCCTCGTCCTATCTGCGCGATCTCTGGGTGCGGTTCTTCGAAGTGCTGGGGAAGCTCACCTACGACGTGGCCGATCCGATCCTGTCGATCTACGAGGCCAATCGCCTGGTGCAGATGCGGGACGGCGCCGCAGCCGAACGGACCCGCATCATTCCCAACGGCATCGACATCAAACGGCTCACCCCGCTGCGGGCAAAGCGGCCCGCCACGCCGCCGCCGATCCTCTGTCTTCTGGGGCGCGTCGTGCCGATCAAGGACACCAGCACCTTCATTCGGGCCATGCGGACCGTGGTGACCCGCATTCCGAATGCGGAGGGGTGGATCGTCGGCACCGTCGACGAAGATCGGGAGTACGCGGAGGAGTGTCAGAATCTCGTGGAAACGCTGGGCCTGTCCGGCAAGGTGAAATTTCTGGGCCACCAGAAGATCGATGACATTTTGCCCAAGATCGGGCTGTTGGTGTTGAGTTCGATCAGCGAGGGATTGCCGCTCGTGATTCTGGAGGGATTCGCCGCGGGCGTCCCGTCCGTCTCGACGGACGTCGGCGCTTGTCGCCAGCTGATCTATGGGACGGAAGAAGAGGACAACGATGAGGGGGCGGCCGGTGAAGTGGTGGGCCTGGCCAACCCGACGGCCTTGGCCGAGGCGGCCCTGAGCCTCTTGACCGATCCGGACAAGTGGCGGGCGGCGCAGGCGGTGGCGATTCGGCGGGTGGAAGCCTTCTATTCCCAAGAGCGCATGATCGCGAGTTATCGGACTGTCTACGAGGAGGCCTTGGCAGGATGGCCGGCATCGGCTTTGAGCTCCGCAAGATCCTAAGGCGGGACAGTTATTTCAGCCTCGTCCAGGCCTATCTCTACGCCGGCGTCATCAGTTCCGGCCCCTGGCTCCTGTCGATCGCCGGGCTGCAAGTGATCGGCCTGCTGAGCCTGACCACGTCCACGGCCGAAGAGGCCGTGAATCACTTTCACACGACGGTGACCTACGCGATCGTCGCGAGCATGGTCTTGACCAGTCTCCTGCAGCAGTCGTTCACGCGCTACGCGGCCGACCGGCTCTACGAGCACAAGGTCGATCACGTCGTGCCGAATTTCTTCGGCGCCCTGTTTCTGGTCACGGTGGTGTCCGGTCTCCTCGGCTTCGCGATTCTCTGGTGGTGGTTTCCCGGCCAGACGCTGCTCTACCGCGCCCTCTTGCTGGCCACGTTCGTCGTATTGGGCGACATTTGGATCGCCACCATCTTTCTATCCGGTGTCCGCGAGTACAAGGCGATCGTGGGGATGTTCGCGATCGGCTACGGCACGTCGGTCATCGCCGCGTTGGCCCTGAAAGATCTCGGATTGGAAGGGCTCCTGCTCGGATTTCTCATCGGCCAAAGCATCCTCTTCATGGGTATGGTCGGCCTGGCCTTGAAGAATTATCCGAGCCCGATCTTCTTGGATTGGGATTTTCTGCACCCCAAGCGCATCTATCCGAGCCTGGTGCTCATCGGCTTCTTCTACAACGTCGGCATCTGGGGCGACAAATTGATCTTCTGGTATCACCCGGAGACCAGCCAGGCGGCCATCGGGCCGATTCGCGGCTCACTGATCTACGACGTGCCGATCACGTTGGCCTGGCTGACGATCATCCCGGGCATGGCCGTCTTTCTCGTGCGAGTGGAAACGGACTTCGTCGAGCGTTGCCAGGCCTTCTACGACGGCATCGTGAAGGGCGCCCCCCTGGCTTGGATCGAGACCAAAAAAGGGGAGATGGTCGCCGGAGTTCGCCATGCCTTGGTCGAAATCATGCAGGTGCAGGGGATCGCCGTGTTGGCTATCTTCGCCGCAGGGTCCTGGATTCTGAGTCGATTGGCTGTCTCGGACCTCTACGCGCCGTTGCTCTACATCGACGTCGTCGCCGCCGCGCTGCAGGTCCTGTTTCTGGGCGTCATGACGGTCTTTTTCTATCTCGATAAGCGGAAGATTCTCCTCTGGCTCACCGGCCTGTTCGGCCTATCCAATATTCTCGGCACCTGGGCCAGCATCCAACTGGGGCTTCCTTTCTATGGATATGGGTTGGCCCTGTCACTCCTGTTGGGGGTGACGGTCGGCCTGTTTCTGCTCAATCGGACGCTCCGGCGGCTGGAGTACACGACTTTCATGCTCCAATAGCCTGCATCCCCTCCAGGCCTTCGCCCGCCGCCTCAGAAACTCGCCTCCGTATAGCTGGTGGACTATCTCCGGCGGTGCCCGTTGTGATCCGTTGCCTGGCGTCGCGCGGCCTGCCTCCCTCAAGGGCCTCCCTCCAGCAGCCGAGAAAGAGAGTCTGGAGAGGAGGCCCCTATGCACACTCGATGGATGCTGGGAATGCTAGTCGGTCTGGCGCTCATGCTGCCGGTCAACGGCTGGGCGGCCAAGCCGGCCGACAAGCACGATTGCCGCGCTGAAAAGGGTGGCCGGTACGTCTGCGAGAAAGGGCCGTTGGCTGGGAAGTCCTTCGCCTCCCGCAAGGCCATGATGGAAGCCGTCAGCGCCGGGTCCGCCTCGGACGTGGGACAGACCGTCTCGGAGAAGCCCGCGGGCGCCAAGTCCGGCAAGGGTAAGTCTCACAAGAAGCACTGAGCAGCGGTTCGTCCTCGACCTCGAGCCGCCCACGGTCTTCCTGGCCGTGGGCGGCTCTTCCATTCCCCTTCGCGCAAGCTCCCCATCTGG
This sequence comes from uncultured Nitrospira sp., assembly GCA_964481215.1. Classification (GTDB taxonomy): domain Bacteria; phylum Nitrospirota; class Nitrospiria; order Nitrospirales; family Nitrospiraceae; genus RSF151. The sequence continues at coordinate 9,283 of CAYZTJ010000009.1, read as the reverse complement.
CTTGCGGTCACTCCGCGTTTCCCGCTCGATCCCTGTCGGTCTTTGCAGTATCATAGCGCCCGGCCTGGAGGGCTGCTGAACATTTTGTTCTATCTCTGTAAGAGCAGGGCGGTCATTCAGCAGGGATGACATTGGAGGTGCCTGCAGGATGTTCAAAAAGGCCGTTCAGCGAGGCCGCAGCGAGCGAAGAGGCGAGGCGTACTCTTTTCGGTACGTTGAGCCTCTGAGCGACGCGAGAACAAAGCTGGCGGGCTTTTTCAACATCCTGCCTGAGGGGGCCGGCGCCGATGATTAAAGAGCGGATCGAAGAAGTCACCCGAGCCAATCAAGCCTTCTACGAGGCCTTTGAAAGTCTCGACATTTCCAGGATGGACCGCATCTGGGCCAACCAGGAGTATGTCACCTGCATCCATCCCGGCTGGACGCTCCGGGTTGGATGGCCGGCGGTGCGGGATTCCTGGGTCCTGATCTTCAACAATACCTTTTCGATGAAGTTCGAGCTCTCGGAGATTCAAGTGCAGGTGGCGGGCGACCTGGCCTGGGTCATCTGCACGGAGAACTTGACGGCCAAACAATCCTCGGAGGAAGGGCTGCACAGCCAGGTGTTGGCGACGAACTTATATGAGCGGATGAACGGGGAGTGGAAGCTGATCCACCACCATGGCTCGCCGGTGATGGGGTGAGGGGAAAGGCGAGCAGGAGGGGCCTCCTTTGCTCGCGCAACGCGCGGTCGCTGAGATACAGAGACCACGCGTTAATGGCTGAAATGATAGATTCGGCTCCCCTCGTTGGACGCGCGCAGTCGGAGGCACCCTCGCTGCTCGCCTTCTTGCGGAGTGGAGGAAGGGGGATCGGGCTACAGGTTCCTGCTACTCCACTTTCACCGTCTTGGCCCACTCGGAGACGACGGGGTCTCGCTCCTCCATCGTCATGGCGGCGTACTTGTGGAACATGCCGGGGCCGCGCCGCCGCCGCCAGATCAGAAACTGGAGAAAGTGTTCCTTGCAGACGCCGCCCGTTCCGGCCGGGGCATAGGTCTTGGCGTTGCAATTGGGGACGAGACAGGCTGACGCGCTCATGAATCACGCTCCATCGAAGGGAATGCGTACCCTCGTCAACACCGGGCAGTATGAGCTTCCCCGTAGAAGATTTCAAGGCGGGGGGAGCCGGCTGAAACCGGCTCCCCGTCTGCCCGCGCGGCTTTTGGCGCCCCCGATACTCCTGGCGCTGTCAGGCTGCCTTCAGCCCCCGCCGTCGACCGGCGTCGAGCTGTCGGCCCAGTCGCCCCAGGGCGGCGGGGAGTTTCGTCACTCGGCCTTTCCGCATGGCTATGCCATCGGAGACCTCACCAGCCGTTCGGCGCTCCTCTGGTTTCAGGGAGCGCAGGCCGGTCCGGTGGAAGTGCAGTGGCGTCCGGCGGCCGCGGCCGATTCTACCGCGTGGCACAGCCTCACGGTGGCCTTGAGTCCGGAGCGAGACCTCGCGGCAACCGTCCCGCTCACGGGGCTTGAGCCGGCAACCAGTTATCGCTTCCGCGTGCAACCGGTGGCGACACCGGGGCAACCCATCTCCAAGCGGCTCATGATGGACGCGGTGGACGGCGCCTTCACGACCGCGCCCGCGCTGGCCCAGCCGGTCACCTTCGTCTGGAGCGCCGACTTGGGCGGGCAGCAGCGCTGCCGTCGCGAGGAGCGCGGCTATCCGATCTTTGAGACCATACGCCAGGCTGGGCCGGCCTTCGCGCTCATCCTCGGCGACACGATCTATGGTGACGATCGGTGCGCCGCGCCGCCGAATCAGCCGGGGAGCGATTTTGTCGCGGCGTCCTTGGAGCAGTTTCGAGACAAGCACCGGTACCAGCGGGGGGCGACCGACCTCCGGCGATTTCTGCGCGAAGTGCCCGTCGTCGTCACCTGGGATGATCACGAGGTCCGCAACAATTTCTCGGGGCCCCATGATTCCCTTATGCCCGCCGGGCGGCAGGCCTTCTTCGAGTACTGGCCGATCCTCGGCCCCTCCGACGAGCCCTTCCGTCTCTACCGATCGATCCGGTGGGGACAGGATGTCGAGCTCTTCGTGCTGGATACGCGTCAGTATCGCAGCTCCAATACCGAGCCGGATGGGCCGGACAAGAGCATGCTCGGCGCAGCGCAACGCGACTGGCTGCTGGATGGACTCAGGCGCTCCACGGCCACGTGGAAGTTCATCGTCAGCAGCGTGCCGGTCTCCATTCCCAAGCCGGGATCGAAGCTGATTCCGGGCATCGACAGTTGGGCCAAGGGAGCGGATGGCACCGGGTTCGGCCACGAGCTGGCGCGCATCGCGCGCGTCATCGCGGACCAGCCGATCCGCAACGTCGTCTGGTTGACCGCCGACGTCCACTTTCCCCAGATCAACGCCTACGATGTGGATGGCGACGGGAGCCCGGAATTTCACGAGTTCGTCGCCGGCCCGCTCTCGGCCAATCCCGGCCGGCACGCCAGCTTGGACCCGACGTTTCATCCGACGACGCTCTACACGGACACTGGATTCTACAACTTCGGCATCGTGACGGTGGCCGGCGACGAGCTGCGCGTCGAGATTCGGGAGGACAACGGGGCGGTTCGCTTCCGCACAACCTTCCGCGCCCACTCGCCGGCCAAATCCTGACCCACCCGTCCCCCTTGCATTCGGAAAGCGGCCTCAGTTACCGTAGCCCTTCCTTCGGCTTCGATTCTACGTGATGTGTCGGTGTGACTCGGAGTGTCCGGGTTCAGAAAGGAATGTGTGCCATGGCGCAACTGATGACCCATGAAGAAGTGTACAAGCGGGTGGAGGCGGCGGCCGTCTCGGCGACGAGTCCGGACGAGCGCGCGTTGCAGATCGATTACAACGCGCTCAAAGAGAACGTCCACCACGCGCTGGGAGACCGCAAGATCGCCTACATCCACGTCAACCGGTTCCTGCCGGAAGGCTACGAGGAGCAGGGACGTTTGAACGTGCTGGTCCTGACGGCGGGCCAGGTGCTGTTCGACCTCGTGGTCGGCGATTCGTATTTCCGCTACGACGTGGTGTCGGTGGGCTCGCTCGACAAGGTGCAGCTCATCGATGCCGTGTGGGAGAACCGCGAGAAGCGCCGTGAGGAACCCTTTCTGAGCCTCCGCCTCATGCACGGCGAGGAGGCCCACATCCTGCTGGCCTTGGATCAGGACGAGCGCCGGAGCCTCCAGGCCTTCGCCCAGGCCGTGTCCGCCGCCCGTAACCCGGAACGGAGTTGAGCCAGCCAGGCGGCTTTAGCCCCTTCCACAATCGGCCGAGAACATTGTCAGGGCGGGACCTCTCGAGTAGACTGAGAGGGTGAGCCGACGGTACCCTCATAGGCGAGGGCGTGCCGGGAGAACCGCATGACAGGTCGATGCTGCCGATTCCTTCAGCCGCTCTTTGTCTGGCTGGCCCTGACCTTGACGGTCGTGGCCGCCGCCGACTTCGTCGAGGATCTGGTCCTTGAGGCGGCGGAAGCGGCTGAAGTCGCCGGTGATGCCCTGCCGGAGGTCGAAAATCCGGTCGAGAACGCCCTCATTCCGAGTCATGGGGGAGAGCTCACCTCGGCAGAGATGCCGGCGGCCGGGTCGCTCAGTCCCTCTCCAGTCGAGCCCCATCCTGTCTGGACCCTCCCCGACCTACTGCCCGCGCATGCTCCAGATCGCGCGCCTCCCCCTCGTCTCCGTTCCTCCTCAGGTCTGACCATCCTTCCCTTGCGCTTGTGATCTCGAGCCGCAGTGCGCCGGAGGTGTCTCCGGTGCAGGACGTAGCGGAGGCTCACTCGCAAGGAGGAAGGTGTCATGCGTCGAGTGTACATCTCTGACATTCATCGCGTTCGGGGTCTGCTGCTCATCGCGCTGCTCTGGGTCCCGGGTTGCGCCACGGTGGACCCACCGGCTCGGCCGGATCGTCCGGACGTCGTTCGTCCCACCGTTGCCGTGCTGCCGTTTGCTTTGGCGGTCGAACTGACCAAGTTGTCGTCGGTGCAGACCGTGCCTGACGGCCTTTCACCCGAGCGGCAAGCCGAGTTGCTGGAACAGGCCAAGACCGACATTCCCGCGCAAGCCCGCCGATTTGTGATCGACGAACTGGAGAAATCCCATCAATACACCCTCGTGCCGATCGACCAGGTCGATCGGGCCATCGCCGATCTGAAACTGGAACCTGACAAGCCCCTCGCGCCCGACCAGGCCGTCTTGCTCCGCGAGCGGCTGGGCGCGCATCTGGTCATCGGCGGCATCGTTCAGGACTACGGGAAGGTGCGCTGGCAATGGCTGGCGGCCGGCATGGCGGGTGACATGACCTGGGAAAGTCTCGTGATCGGCGCGGCGACGGCCTGGAATCCGGCGATCATCCTCGGGAATATCGGCTTCGAACTGGCCACCAGCACGCCCGTCTGGTTCGGCGGCGGCTACCTGTTCGGCGTGGCGTTCAGCCCGGTGCGAGTCGACGCCTGGGCGGTGGAGACCCAGCAGGGCCGGGAGGTCTGGGACAGCGAAGCCATCGCCGTCTACGTGTGGCGGCGGCTCAAGACCGTGCCGGAGGAAGATCGGAAGAAAAAGGAAGTGGCGCTGCAGCTCAATCTCAAGAAGGCCGCCGAGGACCTCGCGGAGTCGCTGCTGGAGGAGGAGCTGACGATGCAGTCGCTCCGATCGGGCCTTCTAGACCCGCAGGACGTGGTGGCGTTTTAGGGGAGGGAGAAAGGGTTGCAGTGAACAGTTATCAGTCTTCAGTTCCGAAA
>CAYZTJ010000009.1:0-4421 GCA_964481215.1 uncultured Nitrospira sp. | reverse complement strand
ACCCTGCGCCTTGGTTATCGCTTTGAAAACGGCAGCGCTGACACCGTAGCAGGGAGCTTCTGCCCATCGACCTCGACCGTGAGCTCCGTGCCGGGTGTGGAGAAATCTCGGAGGGGAAAGCCAAGGGCAATGGGGTGTTTCAGGCCTGGCGAGTAGCCAGCGCTGGAGAGCCAGCCGACTTCGCGGTCGCCGCTGAACAGTTTTGCGCCGCGCGGAGGCACCGTGGTCCCTTGAATCTGTAGGCCCACCATCCGGCGGCGGACATTGCCGTAGGTATCCATCCGCGCCACCACTTCCTGACCGGGGTAGCAGCCTTTTGACAGGCTGAAGGCCTTTCCTTCCAGATTCGCTTCCGGTGGGACGATCTCTTCCGTCAAGTCGATGCCGGCTTTCGGCAGGCCGGTTTCGATCCGAAGCGCCTCATGCGCCTCTGTCCCGAAGGCGCGTAGTCCCAACGGTCCGCCGGCCTGCCACAGCCGATCCCACAGGGCGCCGATCCGATCAATCGGCGTCAGCACTTCCAGGTCGATCTCGCCCGTTTCCTCCGTCCTTAAGACGACAGCGGGGGCGCCATCGAGAGTCAGCGAGGCTGCGCTCGGAGTAGTCAGAGAGGCGGCATCCAGGTCCAGACCTTGTTTGATGACATCGGGCGCTTTCGGTCCACTGACTAACAGCAGTCCCCAAGTCTCGCGTAGCGATTCCATCTTGGCCTTCGTGCCGTAGAGGAGAAACTTCTTGAGGGTCTGTTGGGTGACATCCCCGACCTCGCCCACGTCTTCGATCAGGAGGCTGTCCGGCAGGGCGTAGACGCGGAAGTAGGTGAGCATCTTCCCTTTGTGCGTCAGAAGGCTGGAATAGACGCCGCGGCCGCCGGAGAGGGGCAGGATGTCGTTGCTGATCAGGCTCTGGAGCCACTTGGTGCGGTCGTCGCCGGTGACGCGCAGGCGGCCGCGGTGCGACAGATCGGCGATGCCGACCGCACGGCGCACCGCATCATACTCGGCCGCCACGTTGCCGTAGTGTGCGGGGATGGCCCAGCCGGTCACCTCTCCAAAGGACGCGCCGAGCTGTACGTGCTGGCTATGTAATCGAGATTGATTCATCCTCAGGATTTTTCAATGTTCAATGATCGATGTTCAATGTTGGGGTCAACGCGCAGGATTCAATTGAGCACTGATCATTGGCCATTGAGCATGGCTTCGACGAGCTCTTTCGTGTGCGACGAAAACTCGTTCCGCGACACGATCTTGGTGACACCCAGCTCTTTCGCCCGCCGCCAGGTGTCCGTCTCCTCGTGGTTGGCGAAGGCCAGGACCGGCACCGGAGCGCCGGACGTGGCGTCCCGGAGGTGGCTCAGGGCCTGGAAGGGGTCGAGCCGCTCCTCATTCATATTGAGGATAGCCGCACAGGGGCTGGATGCGGTCCGTTTTGCGGTGACCTCCTCTTGCGTCCGCACGCGTTCGAGTTTGTATCCCGCCGGCAGGAGCGCATCGCGCACCTTGGTATAGAAGAATATGTCGCTGACGGCGACGAGGACGGTCTTCTGGGTAGTATCCATTTTTCTTAAACGATGAACGATGAAGTCTGAACGATGAATGGGGAGGCGGAAACGTTCCGCGTTCCGCGTTCATCGTTCAGCATTGCTAGTTCAGCATCCCCATCAGCCGCCCCAAGGCTCGTTTCGCCAAGGCGTAGTTTGGGTTCAGGGTCAACGCGCGCTTGTAGGACTCGATGGCCTGTTCCCACTGGCCCTTGCGCTCGTAGACGCGGCCGACGTTCAGGTGGGGGAAGGCCGGGCTCTCGTAGCGTCGCGCCTGCATGGCCTTCTCGAACCAGGGAATGGCGTCGTCGAACTGGCCCTTCTCGATGAGATAGGCCCCGATGTCGTTGTACGGATTGCCGAAGTCCGGATCGACGCGGATGGCGCGATGGCACTCTTCGATCGCATCGTCCAACCGCCCCATAAAACTGTAGGTCCATCCGAGGAAGGTATAGGCTTCGGCGGTCGGATGGCGATCGATGGACTTCTTGTAGAGGGTGACGGCGTCTTCCAGATCGCCTTTCATTTGTTTTTCATAGGCTTTCTGGAAGAGGCTCCAAGCCTCCCGCTTGTCCTCCTCGCGGCCCTCGCCTTGAATCAGAAAATCTTGGACGTCCATGATAGTGACGTGGTCAGTGGACAGTGGTCAGTTGACAGTGAACCGACTCCGAATCTCAATTACTGACAACCGAAAACTGTCCACTCAAGACTATTCGTTCTTGAGTTTCTTCTTAATGAGTTGCGCCCCGTAGCGGCCCGACAAGAGCATCGACCCGAAGGCCGGGCCCATGCGCGGCGTACCGTGGACGGCAGCCACGGCCAATCCTATCACAAAGCAGTTGGGGTAGACCTCGCCCGTACGGTCCATCACGTCCTGCTCAGAACGCGAGACCCACATGGCCCCGTTGCCGGGAACCGACTTGTAAAGGTTTCGCTTGTTCAAGAGATTGACCACCACGGCGTCGTGCCCGGTGGCATCCACCACAATCTTGCTTTCGAGGGCGATGGGATCGACATGGATGACATCGTGCCCCGCCATCTCGGCCGTCGTGTTGTTCACGACCACGCCTTCGAGCACACCGTCTCCCCGGAGGATCAGATCCATCACGCGAGTGAGATTCATGACTTTCGCGCCGGCCTTATAGGCCGCGGCGATCAGGGCTCCGGTCGCGTGGGGTGGATCGACCAAATACATCCCCTCACACTCTTTCACCTTGGCGCAGGGCACGCCGATCTCTTCCAAGATCTCGTTGGCCGGCGCGCAGATGGTGGCCTTGTTCATCAGATAGCCGCCGGACCAGAAACCGCCGCCGAGCGCGAGCGACTGTTCGATGAGCAGGGTGCGGAACCCCATGGCCGCCAGGTCGTGGGCGCAGATCAAGCCGGACGGACCGGCGCCGACGATGATCACGTCGCTCTCAATGAGCTGATCGAACTCTTTGTAGTAGGCCCGCGCGATCTGCCTCGTAATATCGCGTTCCCTCAATGGAGCGGGTTTCGGTATCTTCATGGTGGTAGCCTTCTAGTTGAGAGTTGAGAATGGCGAATGGAGAGTGGCAAAGGAGGCTTCTCCCGACTCGTTTTGACAATCGAGGCGAGAATGCGATGCAATTCCTCCGCATCCAATATGGCCTGAGAGAGCTTGTCCTTTGGCGAAAGGTTGGAGTCTCGAATGAGGCGAAGCCAATATCGAGTTTCGCCGGCTTCCTTTAAGGCGATTCCAGTCTTGGCAATAAAGTCAGCGCGGCTGAATCCATTTTGGGCCTCTTCGACATTCGCGCCGATGCTCGTGCCAGCGCGGATCAGTTGACCCGCGAGTTCATATTCTCCCTGCTTTCGAAGCAGGCGTGCCAACGCGATGATGTTCAAGGCAAACGCGTAACTCTTCTCGACGATGATGCTCGGTTTCTTCAATTCACCACTCTCAACTCTCAATTCTCAACTAAATCAGCGGTAGATCTCTGCCCCTGTTCTCTTGAACTCGTCAGACTTGTCCTTCAGCCCCGTGATGATCGCCTGCTGCTCGTCCAACTGCTTCTGCGCCGCATAGTCCCGCACATCCTGGGTGATCTTCATCGAGCAGAAGTGCGGGCCGCACATGGAGCAGAAGTGCGCGACCTTCGCCGCTTGGTCGGGGAGCGTGGCGTCGTGCAGCTTGATGGCCGTGTCGGGATCGAGGGAAAGATGGAACTGGTCTTCCCAGCGAAACTCGAATCGGGCCTTGGAGAGCGCGTTGTCCCGCACCTGCGCGCCCGGATGGCCCTTGGCCAGATCGGCCGCATGCGCCGCGATTTTGTAGGCGATCACGCCGGCCCGGACATCTTCCTTGTCGGGGAGCCCCAAGTGCTCCTTGGGAGTCACGTAGCACAGCATGGCGCAGCCGTACCAGCCGATCATCGCGGCGCCGATGCCGGAGGTGATGTGGTCGTAGCCCGGCGCAATGTCGGTCGTCAGCGGACCCAGCGTGTAGAAGGGCGCCTCGTCGCATTCTTTGAGCTGCTTCTCCATGTTGACTTGGATGAGGTGCATGGGGACGTGCCCAGGACCTTCGATCATCACCTGAACATCGTGTGTCCAGGCGATCCGGGTCAGTTCGCCCAACGTCTCCAACTCGGCAAACTGGGCCTCGTCGTTTGCGTCGGCGATGGAGCCCGGCCGGAGCCCGTCGCCCAGGCTGAAGGCCACGTCGTACGCCTTCATGATCTCGCAGATCTCTTCGAAGTGCTGGTACGCGAAGTTTTCTACATGGTGCGCCAGGCACCACTTGGCATGAATGGAGCCGCCGCGTGAGACGATGCCGGTCATCCGCCTGGCGGTCAACGGCACATAGCGGAGCCGAACGCCCGCATGGATCGTGAAGTAGTCCACGCCCTGCTCGGCC
>CAYZTJ010000008.1:0-45389 GCA_964481215.1 uncultured Nitrospira sp. | reverse complement strand
AGACGATCGACGGCGAATTGCTGGCCGCGCAGGGCCAGCCGCAGGATGTCGGCGGGTACTATCACCCCGACGATGCCAAGGCCGCCAAGGCCATGCGGCCGAGCGCGACGCTGAACGGGATTATCGATTCGTTTGCGTAACGAGTGGCAAGGGGCATGGGGCAATAGGCGAGAGGACGAGAGCGGACACCTCTAGTCCCTCGCCTCGCGCCTCTGCCGGAAGCGATTCAGTCAGATGGCCCAAGAAGACGCCAACATCATCGACCAACCCGAGGTCTTGAAGCCTCGGATGGTGACAGTCGAGATCGCCGGCAAGAAGTATGAGGTGCCGGAGGGGATCACCGTCATCAAGGCCCTGTGGTATACGGGCCAGGAGGTGGTCCGCGGGGCCGGGTGTTTGGGAGGATTCTGCGGCGCTTGTGCGACCTACTATCGGACGAAAGACGATCCCAAGGTCAAGACCTGCCTGGCCTGTCAGACGGCGGTCCAGGACGGCATGTCTTTCACGATGATGCCGCCCTTCCCGGCCCGCAAGGCGATCTACGACATCCAGAAGCTGCAGGACCCCAAGCAAGACCTCTTCAATCTCTATCCGGAAGCCCCCCTCTGCCGGAACTGCAATGCTTGCACCGAGGCCTGTCCGCAGAAGATCGATGTCCGTGAGGGCGTCTGGAAAGCCGTCTTCGGCGATTTCAAGAGCGTGTCCGAGATGTTCATGGACTGTGTCATGTGCGGCATGTGTACGCCCGTGTGCATCGCAGATATCGCGCCCAATCTCGTGGCGCTCTATGTCAGCCGGGCGCAGGGCGCGCACTTCGTGGAGAAGCCGGCCCAACTGGAACACCGCATCAGCGAGATCGACTCCGGCAAGTTCGCCGATGACTGGAACCGGGTCATGAAGATGAACGATGCTGAGCTGACGAAGCTCTGTGCGGAGTTGAAGTGACAACAGGCTATAGGCCATAGGCGATGGGCTAGAGGAAGAAGGATGATGCTGGTCCGGCCCATTGCCCAGAGCCTCTCGCCCCTTGCCTCGGATTAAGCATGGACATCCACGCCCTTCAACAGATCGTGCACAAGACCCGCGACGCGCGGCGCAAGCAGACCATCCCCAAGTACCCGCCGGCGGAGCGCGATCAGCTGATTAAGAAGTTCCATCCCGACTTTCGCGAAGCCGCCTATCGGCCCATCAAGTTCGGTCCCAACGCCGGCGAGATGACGGTCCGCGAGCTCGCCGCTTTGCTGGAAGGCGACAGCCCGATTCCCGCCGATTTGGATCTGGCGCCGGATGTTACCGCCGATGTGTTGGTCGTTGGCGGCGGCGGGGCCGGCTGTGCGGCAGCATTGCATGCCCACGCCGCCGGCGCCAAGGTCATCCTGGCGACGAAGTTGCGGCTCGGCGATTCCAATACGGTGATGGCCCAGGGCGGCATGCAGATCGCCGTCACCCAGGAGGACTCGCCGGTCACGCACTTCCTCGACACTCTCAAGGGCGGCCATATGAAGAACGATCATCGGCTCTTGAAGACGATGGTCGAGGAAGGCCCGTCGATCGCCAAATGGCTGCTGGGGCTTGGTGTGTTGTTCGATCGGGATGCGGACGGCAATCTGCACGTGAAGAAGGGCGGTGGCAGTTCCAAACCGCGTCTGGTGACTGCCTCCGACTATACCGGCTTGGAGATCATGCGGGTGCTCAAGGACGAAGTCCTGAACCAGAAAATCCAACTTTTGGAGTTCTGCGCGGCCGTGGAGTTGCTGAGCGACGGCAACGGGACCTGCACCGGCGCGGTGCTTCGCGATCTCGACAACAAGCGGCACGTGGTGGTGGCGGCCAAGACGGTCATCTTGGCCACGGGCGGCATCGGCCGCCTCCACATTCAGGGGTTCCCGACCAGCAACCACTACGGCGCGACCGGCGACGGCTTGGCCATGGCCTATCGCATGGGCGCGAGGCTGATGCACGTCGACACGTTTCAATACCATCCGTCCGGCGCGGTCTATCCGGAGCAATTGATCGGCGCGCTGGTCACGGAAGGCATCCGCTCCGAGGGCGGTCACCTGGTGAACGCCAAGGGCGAGCGCTTCGTCAATGAGCTGGATACCCGCGACGTCGTCTCGTCGTCGATTATTCGCGAATGCGAAGAAGGCCGGGGTATCCGCACCATGTCGGGCCGGGTCGGTGTCTGGCTGGACACCCCTCTCTTGGATGCCGAGCATGGGCCGGGGACCGTCCAGAAGCATTTCCCGGCCATGGTGACTCAGTTCGAACGGTTCGGGATCGATATTTCGAAGGACCCCGTGCTCATCTATCCGACCCTGCACTATCAGAACGGCGGCGTGAAGATCGACACGAACGGTGAATCGGACTGCAAGAATCTCTTTGTCGCCGGCGAGGCGTCGGGCGGCCTGCACGGGCGAAATCGATTGATGGGCAATTCGCTGCTCGATCTCATGGTCTATGGCAAGCGGTCGGGGACCACGGCCGCGACCCGAGTCGTCTCCACCCCCCAAGGCAAGCTGACGTTGAATCACTTGTCCCGCTTCCGAGCGGAAGCGAAACAACACGGGGCCGACTCGACCGTCGTGTCGCCGATGATCCTGCCGTCGTACGCGCGCAAGCAATAGGAGCGTATGGCATATAGCCTATAGCAGAGGACCAAGAAGCGTGTTCCTGTTCGTGCCATAAGCCATACGCCATCAGCTCTTGAGGTCAAGATGAACATCCACGAATTTCAAGCCAAGCAACTCTTCGCCCAGTTCAACGTGCCGGTGCCGCGCGGAAAGGAAATCAAGACCCCGCTGGCGGCTGAGAAGTGGGCGGCGGCGCTCAACACGCCGGTCTTCGTCGTGAAGGCCCAAATCCACGCAGGGGGTCGCGGCAAGGCCGGGGGCGTCAAGATTACGAAAGACAAGGCGCAGGTGCCGAGCCTGGCCAAGGAGATCCTCGGCAAGACGCTGGTGACGCATCAGACGGGTCCGAAGGGTCGAAAGGTGCGCAGGCTCCTGATCGAAGAGGGCGCCGGCATCGCCAAGGAGCTGTATCTCAGCCTGTTGGTGGATCGGGATTCCGGCTGGCCCGTCTTCATCGCCAGCACCGAAGGGGGGATGGAAATCGAGGAAGTGGCAGCCCACACGCCCGACAAGATCATCAAAGAACCGATCGATCCGGCCGTCGGGTTCCAGGGCTACAACGGCCGCAACGTGGCTTTCGCGTTGGGGTTGAATACCATTGAGCCGGCGGTGATCAATCAGTTCGTGCAGATGCTGGGGAATCTCTATCGGCTCTTTATGGACAAGAACGCCGCGCTGGTCGAAATCAATCCCTTGGTGATCACCACGGATAAGAAACTGGTCGCCTTGGACGGCAAGGTGTCGTTCGATGACAATGGGCTGTTCCGGCACGAAGACGTCCAGGCGATGCGCGATCTGCACGAAGAAGAGCCGCTCGAAATCGAGGCCAGCAAGAACAACCTAAATTACGTCAAGCTCGACGGCAATATCGGGTGCATGGTGAACGGCGCCGGCCTGGCCATGGCGACGATGGACGTGATCAAGCTGGCCGGCAGCGAACCGGCGAATTTTCTCGACGTGGGCGGCGGCGCCACGAAAGAAACCGTGGCAGCCGGCTTCCGCATTCTGTTGAAGGATCGTAACGTGAAGGGAATCTTCATCAACATCTTCGGCGGAATCGTTCGCTGCGAGCGCATTGCCCACGGCGTGATCGATGCGGCCAAAGAAGTGGGGCTGAAGCTGCCGGTCGTGGTGCGCTTGCAGGGGACGAATGCGGAAGAAGGGCGGAAGCTGCTCAAGGAGTCAGGCCTGAAGGTCGAGGTGGCGACGGATTTGTGGGAGGCGGCGCAGAAGATTGTGGCGGTGACGGGGCGTAAGCGCGCCAAAGCCTCGGCGACGGCGTGAAGAAGCGGGCGAAGGCGGGGACGGCTTAAGGAATAGGAGCGGGATGGCGGGGTTGAACCGCCGTGCTCGCGCAACGCGCGGTCGAAGACTCCCCTCGTTGGACGCGCGCAATAGCGGCTCAACCCCGCCACCCCGCAGGGAAGGCACAGTCAGCCCTTGTCCCGTAGGGGGGGAGAGGGGAGGGTGAGGGAAGATCCGTACTATGCCCTCGCCTGGCGGTTCGCGACGGCAGGTCCTGCCATCCGCCGGTGAGAGTTGTCACTCGCCCTCCCTGGGAATGGGAAAGCCAGGGGGAAGAGGTCTCTTATGCCAATGGCACCTGGTGTTAGGGAAATCCTCGAAGAAATCAGCGGCCCTGAACCTTGGTACGCAAGCGTCCTTTCCCGACTTCAGGAAACCGCGACTGCGCGTGGCTATGAGTTCATCTCGACTGCTAAGGAAGAGTGGCAGTTGAACAGTTTTGTGAAACCGAGAATTAGGACATTCTTTTGCATTGAAGACAAGTCAAGAAATAGCGAAATTCTCGGCATAATCCTGGTACCTGAACCGACAAGAGTATACAGCGAGCAAGCTTGGAACAGATTCGATGAACCGCTCCTTAGGTCAAGACTGGCCCGATTGGACAGAGACGGTCATGAGGGTCAGCGTATTTCTGTGATCATCGTTTCTTTATGGGAGAGAGAAAGAGCAACGGTTTTGATTCCCCATAAGCTACTGGAACGACTGAATAGGTATAGGAACTCCGGTGACTTTAGGGTGAAGAAAGACTGCAGCGAGTTCTTCCTTGAAACACCGAGAGACGAAGACAACATTAGGTTGAGAGATCGGCTGGAAGACATCTATCAGTACTTACTTGCCTAATAATAGGGGTCAAGATGAGCATCTTGGTCAATAAGTCGACGCGGGTGGTGGTGCAGGGGATTACGGGCAAGGAAGGCTCGTTCCATGCCACGCAGTGCAAGGCTTACGGGACGCAGGTTGTCGCGGGCGTGACGCCCGGGAAGGCCGGCCAGGAGGTCGAAGGGATTCCCGTCTACAACACCGTCCGTGAGGCGGTGAAGAAGACCCAGTGCGATACGTCGCTCATCTTCGTGCCGCCGCCCTTTGCCGCCGATGCGATTCTGGAGGCGGCCGATGCGGGCATCAAGCTGATCATCTGTATCACGGAAGGCATTCCCGTCAATGATATGGTGCGGGCCAGGCGCGCGCTCCGAGGGCGGGATGTGCGCCTGATTGGACCGAACTGTCCCGGCGTCATTACCGCGGACGAGTGCAAGATCGGCATCATGCCGGGCTTTATCCATAAGCGCGGCGTGGTGGGCGTGGTCTCCCGCAGTGGCACCCTGACCTATGAAGCGGTGCATCAATTGACCAACCTCGGCTTGGGCGAGACGACCTGCGTGGGCATCGGCGGTGATCCGGTCAACGGCACCAGCTTCGTCGATGTGCTCCCCCTGTTCGAGAAGGACGAGGAAACCAAGGCCATCGTGATGATCGGTGAAATCGGCGGCGATGCCGAAGAGAAAGCCGCCGCCTTGATCAAGCAACAGATCCGCAAACCGGTCATCGGCTTCATCGCCGGGATTACGGCGCCGCCGGGCCGCCGCATGGGCCATGCCGGGGCCATTATCACAGGCGGCAAAGGCACGGCGGCTGAAAAGATGAAGACCCTCGAAGCCGCCGGCGTGCGCGTGGTGAAGAACCCCGCCGAGATCGGCGTGACGGTCAAAGCGGCCCTCGGCCGCTGACCAAGTGGGCCTCAGGCCTTCTCTATGATTCTAATCTCGGCCGCGGGCATCGATCGAAAATCATTGCTTCCATTCACATCGTGACCGTGTTACGCTAGCACGGTCAGTTCCTTTCTTCTGAGAGTCCCGTCTCGTATCGCAGCTGCGAGTCTTTCGATCTCCAGCTGGTTTCTGACCCCAGGTCTCGTCATGCCGGTCGGTCGTTCGCTCGGACACCGCGAAGGGTCCGACGCGCCAGAGGAAAGGAAGCCCCGATGCTGGTGTTCCTCATCCATGTCCGCGACCCCCAGTTTTTCGCGATTCCGGCTAAGACCCGCGCCAAGAACGGACGCCTCAGGGTGATGGGCTTTCCGCCCATCGGCATCATGTCCTTGTCCGCCGTCCTGAAGCAAGGCGGCCACGAGTGTGTGATGTTCGACCAGGCCAATCCCGACACGCCGAACGAAGCGATCATCGAGGCGATGAAGGCCCGCCGGCCCGCGTTGATCGGCCTGAGTTTCCTCAGCACGACCAGTTATCCCTACGCCAAGATCCTGGCGAGACAGATTCGCGCGGCCGATCCCTCCGTGAAACTGGCCTTCGGCGGTGTCTTTGCGACCCTTAACGCACAGTTGGTCAAGCTCCAATGTCCGGAAGTGGATTATGTCTGCCGCGGCGACGGGGAACAACTGGTGCTGGATCTGCTCGCGCACTTGGACGACCCGGATGCCGTCGCCGGACTGACCTGGATGAAGGACGGGCGGGTGGTCCAAAATGCCAATCGCCCGATGGAGCGGCACCTGGACCAATGGCCCTTTCCCGATCGGGAGGACCTCCCGCTGGAGTACGTGGAATCCATGCCGTTGGATGTGCCCGCGGTCCTGTCTCTGGACCGCTTCACGACCATGCAGACGTCCCGGGGTTGCCCCTGGCCCTGCGTATTTTGCGACATCCCGATTTTCAACGAAGGCAAGTGGCGCGCGCGGAGCGCCGCACATGTCGTGGCCGAGCTCGAATACCTCCAGAATCAGGGCTATGGGTCCGTCTATTTCGTCGACGATCACTTCCTGTTGCAGCCGAAACGCATCGAAGCGATCTGCAACGGCATCGTGGAGAAGGGATTGACGATCCAGTGGGGAATCGAAGGGCGGGTGGATTCCGTGGCGCAGCATCTCTTTCCCGCCATGGCGAAGGCCCACTGCCGGACCGTCATGTTCGGGATCGAGAGCGGCAGTCAGAAGATTCTGGATCGGCTCCAGAAGGAACAGACCCTCGACGAGGTCGAGACCGCCGTGCGGAATGCGAAACGGGCCGGGGTCGAAATCGTGCACGGTTTCTTTACCGTCGGCAATCCGGATGAAACGGTCGAAGACATGCGCGCCACCTTCGAGTTCGCCTCCCGGCTGCCGTTGGACACCTTCGGATTCAACCGGCTCTGTGTCTATCGGGGCACCCCGCTGTGGCAGGAGTATGTCAAACGCGGCCTCGTCAGCGAGACGGCCGATTGGTACAAGTACTTCAAGTGTTCACAGATCGATCCGACCTGTCTCCCGGGCGAAGTCATCAATCGGGTGCGCCAAGAAGGGCTGCGATCGCTGTTTGTCTATAAGCTCACGCACTATCCGCTGCAAACCTTCCGGCTCATTCGACGATTCCTGCGATACATGCCGGCGAAGGATGTCTTGTACCTCTTGATCAAGCCCTTCATGGGCCAAAGGAAGGGCGCCACCAAGGCGGAGGTCGTCTCGCGGGCGGTCGAGCATGCTGACATGAAGGACGCGGCGGCCGATCTCACCCAGCTCGCGGATGAGATCCTCACGCGTGTCCAAGAGGAGTCTCGGGCGGAGCGGCAGCGCATCCAAGCCGAAGCAGAAGGCCGTCGAGAGCTGCCGATGGTGGCGATGCCCTGACGGAGCGAGAGCGTTCTCGCCCGCATCTCTATTGAGGCGCCCGGTCTGGTGACGCTGTGAGGCGGCCGCATCCAAGCGAGATCAGGGCACTACGCAGGTCTCGAGTCGTCGGGCGGGGAGGCGGCTAGACGGCGATGCCCCAGAAGGATTTTGCGAGGAGGCCGATGCCGTAGCTGACGCTGACGGCGAGGGCGATGATGATCAGGTTCAGCACGATGCGCCGGCGAATGTCCATACCGGAGAGGAACGAGAGAATCGTCGAGACCACAACAACCATCAATCCGGCCATGGCGACGGAAATCGTCGCCGTTCCGGCGCCCAGCACCACCGGCAGCACCGGCACGATGGCGCCCGCCAGATAGGCGACCCCTACGACGACGGCGGAGGCGAGCGGCGTTTCCGTCATGTCATCGCCGCTCGATTCCGCCCCCAGGAATCGTTTTTTATCCTGTTCGGTCGCTTTCATTTCCCGCTCGGAGTTGAGCGCAAGAAAGACGCCTGCGCCCATGGACAGGGCGCCGGCGACGGCGGTCGTCGTCGCCGCCACCAGGACGGTCAGGGCATTGCCGAACGCCCCGAAGAACCCGCTCACCGCGCCGAGAATCTCGACCAGCCCGTCGTTCAGCCCCAGAAAGATATTCCTGATCTTCTCCGCGTTGATCTGCCGAGCGGTCAGCCGCGTGACGAGCATGTCTTCATGCTTGAATTCGTCCATCAGGATGCCCTGGAGCGCCTCGCCCAGGGGGCCATCCTTGTGAATCTTCCAGAGCGCCAGGTACTTCCGGACGCCGTGCACCTCGATCGCTTCGAGCACAAGATGGACCGCTGTGCTGCCGAAGAGTCGGCAGACATCCAGCATGAACCGCAGTTTCACACGGCGGCCCGGGTCGAGCTGGGTCAGCTTCAGGTCGAAGAACTTTTGCCAGAAGGCCAGGTGCTCGATCTCGACGCGGATCAACTCGTCGAGCACGTCTCTGGAATCAGGGTCGGTGACGTCACGGAGGGCGCGATAGAGCTGGAGATCGAACAGCTCATCCAGAATGAGCATGCGGGCCAAGGCGGGATCGTGATAGGCGGCAGTGGCCATGGGCAGGCCTCCCAGGCGGGGGTCGAGCTGCTCGCTTATAACAGAAGCGGAGCGGCAGCGCCAGCTCCGGAATCCGAAGGGGCCGTCAGTAGCGATAGGTCAGAAAATGGATTGGCAAGGGAAGGGGATCGGCCTATACTGGTTCTCACTTCTTTTCTGCTCATGCCTTCTTCCGGATTCTTTCGGTTGTGCTTGCTCCGCTCATCCACCCTCAACCCAAGGAGGTTCGTATGAACCGACAGGGAATGCTCTCGGCTGCCGTCCTCACTATTGCCCTTATCGTGCCGGGTGTCTCGCGCGCCGGGGACGATGTCGTCGAAACAGGACGCTTACTCGCCATTCTGTTGGATTCGGGCCGTGGCGTGTTGGCGGCCAATCAGCCGTTAATCAACGATGCCAGCAAAGGCGATAAGGGCTTTACCTCCGACGTCTTCGCCCAGCAACTGACGGAGAAGTTTAAGGCTCGATCCGGCGTCGATCTCGGTAACCTGAGCGGGGCGCCGGATCTGGCCAAGAAACTGCTCCCGGAACTCGTGGCGGCATCCAAGCAAGCCGTGGCGAACAATCAGGCGACCATCAATAAGGCCGGGGTGGCTTACAAGGGCTTTACGCCGGCGCACTTCGGCACTCAGGCTGCGGCGGCGTTCAGCGCCAAGACCGGCGTCTATATGAAACAGACGACGACGGATGCGCTGCTGCGCAACACCAATAACAAGGCCGATGATTTTGAAGCGGGCATGATGAAGAAGCTCGGCGATCCGGGCTATCCCCGCCAGGGCGATAAAATCATGAGTGAGGCGGTGGGTGGGGCTGTCCGGGTGATGCTGCCGCTGTTTTATGGCAAGGGCTGTCTCGGCTGCCACGGCGAGCCGAAAGGCGAAACCGACGTGTCCGGCTACAAGAAAGAGGGCGCCAAGGAAGGCGATCTCGGCGGCGCCGTCAGCGTGAAACTCTCCAAGTAATTCCTAGCGCAATTCCCCCCGCTCCGAGGGGCGGCTCCCGCCGCCCCTCGGGTTCTTCCTCAGCAGTCCTTCAAGAGGACGGGGCCGGGCGCTGGCGGCTTTCAAGTGCCTACCGCTGACAGGGACCGAAAACACGAAGGCCACCGACAAGCGGTGGCCTTCGTCGCACCTTCTCTCCACTTGGCTGTCTGGGAGGGCTGAAGGGGAGCAGCCAGGCTGCCCTTCACTGCGCGCATCGAGGGAGCGCTTTCTGAAGTGCGGCCTCTGCGAGCAAGAAGGGTAGTCTGGCTGCTCCCCTTCCCTGCCCCCCTCTTCTTCCTACGTCCCCATCTCCCACGACGCCAAGTACTTCTCCTGTTCTTTGGTCAGCTTGTCGATCGGCACCCCCATGCCGGCCAGCTTCAGCCGCGCGATTTCCTTGTCGATCGCCGGCGGCACCGGGTAGACCTTCTTCTCGAGGTTCTTGTAGTTCTTCACGATATACTCGGCGCCCAATGCCTGGTTCGCAAAGCTCATGTCCATGACGCTCGACGGATGGCCCTCCGCCGTGGCCAGGTTGACTAATCGCCCTTCGCCCAGGAGGCACACGCGCCGGTTGCCCTTCTTGAGGGTGTATTCCTCGACGCCGGAACGGACGACGCGCTTCTTCCGGCTCATGCGGGCCAGAGCGGGGATGTCCAACTCCACGTTGAAGTGGCCGGAGTTGCAGACGATGGCCCCGTCTTTCATGCGGGCGAAGTGCTCGCCGCGGATGACTTTCAGATTGCCGGTGACGGTGACGAAGAAGTCCCCGATCGGGGCGGCTTGGGCCATCGGCATGACTCGGTAGCCGTCCATGACGGCCTCCAATCCCTTCAAGGGATCGACCTCGGTGACGATGACATCGGCGCCCATGCCGCGGGCGCGCATGGCGATGCCACGGCCGCACCAGCCGTAGCCGGCCACGACGACCGTCGACCCGCAGACGAGCCGATTGGTGGCCCGGACGATGCCGTCGAGCGTGCTTTGCCCCGTTCCATACCGATTGTCGAACATGTGTTTGGTATCGGCGTCGTTCACGGAAATGACCGGGAACTTCAGCACGCGCCGAGCCGCCATGCTGCGCAGGCGTATGACGCCCGTCGTCGTTTCCTCAGTACCCCCAATCACATGCTTCAATAAATCCTTCCGCTTGGAATGGAGGTGCGAGACTACGTCGGCCCCGTCGTCCATGGAGACCTGCGGCTTATGGGCGATGGCGGACTCGATATGGCGGTAGTAGGTCTTGTTGTCCTCGCCCTTGATGGCGAAGACGGCAATGCCGTCGTGCTGGACTAAGGAGGCCGCCACGTCATCCTGCGTGCTCAGCGGATTGGACGCGCAGAGGCGCACTTCGGCGCCGCCGGCCTTCAGGGTCTTCATGAGGTTGGCGGTTTCCGTAGTCACGTGAAGGCAGGCGGTCATCCGAATGCCGCGGAACGGCCGCTCCTGTTCGAATCGCTTGCGGATCAGCCGCAAGACGGGCATGGTCGCTTCCGCCCATTCGATGCGAAGCCGACCCTGCTCCGCCTGCTGCATGTCTTTCACATCGTAATCCACGGGACCTCCTCTGAATCCAAGGGACAGCGAATTCATCGTGCGGGACTCTTTGCTCGACGGCACTACACAATGCCTCACAGGTTCGACATTACCGGCGGAGCCCAACCAGCCGGGTCGGTCGAAGCGGGCATCCCATCCTGTCTTAGCCGAGGCCCGCTTCCTTTCTGAGAATCTTGGCCTTATCGGTCCGTTCCCACGTGAAGCCCGGTTCATTCCGCCCGAAATGGCCGTAGGCGGCCGTCTGCTTGTAAATGGGGCGGCGGAGCTTCAGGTGCTCGATGATCCCTCGCGGCGTCATCGGGAAGTGTTTACGGACCAACTTGTCCAGAATATTGATGTCCACACGTTCAGTCTCTTTGCAGTGGATCAAAATCGACACGGGGTCGGCCACGCCGATTGCATAAGCCAACTGGACCTCGCACTTGTCCGCCAGCCCCGCAGCGATGATATTCTTGGCGATGTACCGGGCCATGTAGGAGGCTGAGCGATCGACCTTGCTGGGGTCCTTTCCGGAGAAGGCGCCGCCGCCGTGACTGCCGACGCCACCGTACGTGTCGACGATCAATTTACGCCCGGTCAAGCCCGTGTCCCCCATGGGGCCGCCGGTCACAAACCGGCCGGTGGGATTGATATAGAACTTGACGCTGACCGGATCGAACACGCTCTTGGGCATCACCGGCTTGATGACTTTCTCAATGATCTCGCGCTCGATTTTCTTCTGCGTGACATTCGGATCGTGCTGCGTGGAGACCACGATGGTGTCGATCCGCACGGGCTTGCCGTCACGGTATTCGATCGTGACCTGGGATTTCCCATCGGGGCGGACCCAGGGCAGGATCTTCTTCTTCCGGACTTCGGCGAGGCGGCGAGTCAGGCGGTGCGCCAGCACGATCGGCATCGGCATGAGCTCGGACGTCTCGTTGCTGGCATAACCGAACATGAGCCCTTGGTCGCCGGCGCCGCCCGTGTCCACCCCCATGGCGATGTCAGGGGACTGGCTGTGGATCGAGGTCAAGACCGAACAGGTTTGGTAGTCGAACCCCCACGTCGCATCCGTGTACCCGACGTTCTTAATGGTTTCGCGAATGATATCGGGGATTTCCACATAGGCTTTCGTCGTGATTTCTCCGGCGACGAAGGCGATGCCCGTCGTCAAGATGGTTTCGCAGGCGACGCGCGAGTACTTGTCCTGCGCGATGATGGCGTCGAGCACCCCGTCCGAGATCTGGTCGGCGATCTTGTCCGGATGGCCTTCCGTGACGGATTCAGATGTGAACAGGTAGTGGTTTCTCATTGTCCCCTCTTCTTAGTGTTCCCTCTTTGTGCAGTAATCGGGAATTATCGTACGCAACCGACTCGGCGTACTTTCACCTATTGATAAAAACCATCATTAGGTAGTTGTCATGAACTAGGGTTGAATCGAGTGCGGCGGCGGACGATGAATTTCTTTGTATCCCACAGATGCGCATATTGTCAACGCGAAAGCGATTTCTGCTCACTCTCTTAAGGGGGGTGGGGCTTGCTTGACACCCTGAAGAATCGGCTTGTACTATGAGGTCGCTTCGCGTCGCCCCGCTCCCAGCCTATCGAATCGGGGAAGGGGTCCTGGCGTCTTCACGGCCGGCTCTTCCGATTTTTCCCCGCTGAACCGTGGTGTGTGTGAGGGGGGAAACGTGTGGGCGCCGCTGGATGCCGGAGCAATGGCTAAAGAGATGCCGCAACCGAGATGAACACTGACCAAGGTGCGACAGTCGAACAAGCCCCGGTCAAACCCTCCACCCCCGGTCTCGGTTGGAATGAGGTCAAGGGGGAGCTGGTCGATTTTTTCGCCTCGCTCAAGCTCGCTATGTTTCTCTTTCTGGTGTTGGCGGTGACGGCCACCATCGGGACCGTGATTCAGCAGGGAGAGCGGGCCGACGCCTACATCAAAGAATATGGCGAAGAAGCCTACCGATGGTTCGTTCGGTTGGGCCTGACGGATGTGTACCACACCTGGTGGTTCACCAGCCTCCTGGGGCTGCTCTGCATCAATTCGCTGACCTGCTTCTATCAACGGTTCCCCGCTATTTGGCGATCGACCCGACAGGATAAGGTCTCGGTCACGCTGCCGTTCATCAAGGGGCTCAAGCAGACGGCGGAGTTCCAGGTTCCCGGGGCAACGAAAGAAAGCCTGGCGGAAGGCCTCGTCCAGTTTCTGGCCGAGAAAGGCTACCGGGTCTTGGCCAAGAAAGACCCGACGGACGTGACCGTGTACGGCACCAAAGGCATCATGGGGCGGGTCGGGGCGCATGTGGCGCACCTCAGCGCAACGGTCATTGTGCTGGGCGGGCTGATCGGCAGTCTCTACGGCTTTCAAGAATTCGGGGTCTGCCTGGAAGGGCAAACCTACCATATCCCTCGCGGCAACTTCGACCTTCGGATCGACAAGTTCTGGATCGACTACCATGAGAACGGTTCGGTGAAGTCCTACAACAGCACCCTCACCGTACTGGACGCCGGCCGGGAAGCGATGCACAAGACGATTACCGTGAATGATCCGCTCGTATACAAAGGGATCTGGTTCTACCAATCGAGCTACGGCGATTCCTGGGATCAGGTGGAAGTCGCGCGTCTCAACATCAAGGACAAGCAGACGGATAAGGTGCTGACGACGGTCGATCTGCCGTGGAAGAAGCAGGCCACCGTCGATCAGTTGGGGCTCAAGCTCACGGTGACCGATTTTGTCGCCGATTTCGGATTCAACTCTACCGAGAAAAAAGTGTTTTCCAAAACGGCGGAGCATGCCAATCCGGCCGTGAAGCTGGCGGTCCACGAAGGCAGCGCCTTTGAAGCCACGCCCTGGATCTTCTATCATTATCCCGACTTGTTCGATATCGAGGGCTCGAAGTACCGATTCGAACTGGTCGGATACCAGCCGAAGAAATTCACCGGGCTTCAGATCACGAGGGACCCCGGCGTGACGATCGTGTGGATCGGATCGACCTTGATCGTGGTGGGAATCACCCTCTCCTCCTTCATCTATCATCGACGGATTTGGGCGAAGGTCTTGCCGGCCGAGTCGGGGGTGACGGTCGTCATGGGCGGGACGACGCACAAGAGCCATCTAGATTTTAAGAAAGAGTTCACCAGACTGACCGATCGAATGAAGGCGCCCGCGACGTGATGCGCAGAGAGTCATAGGGAATGGTCCGTTCCGGCGAACGGACTGCGTGAGGGCTGAAGCCTCAGCCCCTTCGGAGGATGCCACCATGATGAAATCACTCTTTCTCTTCGATATGACGTTCTGGCTCTATCTCGCCGCGTTTATCCTCTATATCTCCTACGTGGTCGTGCGGCGGACCGGGTGGCAACTGGCGGCGGCCGGCCACCCTGCGGGTACGTCGGTCGAAGACACAGGCTGGACGGCCCAGCTCGGGCAAGTGGCGACGATCGTCACGGTCTTCGGCTGGATGGTGAACACGGGGGCGCTCTTCACCAGGGCGATGGAGCGCATGATCCATTCGGGCACCTTTGCCCCGTGGTCGAACCAGTTCGAGGCCATGGCCTATGTATCCTGGGCGATCATTCTGGGGTACGTGTTGCTGGAATTGCGATACCGGATCAAGACGATCGGCGCTTTTGTGGTCGGGATCGGATTCATCGCCATGGGCGCCGCCTCTCTGTTGCCCTATCGCTACCAGACGGCTGAACCGCTGGTGCCGGCGCTCAATAGTTATTGGATCTACATTCACGTCTCCGTCACCTTGACGAGCTATGCCGCCTTCGCGATGGCCGGCGGGTTGGGCGTCATGTACCTGTTCCGTGAGCGGGCCGAGCGTCGTGGACCGGCCTCCGGGCTCGCGGCCGCGCTGCCGGATCTCGAAACCATCGACGAGCTCGGATACAAGGCGATCATGGTCGGATTTCCGCTCCTGGCCTTTGGCATCATCCTCGGCGCCATGTGGGCCAACTACGCCTGGGGCGGGTACTGGAGTTGGGATCCCAAAGAAACCTGGTCGTTGATCGTCTGGCTGATCTACGGCGCCTATATCCATGCGCGGATGACCAGAGGCTGGGAAGGCCGACGGGCTGCGATCTATGCGATCTTCGGTTTTCTGATGGTGATCTTCTGCTTCTGGGGCGTGAACTTTCTGCTGTCCGGATTGCATGCCTATGCGTAACACGGGTACGAGGCACGAGGTTCGAGGCGCGAGGAAGAACGGACCTCGGTAAGCCAGCAACATGTCTGAGATCGTGCAGGAGCCCGCTATAGCAGATGCCCGGCCCAAACCCAAGTGGCCGGTGGCGTTCTTTGCGCTCGGTGTCTTGGTCCTCTCCTTCGGCGTCGTCTGGCTCCAGAGCTCCAAATACGAACCGCTCGTGGTCGGCAAGCAGGCGCCGGATTTCTCGCTGCCCAATCTGGACGACCAGCCGATCAAGCTGTCGGACTACCGGGGCAAGGTGGTCTTCTTGAACTTTTGGGCCACCTGGTGCAAACCCTGCCGGGAAGAGATGCCCTCCATGGAGGTCATGCATAAGACGCTCGAGAAAGACGGGCTGGTGGTCTTGGCCGTCAGCATCGATCGCGTCACGACGAAGAAAGACATTCCGCCGTTCATCAAGAGCATGAATCTCACATTCCCCGTGCTCGTCGACTCCTGGGGTCAGACCGATAAGCGCTATAAACTTATGGGCGTGCCGGAGACCTATATCATCGACCAGCAGGGCGTGCTGCGAGAGAAAGTGATCGGTCCGCGCGATTGGACTCGGATGGAGAGTCTTCGCATCGTGATGGATCTGCTCAAGAAGTCCGCCCCGGTTGCTCCCGCCGACGCGACCTGATACCGTAATTCCATGAACAGGCGTAAGGCTCTCTGGGCGCTGGGGCTCGGGTTCATGAGTCTCGTCGCCTGTGATCGAGACAAGGCTGAACTGGGCGCGGAGCCTGCCGCCCAACCGGCGCCGCTCCAAGAACGAGGCGTGGTCTCGGTCGGTTCCCAGGCGCCGAACTTCGAGCTGTGGGACTTGAACGGGAACCCGATGACGCTGGCGGGGTCCCGCGGGAAGGTGATCCTCGTCAATTTCTGGGCGACCTGGTGCGGCCCCTGCAGGGTGGAGATGCCCGCCATGGAGGCCTTGTATCGGGCTATACCGCGCAAGGATTTTGAGATCATGGCGGTCTCGACCGATGCCCAAGGTGTCGCGGTCACGCGACCCTTTCAAGAGTCGCTGGGGCTGTCGTTCCCGATCCTGCACGATTCGGATTTTCGGATCGGCGTGACGTACGGCGCGCGAACGCTGCCCATGTCCTTCCTGGTCAGCCGTGACGGCGTGATCACCCATCGGATCTTCGGCGCGCGGGACTGGAACAGCCCGGAAGCCCGGAAGCTGATCCAGACCTTGATCAATTCGCGGTAGCGCCCATGGCGGACTCGGTGCAACAGATCTCCGTGATCGCCGCCTTCCTGGCGGGGCTGCTCTCGTTCGTCTCGCCCTGCGTCTTGCCGCTGGTTCCTTCGTATATCTCGTACATCACCGGCCTCTCGCTCGATCAGTTGTCGGACGCCGCCGAGCGCCAACGATTTCGGTCGACCATTCTGGCGAACTCGCTCCTGTTCATCGCCGGGTTTTCGGCCGTGTTTATTTCCTTCGGCGCCTCCGCGAGCTTGATCGGCCAGTGGCTGATCACCTATCAGGACTTCATCCGTAAGATCGGCGGGCTCTTGATCATCGTCTTCGGGCTCTATCTGTTGGGCGCCCTGAATCTGAAGTTTCTCTCCGCCGAGAAGCGGTTTCATTTCGACAGCCGGCCCGCCGGCTATCTGGGCTCCTTTCTCATCGGTATCGCCTTTGCGGCCGGCTGGACACCCTGCGTGGGCCCGGTCCTGGGCACGATTCTGCTCTATGCCAGCACCACGAATTCTTTGCTCACCGGCGTCGGGCTCCTGACGGCCTATTCCCTCGGCCTCGGCCTGCCGCTCCTCCTCACGGCCCTCGGCATCGATCGCTTCCTTGCCTACTTCAAGCAACTGCGAGCCTACATGTGGGGCGTCTCCGTCGTGAGCGGCGTCTTCCTGGTCATCGTGGGGGGGCTCATCTATGCCAACTCGCTCAGCGCCATCACAAGTTTCCTTGAGCGGTATGGCATAGGGTGGTATCTTGGCCAGTAGCAGCGTTCGGTATGAAGAGGCCCGAGTCGGTTCAAGAAGCTGAACCGCTCTCCCCACCATGGCGACGGCTCCTGACACGCAATCCTTTGACGCCATTGTCGTCGGCATGGGTCCCGCCGGCGCGACCGCGGCCTACGAGTTGAGCCGCGCCGGGGTGTCCGTGCTGGGGCTCGACAAGCAAGCTCATCCCCGGTACAAGGTGTGCGGCGGCGGCCTGTCGGTTCGCATCGACCGCATCTTGGACGCTGACTTCAAGTCGGTCGTCGAACACACCATTCACGGCGTGCAGTTTTCCTACGCCGGCCAGGATCCGTTCTTTATTCCCTCGGCCAGTCCGATCGCCTACATGGTGATGCGCGACCGGTTCGATCATCTCTTGGTCGAAAAGGCGCGGCGGGCCGGCACCGAGATACATGAGGGTGAATCGGCGCAGGAGTTCCAGCCGATCGAGGACGGCGTGGAAGTCGTCACCGATCGCGGGCGGTATCGGGCCAAGGTGCTGATCGGGGCCGATGGCGCCAACAGCGTCGTGGCGCAGAAACTGTTCCCCAGCCGGAGGCTGCGGGGGCGTCCCAGTCTTGAAAGCGAGATTCGGATCGGTCAGGCGCCGGTCTATCCCGGAGAGGGGAAGGTCCTGATCGATCTGGGGGCCACGGAGCGCGGCTACGCCTGGATTTTTCCCAAGAGCCAGCGGTTGTCCATCGGCGTCGCCGAGTTTCGGGGGCTCACGACCAGTCCGCGCGGGGTGTTCCAGCGGTTTATCAACGGAGAAAAGGGCTTGGCCCCCTTTGCCGTCCCGTCCCCGGCCGGGCACCCGCTCCCCCTGTACTCTTCGGGAGGACCTTCGTCACGCCAGGGCTTGGTGAGCCATCGAGCCTTGCTGGTCGGGGACGCGGGACATCTGGTCGATCCGCTTTTCGGCGAGGGCATCTACTATGCAGTGCGATCCGGTCAAATGGCCGCGACTTCGGTCTTGGACATGTTCGGCGATGAGCGTCGATCTTTGCTGGAGTATGAGCGGGCCGTTGGGCGAGAGATTCTGGAGGAGTTCCGCATCGCCTCGCGGGTCGCGCGCATCGTCTATACCTTCCCGCGGCTCTGCCACCGGCTGATCAACCGGTACCAGGAAGTCATCGGGCTCTATTACGATGTGCTGCAGGGGCGTGACACCTACCAAGGCTTCTTCGCCAAGGCCAAGCGCGTCGTCAAACATTCCTTCCGTGAACTGCTCCTCGAAGCCGTGCCGCTCCGCTAGCTCCGAGAAGAGTTGTCAGTATTCGGTTTACAGTTGTCTGAAGAGAGACGGTTGAAGCGTGAGGCCGGAAAATCATCCGGCAGCGAAGAGCGCTCTCCGCCCTGCCACTCGGAGACTGCTGACTGTAGACGGTAAACTGAAGACCCTTTGGGGCTGATCAGCACCAAATCCCGAGGCGGCAGAGGGTCGACTGCTTGGATGTGGCGGTGCCGTTCTGGAGACCGGTGGCGCCGTCCGGAAGCGGTTGGGAGACGGAGGAGGCGCCAGCGCCGTTGAGTGACGCCAGGGCAGTAGAGGCGCCGACGGCTCGGCCGCCGGAGAGTTTGGCCAAGAGCGTACGGCCTTCGCCGGCGTTGGCATTGTTGGGATACCGCTCCAGCAAGAGCGCGAGCTTCTCCTGGGCCCAATCCGGGGCGCCCAGGTCCTTGTAGGTCAAGGCGAGATAGTAGAGCGCGTCTCCGGCGATCGCCAGGTCGGCATACTGGTTCACCACCGACTCGAAGCGGTGGGCGGCGGCCAGGTACGCTTCCCGACGATAGTAGAACTTTCCCACGAACATCTTGGCCTGCGCCAGGTTGTCGTGACAGCCCTTGATTCGCTCCAGGGCTTCGGACTCCCACTTGCTCCCCGGATAGTCCTTGAGGAGCTTCTCGTAGGCCTGTTGAGCCTTATTGACCGGGTCGGGATCGCGATCGACGGTCTTGATCATCTTGAAGTGGCTCTCCCCGAGTTTGAATTGCGCATAGGGCGCAAGCACGTGGACGCGGTGAAGATCCATGAAGTGCTGATACTCGACAATGGCTTCGGGGTATTCTTGCTTCTCGAAGAAGGCCTCGGCCCTCTTCATGATGACGTTGGGATCGTAGTTCTTTTCGATCGAGTCGCCGACGAAGATTTGCTCGTCGGTCCCGCTGATGACTTTCCCTTGAGCTTGCTGGGGGGGCTTGGGCGAACTGGAGCAGGCGAACATGCCGGAGCAGAACAGTGCCGCCAACCCGACCGCTACACTCTGGAGCGCCATCTTTTGCATAGGGATCATCATACCCCCGAATGGGGGTGGCCACAAGCAAGTCTTGCAACGTTATCAGATTCGGAATAGTCGATGCAATGGCCCTTTCGAGGGTGAGGCACGTTGACCCGCCGGGGGCGGCCTCCTATAATCCCCCCAGTTCCAGTCGATCAACTCAAGTACTCCCTCCAACGTAGGGTCTACAGGAGACAAGGAGCGGCCGTGAGGCGGAGTCGTATCCTCGGAACGGGATCGTATGTCCCGACCCGTGTCGTGAAGAACGAGGAAGTCTGCCGACCGCTCAAGCTGGACCCTGCGGGTGTGGTGCGCCGAACCGGGATCGGCGCGCGCCGTTGGGTTGGAGAAGGGGAGGCGACCTCGACGCTTGCGGTCGAAGCCGGGCGGCGCGCGCTTGAGGCCGCCGGCTGCGCGCCGGGGTCCATCGAGGCGGTGGTCTTGTCCACGACCTCGCCGGACATGGCCTTCCCGGCCACGGCCTGCCTGGCCGCCGCAGAATTGGGCGCGGCACGGGCGGCGGCCTTCGATGTGGCGGCCTCCTGCTCGGGGTTTCTCTATGGGCTGTCGATCGGGGATGCCTTCATTCGGAGCGGGCAGTTTCGCCGGTGTCTGGTCTTGGCGTCCGAGGTGAAATCTCGGTTTTTGGATCCGGCCGATGAGGCCACGGCCGTGCTCTTTGGCGACGGGGCGGGCGCGGTCGTCTTACAAGCCGAGGAACCGATCCATCCTGAGAGCCCGGGAATCTTGGGTGTGCGGCTGTTTGCCGATGGGTCGCGCCACGATTTGATTGGCATGCCGGCGGGCGGCTCGCGGCAGCCCCAGAGCCGCGAGACCGTTCGGAGCGGGCTGCATACGATCAGGATTCAGGGCGGGCCCTTGTATCGGGTGGCGGTCAAACGGCTGGCGACGGCGGTGACGGACCTCTTGAAAGAATTCGGCGTCGGGCTCGCCGACGTGCGTCATGCGGTCTTTCACCAAGCCAATGGGCGGTTACTCGCGGCCTTGGCGGATCGCCTCGGCGTGCAGGTCGAGAGGCTGACGTCCGTGATCGAGTCGTACGGCAACACCTCCTCCGCTTCCTTGCCGCTGGCGTTGGATCATGCGGCCAGAGCCGGCCGATTTGCCGCCGGGGATCTGGTGGTGCTGGGCGCGTTCGGGGGCGGGCTCACGTGGGGCGCCGCGCTTGTGAGATGGTGAGACCATGTTTAGATTTTTGATGCCCAGCGAGATCGAGTTTTTCGAGCTCTTCAAGAAGGCGGCCCACAATGCGATCGAGGGGTGCCTGGCGCTCAAACACATGCTGGAGGATTACAAGAATCCGGCCCAGCAAGCGCGGCAGATCAAAGACATCGAGCACGTAGGCGACGGTATCACGCACGACATCGTGCGCAAACTGAACCAGACCTTCATCACGCCGCTCGATCGGGAAGACATTCACGACTTGGCCAGCGCGCTCGACGATATTCTGGACGTTGTCGAGGAGTTGGCGGACCGGTTCGTCGTCTTCAAGGTGGACAAGCCCACCGAAACGGCGATCAAGCTGGCGAACATTCTCTACCAGGCGACGGTGGCGGTCGGCGCCGGCATCGATCAATTGGGCCGTAAGAATCCGAACGTCACGGATCACTGCGTGCAGGTCAACAGCCTCGAGAACGAGGCCGATCGCGTCATGCGCCATGCCATCTCAGGTCTGTTCGAGGACGAGAAGGACCCGATCGCCGTCATCAAATGGAAAGAGATCTATGAGACCTTCGAAGAAGGAACCGACCGCTGCGAAGACGTGGCGAATGTGTTGGAGCGCATCGCGCTGAAACACCACTGACCAACCAACGATGAACGATGAAGTATGAGCGATGACTGACCGTCCGATGCCTGCGTTTTCCCACCTTCGTTCATCGTTCAGCGTTCTACCTTCCTGCTTGAGGGGTCATGCCTGACATCGGCGGCATGCTGCTCATCGTCGTGTTGCTGGCCCTGTTCTTCGATTTCACCAACGGGTGGCACGACAGCGCCAATGCGATCGCCACGGTCGTCTCGACGCGCGTGCTCAGCCCTCTGACCGCGGTGGCGATGGCCGGCATCTTGAATGTCGCGGGCGCCTTCATGTCGACCGCCGTCGCCAAGATGGTCGGCGTCGGGATCGTGGACCCCAATGCGGTCACGCCCACGGTGATCGCCGCCGCCCTCGGAGGCGCGATCCTCTGGAACATCTTGACGCTGATTCTCGGCCTGCCGACCAGCTCGTCCCACGCCTTGATCGGCGGGCTTGTCGGCGCCGCGCTCTCCCACGGCGGCTGGGCCGTCGTGCACTTGGCCGGCCTGCGGAAAATCTTGGAAGCCATGTTTCTCTCGCCGCTGTTCGGATTTCTCATCGGCTGGGTCGTCATGGTGACGCTGAGCTGGGTCTTTTTTCGCGTGGCCCGGCATGTGGCCGTCTTGACGTTCAGCCGGCTGCAGCTGCTCTCGGCCGGATTCATGGCCTACAGCCACGGCGCGAACGACGCGCAAAAAGTGATGGGGATTATCACCCTCGCCTTGTTGGCCGGAGGACAACTCAGCACGCCCGATGTGCCCATGTGGGTCATCGCGTCCTGCGCGGTGGCCATGGGATTGGGGACGGTGGCGGGGGGCTGGCGGATCGTACGCACGCTCGGGATGCGCATCGTCAAACTCGATCCCGTACATGGGTTTGCGGCGGAAACCGGCGCCGCGGCGGTGCTGCTCACCACTGCGCATTTTGGCTTGCCGGTGAGCACCACGCACACCATTACCTCGTCGGTGATGGGGGTGGGGGCGGTTCAACGCCTGTCGGCGGTCCGGTGGGGCGTGTCGGCGCGGATTTTCTCGGCCTGGATCTTTACCCTGCCCGGCTCGGCCTTGGCCAGCAGTCTGCTCTACTGGATCCTGTCTCGGGCGGTATAGCGGCGTTGCGTCTGCTCACGACTGCTCGAGTGCCGGCAGGCGAATGAGGAACCGGCTCCCGGCAGGCCGGTTGCCTTCGACCCACACGGTCCCGCGATGGGCCTCAACCAGGTGTTTTACGATCGAGAGGCCGAGCCCCGTGCCTCCCAATTCCCGCGAGCGCGCCTTGTCGACGCGGTAAAATCGCTCGAAGACGCGCGGGCGGTCGGCGGGCGGAATACCGACGCCGCTGTCCGCGACGCAGAGTTCGACCTGAGGCAATCCGCCTTCCGAAACGGCGCGGCCGCTGACCTCGATGGCGCCCCCCTCCGGCGTGTACTTCACGGCATTGTCGAGGAGGTTGGTGAGCACCTGTCCGAGGCGTTCATCATCGCCTTGAATTAGCGGTAAGTCGGGCGGGATTGCGACGTGAATCGCATGGCGTTTCTTGTCGGCGAGCGGTTTGATCATCGCCAGGCTCCGGTCGATGAGACTCGGGATCTCGACAGGCTCCCGCTTGAGCGCGACCTGCCCGGATTCGATCTGAGAGAGCTGCAGGAGGTCTTCGATGAGCAAGTTCAACCGGTCGGCCTGCTTGAGAATGATGCGCAGGAACGGCTCGGCCTGGGCGGGATCGGAGAGGGCGCCGTCCAGTAGGGCCTCCACATAGCCCTTGATGGACGTCAACGGGGTGCGCAACTCGTGCGAGACGTTCGCGACGAAATCCTTCCGAACCTTTTCCAGGCGGCGGAGGGCGGTAATGTCGTGAAACACAAGGACCGCGCAGGCCTCGTTCTCCCGTTCGCAGTCGGTGACGGAGGCTTCCACTCGGAGGGTTTTCCCCGATGGACGCACCGTGATCTCGCCGCTGCGGTTCCCTTTTCCGTCCAGCACTTGCTGGACGAAGGTCGTAAACTCCGAGTGCTGGATCAACTGAAAGACTTCCACGCCGCGTCCGCCCTCGACCTGCACGCCGAACATCCGCTCGGCCGCCGGGTTCATGCGGAGGAGCCGTCCCCGACAATCCAAGACCATGACGCCTTCTACCATCGAGCTGAGCATGGCCAGCAACTGCCCGCGGTCTTCGGACACTTGCTGGATCTTGCTTTCCAACTGGTCGGCCATCTGATTGATCGATTCGGCCAGCATGCCGACCTCGTCCCGGGATCGTTGCGCGACCCGTTCCCCCAGCGCGCCTCCGGCGATCCGTCGCGCGACCACGGCGATGTCGCTAAGCGGTTTGGTCAGTCCGCTGAAGATCAGAAGGCTGAGTAACGCTGCGATGCCGACCACCACGCTAAAGGCGATCGCCAGAGTCTGCTGCAGATTGCCGATGTGCATCTCTAACGTGGTGAGCGGAAGCCCGAGCCGAATGACGCCGGCAGGCGCCCCGTCCTGCCGATCCACCCGCAAGGCAAAATAGGACGTCCGGACTCCGGTCGTGTCGCTTCGCCGCACGAAGGTGCCCCGACCTGCCTGCATGGCCTGCCGGACCTCCGGACGCTGACCATGGTTTTGAACTCTGGCGGTCTCGGATTCGGAGACTGAACTGTCGGCCCAGACGGTTCCATCCGGAGCCACAACGGTCACGCGGGTCAACGCATGCTGGGCCACCTCGTTCGTGGCTGCGCGCAAGGTATGCAGATGGGCGGCGTCCAGGGGGAGTCCGGTGGCCTGGATGAGGGGAGCGAGGGAGACCGCAGCCAGTTCTGTGCGAACGGTCAGCGCTTCTTCGAGTCGGGCCAGTTCATGCTGTTCAATGGAGCGAAGCGCGACCCACCCGGCCACAACCACGCCGAGGCTCACGGCGAGCAGGGCGCTGAGGGTCGCCTTCAGCCGAATCGAAAAACTAGGCAACGGTGTCACGGTCTTTGAGCTTGTAGCCCAGGGACTTTACCGAGATAATGGCCTCATTGAGGAAAGGGATCTTTTGCTTCAGACGACGGATGTGCACGTCGACGGTGCGGGTGGTCACATCCCGGTCGTAGCCCCAGACCGAATCCAGCAGCACGTCACGGGTCAAGACGCGTCCGCAGTGGCGAAGCAGATGCTCAAGGAGGCCGAACTCCTTGGCGGTGAGCTTGATTTCCTCTCCGTCCGTGAGGACCTCATGCCGGGCGAGGTCCATCGCCAAGCGGCCGTAACGGTAACGAGCGGGGGCGTCCTGGGCGCGCTCAAGCCGTCGAAAGAGGGCTTTGATGCGAGCCACCAAGGCTTTGGGACTAAAGGGCTTGGTGACATAGTCGTCGGCGCCCAGTTCCAACCCGATGATCGTGTCCGACTCCTCGGCCTTGGCCGTCAGCATGATGATCGGGATCATGGCGGTGGCGGGATCGCCGCGCAGCCGCTTGCACACCTCCAGCCCATCCATTTCGGGCAGCATGAGATCGAGCACGATCAAGTCGGGACGATCCCCTTTGATCGCGCGCAGGGCTTCGGTTCCGGAGGCGGCGCCGGCCGTGCGGTAGCCTTCCTTGTCCAAGTAGAGGCGGACGAGATCGAGGATATCACGCTCGTCCTCGACGATGAGGATGCGCTTGGGTCCTGTGGCGGCCATCGTGAGCGAAGCGTAAAGGGGGAAGTCCGGGGAGTCAAGTCGATGGCTGGCGACGCGCCGCGTCTTTGCGGGCGGAAGGCCGTCCCGCAGTCCTGAAATTCTGTTGACGCTTGCGCAGGTTCTGCCGTATTGTCACCGGAGACCTCTGTCACGGACCTCCCGGCTTCGATTGGCCGGGGGGCGCATGGTGGCACGGAAGAAGGAGTCGTTCGCACCCATGAAAATCTATCTCGCCAAGCCGAGAGGGTTCTGCGCCGGCGTCGACCGGGCGATCGAAATCGTCGAATTGTCGCTGAAAGCCTACGGGGCGCCGATCTACGTCCGCCACGAGATCGTCCACAGCCGCCACGTCGTCAATTCGCTGCGGCAGAAGGGCGCGGTGTTTGTGGAAGAGTTGGACGAAGTGCCGGATGGCGCGACGGTCATTTTCAGCGCCCATGGGGTCGCCAAGTCCGTCTGGGAGGAAGCCGAACGGCGGAACCTCAAGGTGATCGACGCGACCTGCCCGCTGGTGATCAAGGTCCACAACGAAGTCAACCGGGACCATACCCAAGGCTATGAGTTGATTTTGATCGGCCATGCCGGGCACCCGGAGGTGATCGGCACCT
Organism: uncultured Nitrospira sp.; assembly: GCA_964481215.1. Taxonomy (GTDB): domain Bacteria; phylum Nitrospirota; class Nitrospiria; order Nitrospirales; family Nitrospiraceae; genus RSF151. The sequence goes on along the minus strand of CAYZTJ010000008.1, from coordinate 19,714 downwards.
TGGGCCAGGTGCCGGACAAGTTCCACCTGGTGTCGTCCGTCGCCGATGTCGAGCGGCTCAAGGTCGAGGATACGCACCATCTGTCCTATGTGACCCAGACGACCCTCAGTGTCGATGAATGCCGCGACATCGTCGCGGCCCTCAATCGCCGGTTCCCCGGCATCAAAGGCCCGCACCAAGAAGACATCTGCTACGCGACCCAAAACCGCCAAAACGCGGTGAAAGAGCTGTCCAAGCTGGTCGATGTCATTCTGGTGATCGGGTCCCCCAACAGCTCCAACTCGAACCGCTTGCGCGAGCTGGGGGAATATTGCGGTATCCCCTCGTATTTGATCGATTCCTCCGCGGACATCAATCCGGAGTGGGTGAAGCATGCCCGCGGGGTCGGGATTACGGCCGGGGCCTCGGCTCCGGAGGTCCTCGTCACCGACGTCGTGGAATACCTCAAAGGCTTTGGGGCCGCGGTGGTCGAGGAACTGACCGTGATCGAAGAGGACGTCGAGTTTTCCCTCCCCAAGGAGCTGGTCACGATTCAGCCCGTCTCCCGCTGCTGAAGGGGCGAGGATCATCCTGTCGGATCCGAAGGGCGTCTTGCTGGGCCTCTCAAGCCTGCCTCGGTGAGACCCGATCCCTCCCCATCCCCCATATCTAGCGGTAAGAAGTCTTGCGCCCCCCTGTATCCTGTATTTTGATTTTGCATTTCCCCAGACCTTGTGTTAGAAATCGCTGGTCTCTATCCGCACGGGTTTCCTCGGGTTTCCCATCACCTACTTCCGGAGGCTGGCATGCAGCTGAAGTCGCTCGAACTCACCGGGTTTAAGTCCTTCGTCGGCGCCCGCATCGACTTCCCTACCGGCGTCACCGCGATTGTCGGTCCCAACGGCACCGGCAAGAGCAACGTGGTCGATTCGATCCTGTGGGTGCTGGGAGAGCAGAGCACGAAAACCTTGCGCAGCGAGCGGATGGAAGACGTGATTTTCAACGGCACCGAGTCCCGCAAGCCGCTCGGCCTGGCCGAAGCCTCCCTGGTAATCGGCGGTTTTACGGACGAGGCGTTGCAAGGCCTCTTGGGCAGCACGATTCCGATCACCGGCACGCACGACATCATGATCACGCGCCGCCTCTATCGGAACGGCGACAGCGAGTATCTCATCAACAAGACGCCCAGCCGGCTCAAGGATATCCGCAGCCTCCTGCTGGAAACCCGCGCGGGAATGAAGGGGCACACGATCATCGAGCAGGGGCGGATCGATCAAATTCTCAACGCGTCGCCGCAAGATCGCCGCGAGCTCATTGAAGAAACCGCCGGCATTATTCGCTATAAGAAGCAGAAGGCCGAAGCGCTGCGGAAGATGGAGTCGACGCGGGACAATCTCTCGCGTGTCCGCGACATCATCAACGAGGTCCAGCGCCAGCTCAATTCGCTGCAGCGGCAGGCGCGGCAGGCGCGAACCTACGCGACCCTGCAACAGGAATCGCGCACGTTGGAAGTGCGGCTGTTGGTGCGGTCGCAGCGCGCGTTGACCGACCGACTGGCCTCCGCGGAAAGCGAGCTGGCCCTGCTGTCGGACCGGGACAGCGCGGAGACGGCGGAACAGGCGCGCCTGCACGCGGCCGTCGAAGAGCGGCGCCTCGCGCGGCAGCGGCAAGAATCGGCCGTCATGGAGGTGCAGGAGACCCTCTCGCGGGTGCAGCAACAGCAAGCCCAAGCCGCAGCCGACCAACAGATCATCTCCAATCGCATCGCCCTCTTGCAGGATCAGCAGCAGCGGGGTCGCGAGGAGCAGGCCAGGCTCGAATCCGACAAGGCCGCGGCCGACGAGCAGGTGGCGGGGTTGCAAGAAAAAGTCGACGCCGCGGACGCCACATCGGCGGAGCTGGCCGAGACCTTGCGACGACAGGAAGGGCGGTTGACCGAACTGGGTGATCGGCGCAGCGCGGCGGCGACCCAAGCGGAGCAAGCCCGTCGCGACGTGCACGACCTGGCCATCCAAGTCGTGAACCGAGAGAATGCGGTCGCGAGCGTGGAGGGACGTTTGACCGAAGGGGCGCGCAGGGTGGAGCGGTTGACGGGGGAGCTGTCGGCCGCTGAGGCCGGCCGCAACGAGACCCAGCGGCGTGTGGCCGACACGACGCGAGATCTGGCCGCCGTGCAGCAAGACTTGCAGACCCTCCAAGAGCGGCGACAGGCCGCCGGATTGGCCGTCCTGGGGCTCGAAGAAGGACTGCAGACGCTCGATTCGGAAGTGGCCCGACGTATCGCGGAGGCCGCCGCGACGGAATCCCGCCTTCAAACCCTGACCACGGTGCTGCGGGAAGAAATGGGCTACGGGCGGGAGGGGGAGCAGACGCAGTCTCTGCGCGCCCTCTGCAAGGGCGTGGGGGAGGCGGTGCCGGAATGGTTGGACGTGCCGGCCGGATTGGAGCGGGCGATTGAGGCGGTCCTGGGTGATCGGGTCCGGGCCTGGATGGTGGAAGATCCCCGCCATGCGCAGGATGCCCTGGCCTATCTCTCGCAGCATGCCATGGGGCGCGGCGCGTTTGTCCCGCAGTCGCTTCGTTGGACCGACCAGGCGAGCCAGGAATCCTGGTGGGGTGAGATGTACGGACAGCCCGGCGTGTTGGGCCGCGCGGTGGACCTACTGGGAGTGAGGGGCGTGCCGCAGGCCGCCTTGCACTGTCTTTTCCATGGAGTCGTTGTCGTCGAGCGGCTGGATGTCGCCCTCTCGCTCTGGCACCGGGGGCAATGGAGCGGTCCGGTCGGGCCCACCTTCGTGAGCTTGGAGGGCGAGATCCTGGATCCCTCCGGCGTCGTCATCGGCGGGACCGCGAGCCCCAGCGGCGGGGCGCTGCAGCGGAAGCGCGAGATCGCCGACCTGCGGCAGGCGCATCAAGAGTTGACGGCGGCCATCACGCAGGAACAGGCCCAACGCGGACAAGCCGTGCGGAATCTCGACTCGGCGCGCGCCCATATCGCACATCTGGACGAGCAATGGAGAGGCGCCGAGCTGCGATCCGCGACGTTGGCGAAAGATGTCGCCAACTTTCAGGAGTCGCTGACGAGCTTAGAGCGGCGCGTCGACACCCTCACGCACGAACGGCACGCAGCCGATCATGAGCGGAACCGGCTGGAGGCGGAACTTCAAGACGCTCGTACGGGGTTGGCGGAACTGATCCAGGCCAAGGCCGGCGGCGAGGCTCGGCTGACGCAGGCCAATGTGGCCTTGCATCAAGCGGGCGAGGCCTGCGATGCGGTGGAGCGCGAGGTCGCCGATGTGCGGCTGGCGCTGGGCATGATGACCAAGGAGCGCGAACATTGGGAGCGCGACCTGGCCAGGCAGACCCAAGAGCAGCAGCTTCGCCTTGAGCGGCTCGAACGGCTAGCCGTCGAGCTGCAGGAGCAAGAGGCGGCGGTGCAGGAAGGGCAAGCCGAGCGGGACCGATCGGAACAGGTCTTTCGGCAACTGGATCAGGAGCATGGCCGGGTCCGCGAACACCTCACTCTGCTGCATGACGAGTTGACGGCCCACCAGGCCCAACTGGCGACGTTGGACGAGGGGCTGTCCGGCATCAGGAGCCGTCTGGCAGCCATTCAGCAATCGAGGACCGAGGCCGAGGTGCGACGCGCCGAGGTGCGGACCAAGCTCGCGGACCTCGAACTCACCCTCTCGGGCACCTACAAATTGACCGGCGAAGAGGCCGCGGCGCTCGATCCCATTCCTCAAGCGGATCTGTTGGATCCGGCGCCCGTCGCGACGGACGAGGAATTGCGGGAGCAACTGCAGAAAGTTCGGGATCGTCTCGATCGCATGGGGCCGATCAATCAGGCCGCCATCTCGGAGTGCGAAGAATTGGAACAGCGCCATCAGTTCCTGACGACGCAGGAAGCCGACCTGGCCAATTCGATCGAGTCGCTGCGCGAGATCATCACCCGTATCAATCGGACGACCCGCCAGATGTTTGAAGACACGTTCCAGCAGTTGCAGACGCGATTCGGAGAGGTGTTTGGCCGGTTTTTCCCGGGCGGGCGGGCGGAATTGGTGCTCGTGCAGCCGGAAGCCGCGGCCGAGGGGAGCGAACAGCCGGCCGGCGATGAGCCCGGCGTCGATATCGTCGCGCAGCCTCCCGGGAAGCGGCTGAAGAGCATCAGCATGTTGTCCGGCGGAGAAAAGACGCTGACGGCCATGGCGTTGATCTTTGCCAGCTTTCTCATCCGGCCCACGCCCTTCTGTATTCTGGACGAAATCGATGCGCCGTTGGACGAGGAGAACATCGGGCGGTTTACGACGGTGCTCCAAGAATTGGCGCGTGAGGCGCAGTTCCTGGTGATCACGCACAATAAGCGTACGATGGCCGTGGCCGATTCCCTCTTTGGCGTCACCATGGAAGAGCCTGGGGTGTCGAAGTTGGTCTCGGTCCGATTGGCAGACCTTCAGCCCGCCTGATCGATCCTTGTTCGCCGAATTCTGGCGACCTGAGCATGCGCCACTCGGGATGACTCGCCGCGCGATTGCATCGGGTTGGCTCTGTCCCGTTGTGCATTCCTTGACGGTCCCAATACTCGTCTGTTATAAAAACCTTTTGAATCAATAGGTTGTCGCGAGCGACGAGATGATGATGAGTCATGTCATCCGGCGATGCGCGTTCGCGTTGCGCCGCCAGAGACAATCGGTCGTTCATGAAGCTGCTTGAAGTTCTAATCTCGCGTCTCTCCGATCGGCTCTTTGCCGCGCCTGCTCCGACGGGCGGGAAGGTACGAGGGCTTGGGACGAGTCCGTCGCTGCGCCTTGTCACGGGCGCTCCAGGCTCGGCCTCCGGGGAGTCGTCCAGCCGCCGTCCTGTCGCCGGTGGGACGCAAGGGCAGGCCGAGGCGGTGGATGAGGCCGTGCGGAAGAGTCAGGCCTGGTTTTTCAGCCGACAAGATCCCAAGGGTTTTTGGGTCGCTGAATTGGAGGCCGACTCCACATTGACCTCCGAATATGTGATGCTTCGCCGCTTCCTGGGCGTCGAGGAGCGGGAGCGGGAAGCCAAGGCCGTTCGGTATCTCCGATCTGCTCAACTGGCCGACGGCGGCTGGCCGATCTATGCCGGCGGTCCCTCCGAGATCAGCGCCTCCGTCAAGGCCTATTTTGCCTTGAAGCTGGTCGGCATCCCGGCCGACGAACCGTTTATGCGCCGGGCGAAAGACGGCATCCTCGCCAAGGGCGGTGTCGCCTCCGCCAACGTTTTTACGAAGATCACCCTGGCGCTCTTTGGACAATATGACTGGCGGGGCGTCCCCAGCATGCCCCCGGAGATCGTGTTTTTCCCGCGGCGCTTCTATTTCAGCGTCTATGCCATGTCCTATTGGTCCCGGGCGGTGCTCATTCCACTCCTGATCGTGTTCGCGCAGAAGCCGCTCTGCGCGGTCGAACCCACCAGGGGCATCCTCGAACTTTTTGTGGTTCCTCCGGACCGCGTGAACTATCGGCGCGTGCCGCCGCTCAAGCGCGACGCCGCCTGGTTCACCTGGAGAAACGTTTTTGTCACTCTCGACCGGCTGTTCAAGGCCTACGATCGGCTCCCGATCCATCCTTTCCGCCGCGCGGCCTTACGGCGCGCGGCCTCCTGGATGCTCGATCACATGAAGGGCAGCGGCGGCTTGGGCGCCATCTATCCGGCGATGGCCAATTCCGTGGTGGCGCTCCGGTGTCTCGGCTATCCCGTCGACGATCCGCTGGTCGTGAAAGCGCTGCGCGAAATCGAGGCGCTGGAAGTCCATGAGATGATCGCAGATGAGGACGGCGAGGCTCCGGCTATGCACATGCAGCCCTGCTTCTCGCCTAGCTGGGATACCTCGTTGCTTATGAATGCCATGATGGAGGCCGGTGCGACGCAGGATCACCCCGCACTGCTGAAGGCGGCGGACTGGCTGATCTCCTGTCAGACGCGAACGGTCGGGGATTGGAAGGTCTCGGCCCCCGAGGCCGAACCGGGCGGCTGGTACTTCCAGTTCGAAAATGAACTCTATCCCGACGTGGACGATAGCGCCGTGATCATCATGGCCTTGGCGAAGCTGCAGATGCCGGACCGCATGGCTCAGCTCGACTCCATCGTGCGCGGCGCGCGCTGGGTCTTGGCGATGCAGGGCAGCGATGGCGGGTGGGGCGCCTACGACAAAGACAACAATCACATGGTGTTCAATCTCATTCCCTTCGCCGATCATCGAGCCCTGCTCGACCCCAGCACGTCCGACTTGGCCGGCCGCTGTCTCGAGATGCTCGGCGTCTTGGGGTACGACAAGACGCATCCGGCGGCCCAACGGGCCTTGGCCTTTCTCCGCAAAGAGCAGGAGGCCGACGGCAGTTGGTATGGCCGATGGGGCGTGAATTACATTTACGGGACCTGGTCCGTGATGGCGGGGCTGCGCGCGATCGGCGAAGACCTGTCCTCCCCGATGGTGCGGCGCGCCGTGGACTGGCTCGAAGCCAAGCAAAACCCGGACGGCGGTTGGGGCGAATCCTGCCACTCCTATGCCGATCAGGCGACAGCCGGCGCGGGAGACAGTACGGCGTCGCAGACCGCCTGGGCGCTGCTGGCCTTGCTGTCCGCCGGCGTGACGGACTCGCTGAGCGTCGTGCGCGGCGTCCATTATTTGCTCAAGCATCAGCGGCCGGACGGATCGTGGGACGAACGGCTGCATACGGGAACCGGATTCCCCCGCGTGTTCTATCTCCGGTACCACTGGTACTGCCAGTATTTCCCGCTCTGGGCTTTGGCCATGTACCGGAACCTCAAGAGTCGAGGCTGTACACGAGGCGACGAGTTGCGACGGGTCGCCCGCGAAACGGGATGGCTCCGGTCTCCCTTGGAGTCGCGTGCCTCAGTCTAGCCGTCAGGACCGGCGCAGGAGCGGGGGCGGGTTCCGCTCTTGGGCAGGCCGGCATGGCAACCCAGCAATCCATTCCGCACCGTGCGGCCGTAGACCTCGAAGGGTCGGGAAGGGGTCGTGTCCCGTCTTGCCGTGTTGACCGCGACCAAATGGGAGTTTGATGCCGTGGCATTGATTATGGAACACCCGCGGATGCGTGCCATCGAGGGCCTGCGGTGTCTTGAAGGGCGGTACGGCGAGAACCACATTTTACTCGCCCAGACCGGAATGGGACCGGCGGCGGCTGCACGTGCAGCGATGTCAATATTGGCGGCGGAACCGACTGATCTGATCTTGTCCTCAGGCTATGGGTGCCTGTTGCGCGAAGGGCGGGTCGGCGATGTGATGACGGCGACTGAAGTGGCCGCGATGCCTCAAGGGGCGGCCACGGCGGGGGACAGTCCGCGCCGCTGCGATGAGCGATTTCAGACGAGAGTCACTCAGGTGCTCAGAGATCACGGCGTTCGGCTGCACGTCGGCCTGGTGGTGTCGGACGTGCGTGTGGCGGTCACGGCTGATGAAAAGCGCCACGTCGCGCGAGAGACGGGGGCCATCGGTCTCGATATGGAAAGCGCCGCCATCGCTGGCGTGGCCGCCGATCGGGGCATCCCCATGGGCGTACTGAGGGTGGTCTCCGATGTGGTCGACGAGGACCTTCCCTTGGACTTCAATCGGTGTCGAGGGCCCATGGGATGGCTGCGGGCTGCTTGGCATTGTCTGATCCGCCCCACGCGCGTCGCCGCCTTGATGGCCTTCCGCCGTCAGGTCTCAGCGGCCACGGCCTCGTTGACGAGCGTCTGCCGGCAGTTCTTGGGGCGAGGCGATCTCGTCGGCGCTCCGGTGGCGGCCAGCCGGAGCGCTGAATGCTGACGCAGCCCATTCAACGAATCGGAGCCATCAGCTTCTATCTCCTCGGCGAGATGGGCCGAATGGTTCTGTTTCTGCTCTCGACGATCGGATGGCTGTTTCGTCCTCCGCTCCGTGTCTTCCAAATCCTGAAGCAGGTGCATTTCGTCGGGTACAAGTCCACCTTCGTAGTGGTGCTGACCGCGGCCTTTACCGGCATGGTCTTGGGACTCCAAGGCTACTACACGCTGCGCAAATACGGTTCGGAGAGCGCGCTGGGATCGGCGGTTGCCTTGAGCATCATCCGAGAGCTGGGGCCGGTCCTGGCCGCTCTGATGGTGACCGCCCGCGCCGGTTCGGCGATGACGGCCGAGATCGGCATCATGCGGATCACGGAGCAGATCGACGCCATGGAAACCATGGCCGTGAGCCCGCACCAGTATTTGATCGCGCCCAAGATGGTGGCGGGACTGATCAGCGTCCCCCTCTTGGTCGCCCTGTTCGATGTGGTGGGGATCTTCGGGGGCTACTTGGTCGGCGTGGACTTGCTGGGCGGAAATTCCGGGTCTTACTGGAGTTCGATCGAGGGCGCCGTGGAATGGAAGGATGTCTACGGAGGAATTCTCAAATCCATCAGTTTCGGCCTGATCGTCACCTGGGTCTGCTGCTACAAGGGATTTTTCACTCGAATGAGCGCGGAGGGTCTGGGGACGGCGACGACCGAGGCGGTGGTGCTGGCCTCTGTGCTGGTCTTGGTGTGGGACTATTTTCTCACGTCGGTGCTGCTCTGAGGAAGTGATCAGTGACAAGTGACCAGTGTTGGAGAAGGGCAGATCACAGGAAAGGGTGTGAGACGTTGATGATGGCGCCCACTCGTCACTCGTTACTCGTCACGGGATTGCGATGATTCGACTCGTCGGAGTGGAAAAGACGCTGGGCGGGCAGAAGGTCCTGCGGGGCGTGACCCTGTCGGTGCCGGCTGGACAGTTGACGACCATCATCGGTCCCAGCGGCGAGGGCAAGAGCGTCCTGCTCAAGCACATGATCGGGCTCTTGAAGCCGGATCGGGGAGAAGTCTGGGTCGGAAACGAGGACATCACCCGCCTGAAGGGCGAGGCCCTCAACACGGTCCGCAAGCGGTTCGCCATGCTCTTCCAGGGGGCGGCCCTGTTCGACTCCTTGACCGTGACCGATAATGTGGCCTTCCCGCTGCGCGAAAAGTTACGATTGCCGGAAGACCAGGTCATTCAACGGGTACAGGAACGCTTGGAGCAAGTCGGCCTGGCCGGGATGGGGCACAAGTATCCGTCCGAGTTGAGCGGCGGAATGAAGAAGCGCGCCGGGTTGGCGCGCGCGCTCGTGATGGAACCGGAGATCGTGCTGTTCGACGAGCCGACGACCGGCCTCGATCCCCTGATGGCCCATGCGATTCACGAGCTGATCTCGACGACCCAGAAACGGTTCGGCTTTACCGGCGTCATGGTCAGCCATGAAATCCCGGAAGTGTTTCTGATCTCCGATTACGTCGCGATGCTCAAGTCCGGCCGGATCGCGGTCATGGCCCCGTCCGCCGAGTTCATCAATACGACCGATCCGGAAGTGAGGGAGTTCATCGGCGTGGGCGCGGCGGCCAATCGGGCGGGCTAACCACCGAGGAGACCTGTGATGGACATGGAAAAGGCCAAGCTGGAGCTGATCGTCGGGGTCTTCGTGTTGATCGGGCTTGTGTGCCTCGCCTACTTGTCGGTCAAGCTCGGCAAGCTGGAGGTGATCGGCGGACATCTCTACGAAGTCACGGCGGAGTTCACTTCAGCCTCGGGACTCAAGGCGGGCGCGAGCATCGAAATCGCCGGCGTGGAAGTAGGCCGCATCAAATCGATCTCGTTGAAGGACGATCGCGCCATGGTGGTGATGGCCATCCGCGAGGGCGTCCCGCTCTACGACGATTCGATCGCGTCCATCAAAACGCGCGGAATCATCGGGGACAAGTACGTGTCGCTGTCGACGGGCGGCGGGGGCGATCCCCTCAAGCCTGGGGGGCGGATTCGCGACACGGAAGCGGGACTGGATATCGAGGAGCTGGTCAGCCAATATGTGCATGGGAAGGTCAAGTAGCGAGGGGAGGCCGGAGGACTCATGAGGCACATCATGCAACAGGATACGGTCCGACGCGGCTGCGCATTTGCGGCCGCCGCGGTGCTCGCAGGCTGGGTTGGAGGACAGACGGTCGCCTGGGCGGGGGCGCCCACCGAGGCGGTCAAGAGCACCGTCACGCAAGTCATCAAGGCGCTCGAAGACACTGAGCTGAAGAAACCCGCGCGCTCGGAAGAGCGGCGAAAAGTCTTGGAGACGATCATTGGCGAGCGGTTCAACTACAGCGAAATGGCCAAGCGCGCCTTGGGTGCGCAGTGGGGAAAGCTGCAGGACAAGGATCGGAAGGAGTTCGTGGATCTGTTTCAGCGTCTGCTCTCCGCCAGCTACGCCGACAAGATCGAAGGATATACGGGCGAACAAGTCTCCTATCTGAGCGAGCGCAAGGAAGAGAACTACGCTGAGGTGCGGACCAAGGTGTCGTCGGGCAAGGCCGAGATTCCCTTGGACTATCGTATGATCAGCAACTCCGACGAGTGGAGAGTCTACGACATCGTGATCGACGGGGTCAGTTTGGTCAAGAATTACCGGGGGCAGTTCGAGAAGATCCTGCGCGAGTCCTCCTACCCCGACCTCGTCGACAAACTCCGTCAAAAAGTCGAGAAGTCGAAATCCGGGCAGCCAGAGGGCAAGTGAACGTCGGCGCACCGGTGACCTCGCATGAGACTCGATCTCCGGTGTGCCTCCGTGGTCCTCGTTCTCGCGCTCGTCTCGCCCCTAGCCGTGGTCGCGACTCGGGCGCTGGCCGAGGTCAAGACGATTCCGATCCCGTCCGTTGCGACCACCCGCAACGACGGGAATGACGCGGGACTCATCGCCCCCACCCTCATCACCAAGCCCGACGGGGATCTCCAGTACATCGTCGCTCCCTTACTGATCCACAACTCCATCGTGGGGATGCGGGGAGCGATCAATGTCTTTCGCTTTGATCCAGGCGGGCGCGAGCTGCGGTTCATCGCGTCCATGAGCGAGAAAATCGAACGAAAGCTGGTCCTCAGCTACTTCGATCCGGGGTTGGGGAACGGGCGCTACTCGATGTTCGTCGGTGGAACTTTCTTCAAGAATGCAACGGCCCGATTTTTTGGAATCAGCAACGCGACGCAACTGAGCGATGAAACCAACTACACGGCGCGGGAGGGGCGGGCGAACTGGCGGTTCGGCCTCTACCTGAACGAAGTGACGCAGGTGGCGGTGGGGCAGCGGTTCCGCGACGTCGGTCTGCAACGGGGCGCCACAGACCTGCCCTTCACGGTCGAGCGGTTCGGGGCCGTGGAGGGCGTGAACGGGGGAACGATCTTGGGCCATCGGGCCTCGTTCTTCTACGATACGCGCGACAGCTTGGTGGCGCCTACCGACGGAACACAGATTACCGCCTATGCCGAGCTCAATCAGAACCTGCGCAATGGGGACCACCCCGTGTTCTATCGCTACGAGTTGGAAGCGAAGAAGTTGATCCCTTCCGAGTCCAAGCGAACCATCCTCGTCGTGCGCGCCGATCTGCAAACGACCTTCGGCCAGCAGGTGCCGTTCTTCGAGCGCAGTTCCCTCGGAGGACAGAACAATCTGCGTGGCTACGGCGTGGACCGGTTCATCGACGACCACCTCATCGTCGTCAACATCGAAGAGCGGATCCATCTGCTGCGCGCGCATTTTCTGAACGTCGCGGCAGAATTCGAAGTGGCGCCCTTTGTTGACGTCGGGAAAGTCTTCAACACCTTTCGCAAGCGGCAGTTTCAAGATTATGAAATCACCCCGGGGATCGGTTTCCGCGCCATGGTGCGTCCCAGCGTCGTGGGACGTGTGGATTACGGGTACAGCAAAGAGGGCGGGGCGGCCTTCGCCGGCCTGGATTTTCCGTTCTGAGAAGACAAGTGGGGGCGCACCGAATCATGAAGCACTGCCTGTCCCTGATAGGCCTCACGGCCGCGGCGCTCGTCGGCGCGGTGAGCGCGTTGGGAGCTGAAGAATTCCCTGGCTTCGGGCCGATGCCCGTCCGAAATTTTCAACCCTTTCAGATGTTGTTCATCGCCATGCCGGGCGATCGCGCGTCGGTGCTCCCGGCTCGCGCGTTTGACCTACGTCTGGAACTGGCGGAAACGGCCACGATCTTCAATGAGCAGACGGATCGAGTGAATGCCAAGGTCAAATTCGAAACGCTGCGATCCGGGCTGTTCTTGCGCTATGGCGTGACCAATCGGCTGGAGGCCGGCATCGAGATTCCCGTGCTCTACCGGTCCCGCGGATTCCTGGAGGGGGCCATCACGGCCGTGGAGCGGGCGACCACCGGACTCAACCCGGCGCGCGGGGCGCTCAAGGATACGAGCTACGCCTTCAGAATCAGTCGTGACGGGAATCTGTTGATGCAGGGGGGCGATGACCACTACGGCCTCGGCGATATTTCGCTCACCTCGAAGTATCAAGTCTTGAGCCAAACCGACAGCCTTCCGGCCCTCTCCCTCAGGGCGTCGCTCAAGTTGCCGTCGGGCGACAGCGCGCAGTTTTTCGGGAGCGGCCATACGGATTTCGGCGTAGGACTCGCGGCCGAGAAGCGAATCGGGGAACAGTGGTGGCTCTATGCCAATGCCAATGGGCTGTTCCCAACCGGCCATGTGTCGGGCCTGGCCGTCGGGCCTGGTTTCTCGGGATTGGTCGCAGCCGAATACCAGTGGACCCCGGCCTTTTCCATGATCGCCCAGTTCGATGTCTATTCCAGCCTCTACCGGGGCACCGGACTCCGGATCTACGACAAGGGTGTCAGCGAGGCGGTCTTAGGACTCAGCTACCTGTTCAACCGGAAATGGCTGTGGCAGGTCTATGGGGTGGAGAATCTCGACTTTCTCCGGGATAGCGCCGCTGACTTTACCCTTTCGACGGTATTGACCTACCGGTTCAGGGAATAGGGGCCTCGGGAGGGCTTCCAGTAGGCCTGAAACTTGACAACCCGCGAGGGCCTGTGTGAGACTTTCCCTACGTGACCCACATAATATAGCCACCACCCTTCTCCCCGGGCTTCCGATCCACCTGAATGGTTTGCCCCATATCGTGCTTCTGGTAAGGGATTACAGGGTCGGGCTAACAAGGAGTCTGCAACCATGGCATTGCTGAAATCAATCAATAGTCCCGCGGACTTGAAGCGTGTGGCCCCGGAGCAGTACCCGGCCCTGGCGCAGGAAATCCGAGACGAAATTCTTTCGGTCGTCTCCAACGTCGGGGGACACCTCGCGTCCAACTTGGGGGTGGTCGAGCTCACCATCGCCCTCCACTCCGTCCTGAATACCCCCCAAGATAAGATCGTCTGGGATACCAGCAATCAGGCCTATACCCACAAGTTGCTAACCGGGCGGCGTGAGCGGTTCCATACGCTCCGCCAGTATGGTGGACTGAGCGGGTTCTGCAAACGGGAAGAGAGCGAATACGACACCTTCAACGCTGGTCATGCGGGCACGGGCGTGTCGGCCGCCTACGGCATGGTGGAAGCACGCGAGCGACTGGGCGGCCACCACAAGGTCGTCTGTGTGGTCGGCGACGGCGCCTTGACGGCCGGGATGACGCTGGAGGCCCTGCACCATGCGGGCGGCACCGGAAAAGATTTCCTGGTGGTCTTGAACGACAACCAGATGTCCATCTCGCGGAACGTCGGCGCCATTTCCTCCTACCTCAATCGCACCTTCACCGGCGAGTTCTACACCAAGATTCGCGAAGAGGCCGGGCATTTCCTGGAGTCGATTCCGCACATCGGCCATGACATGAAGAGATTCGCCCGGCGAGCGGAAGAGTTGGCCAAGGGCGTGGTGCTGCCGGGGCTGCTCTTCGAAGAGCTCGGCTTCCGCTACGTCGGCCCGATCGACGGCCACGACTTCGAGCATCTGCTGCCGGCGCTGCAAAATGTCGCGAAGCTCAAGGGCCCGACGCTCCTGCACGTCATCACGAAGAAGGGCCTCGGCTACGAGCCGGCCATGAAAAACGCGGTCTGGTTCCATGCCTGTCCGGCCTTCGTGAAGGACACGGGCGAGCCGGCGAAGAAAGCCGTCCGCCAGAGCTATACAGCCGTCGCCGTCAACACGCTGGTGAAGCTGGCTCGCGCCGACCAGCGCATCGTCGCCATCACGGCGGCTATGTGCGAGGGGACGGGCTTGAACGTGTTTGAGAAGGAATTTCCCAAGCGGATCTACGACGTCGGCATTGCGGAGCAGCATGCCGTGACGTTTGCGGCCGGGCTGGCCACGCAGGGCGTGAAGCCGGTCGTGGCCATGTACTCGACCTTCTTGCAGCGCGCCTACGATCAGGTGGTGCACGATGTGGCGACACAAAACCTGCCGGTCGCCTTTTGCATCGACCGCGGCGGGCTGGTCGCCGAGGACGGCACGACCCACCACGGGGCCTTCGACTTCGCTTATCTGCGCCACGTGCCCAACATGGTCGTGATGGCCCCGAAGGATGAAAACGAACTCCAGCACATGGTGAAGACCACCGTGCAGTATGACGGGCCGGCGGCGGTCCGCTATCCCCGCGGCGTGAGTCTTGGTGTGGCGATGGATCCGGAACCGGTCAGCCTCCCGATCGGCAAGGGCGAGCTCTTGGCCGACGGCGCCGACGTGGCCATCGTCGCGGTCGGCGCGCCGGTGTGGCAGGCGGCGCAGGCGGCCGAGCGGCTCCGGCGCGAGGGGATCTCCACGGCCGTGGTCAACGCGCGCTTCGTGAAGCCGCTGGATGCCGAACTCATCGCCTCGGTGGCGCGGCAGGTCAAGTACCTCGTGACCGTCGAAGAAGGGGCTCGCATGGGCGGATTCGGCTCGGCGGTGCTCGAAGCCTTGTCGGAGAAGGGCATCACCCACCTGGCGACCAAGCTGATCGGGTTGCCGGACTGGTACATCGAACAAGGCCCGCAAGATCTGCTGCGGGAGAAATACGGTCTCACGGCGGACGGGATCTATCAGAGCGTCAAGGAACTGGTCGGCCGGGTGTCGGCCGAGGAGCGCGCGACCGCCGGCCTGGCCGGAGTGCGCGACTTCTTGACGACCGGGGATGAGCAGGGCAGCTGACGAAGACGTGAGGCGTGAATCGTAAGGCGTAAGGGGTCCGCAACGGGACGGGCAGATCAGCGGCATGCATATTACGCGGAGGAAGACCAGGCAGGTTCAGGTCGGGAACGTCAAGATCGGCGGGGGCGCGCCGGTGTCCGTGCAGTCCATGTGCAGCACGGATACTCGGGATGTGGCGGCCACCGTCGAGCAGATTCGCCAACTGGAGACGGCCGGCTGCGAGTTGATTCGCGTCGCGGTGCCGGATACGGACGCGGCGGCGGCCCTGCCGAAGATCAAGGCGGCGATGGCCGTGCCGCTGATCGCCGACATCCACTTCGATCATCGCCTGGCCCTCGAAGCCGCCAAGATCGTCGACTGCGTGCGCATCAACCCCGGCAACATCGGCGCCTGGTGGAAGGTCGAAGAAGTCATCAAGGCGGTCAATGACCGAGGCATCCCGTTGCGCGTCGGGGTTAACGGCGGCTCCCTCGAACGGCACTTGCTGGAAAAATACGGCTATCCCACAGCGGAAGCCCTGGCCGAATCGGCCTTGAACGCCGTCAATGCCTTGGAAGATGTGGGCTTCACCAACATGAAGGTGTCGCTTAAGGCCTCGGATGTCCATATGGCCATCGATGCCTACTACCTTTTCTCCCAGCAGTCGAACTACCCCCTGCACATCGGGATTACGGAAGCCGGCACGGCCATGACGGGTGCGGTCAAGTCGGCCATCGGCCTGGGCTGGCTGCTCTCGCAGGGCATCGGCGACACGCTCCGCGTCTCGCTGGCGGCCGATCCGGTCGAAGAAGTGAAGGTTGGGTTCGAGATTCTCAAGTCGCTGGAACTTCGCCACCGCGGCATCAACGTGATCGCCTGTCCGACCTGCGGCCGCGTGGAAATCGATGTCGTCAAGATGGCCAATGAGCTGGAAAAGAAGCTCGGGCACATCAAGACGCCGCTGAACGTCTCGGTGCTCGGCTGCGTCGTCAACGGCATCGGCGAAGGGAAGGAAGCGGACATCGGCATCGCCGGCGGCGAGGGCAAGGGGATCCTCTTCAAGAAGGGCAAGCTCGTTCGCAAGGTGCCGATGGAAGAGTTGATGACCACGCTCATCGAAGAAGTGGAACAGTTGGCCAAAGAGCAGGAAGCCGAGGGCGGCGCCGCGCAACCCGCAGGCGACTCCCGCGGCCGCGGCGGACACGAGCACGAACAGGAGAAACCCTCCACGCTGATCCGCGAAATTCCCGTCCTGTCATCCCGTTCTTAGTTCTTCCGTCTCAGGCGCCTCATTTCCGATCTTCAGGCTTGAAGCCGCGCCCAATCCGTGTACAATAGCCTTCCGATTTGTCGCACCCAATCGACCCCCAGCACATGAAGGCACGATGTGATCGCCCGACCGCGGACGCGGCCTTGTCCGCTCGCGGCCTTGGAAAGACACCGTGAGGCATGAGCAAGAAACCGAAATCATCCCCTCATTCCGAGCCTGAGAAGCCATCGACGTCCAAGTCGGCCAAAGCGGCACCGGCGGTGACGGCGGTGGAGATGGGCGCCAAGCAGCGGGAAATCTCCGTCTCGGAGTTCTTCACCAAGAACCGCCACCTGCTCGGTTTCGACAATCCGCGCAAGGCCCTGCTCACCTGTGTCAAAGAAGCGGTCGATAATGCCTTGGATGCCAGCGAAGAGGCCGGCATCCTGCCGGACGTGACGGTGGCGCTGGAGGTCGTGCCGGCGGGCGGGAGCACCCCGCCGGCGAGCCAGGCCACCCGCTTCCGCGTGACGGTCGCGGACAACGGCCCCGGCATCGTCCGCCAGCACATTCCGCGCATCTTCGCCAAGCTGCTCTACGGCTCCAAATTCCATCGCCTGCGCATGAGCCGCGGCCAGCAGGGCATCGGCATCTCGGCGGCGGGCATGTACGGCCAGCTCACGACCGGCAAACCCGTGAAGATCATCTCGCGCACGGGACCCAAGGCCGCCGCGCACTATTTCGAAGTGCAGATCGACACCAAAAAGAACGAGCCGCTCGTCCACGAAAACAAGCAGATCGACTGGGATCAGCCGCGCGGCACGCAAGTGTCCATCGAAGTCGAAGGGCGCTACCAGAAGGGCCGGGCCTCGGTCGACGAATATCTCGAACAGACCTCCATCGCCAACCCGCATGTGAAGCTGGTCTATCAGTCGCCGGACGGGGAGACGCGGGAATTCCCCCGCACCTACCATGAGCTGCCCCCGGCGCCGCGCGAGATCAAGCCGCATCCCTACGGCATCGAGTTCGGGATGCTGCTCAAGATGTTGCAGGACACCAAGAGCCACGCGCTCTCTGGATTCCTCTCCGGTGATTTTTGCCGGGTCTCGCCGCAACTGGCGGTCGAGATCTGCAAGGCCGCGAAGGTCTCGCCCAATATGAAGCCGCGGGACCTGAAGGGCCATGCGGCCGAGACGCTCTATCAGACGATCCAGGCGACCAAGATCATGGCGCCGCCGACCAACTGCATCTCGCCGATCGGCGAGAAGGCGATCCTCTCCGGCCTCTATAAACAGATCAAAGGGGAATTCTACACGGCGGTGAGCCGTCCGCCGGCCGTCTACCGCGGCAATCCCTTCATCATCGAAGCCGGGCTGGCCTTCGGCAATCGCCCGGAAGATCAAGCCAAGGTCCAGCAGCCGGCGCAGCCCAAGGCCGAGGGCGAGCATGAGGAGGAAGACGCGGAATTGGCCCGCGTGATCCGCTACGCGAATCGCGTACCCTTGCTCTACCAACAGTCCGCTTGCGCCACCTTCAAGGCGGTGCTCGGCACGACCTGGAAAAACTATGGCATCGCGCAGTCCCGCGGAGCCTTGCCGGCCGGGCCGATGGTCATCTTTGTCCACATGGCCTCGGTGTGGGTGCCGTTCACCAGCGAGAGCAAGGAGGCCATCGCGGACTACGACGAGATTCAGAAAGAGATCACGCTGGCCATGCGCGAGTGCGGCCGCCGGCTGGGGATCTTTCTCCGGCGGCGCGAACGGGCGGCCAGCGAATATCGCCGGCGCAATATCTTCGAGCTCTATATCGAAGAAGTGGTGGAGGCCTGCAACCGTCTCAAAGGCGGGAAGCTGCCCACGGAAAAACTGAAGGCGCAGCTTCAGAAAATCGCGACGTCCCGCACCGGCGGCCTCAAGACCGACGAGGCCTTGGGCAAGACCGGCGGGGGTCCCGAAGGGTTGCCCCACTCCATCATCGTGACCGAGCAGGGAGTGGAAGGGGCGGTGGATGTGGCCGCGCAGGCGCCGGAAGCGGTCGAGTCGCCGGGAGAGACGGGCCAGATCGCATTGCTCGACGAGGCACAGCCGAAGGGAAGACCGGGGAAGGCCGGTCGAGGTGGCGCAAAGAAGCCAGCGGCGCCGCCGGCGAAACCGTCCGGGAAGAAGGCGGAGCAATTGGCGCTCTTCGCCGAGGCGTCGGCATCCGTCAAGAAGGCCAAACATCAGTCTGACAAGCCGGGGAAAGCAAGGAGCCCTCGGAAGGGGAAGTAGCACGGCATGGCGAAAGCGGCCAAACACAAGAATGACGGCGTCGTCGAAAAGAAGCTGATCGGCCTCGCCGATGTCGTCATTCACGCGGCGCAGAAGGCCAAGGACCCGACCTTCGCCATTCCCATCCGGGCCCTCTCCAACGTCTCCTTCAATGAGCGCAAGGGCATGATCGAGATGGGCCATAAGAAACAGGCCCGCTCCTTCTTCAACGTCGGCATGGCGAAGAAGTTCATGCAGACCATGCTGGTGGCTGATGCCTTGTCCGAGTTGCAGCGGGCCGCGCTCACGACCTCGCTCCGAGAAATCTACTACCGCACCAAGCACACCATTCAAGACTCGCACGAGAACACCTTCGACACGCAGGACGAGTCGGATCCGATCATCGAGGATTTGGAAGTGTCGCTGGCGGCCCTGCGGGAGGAACTGCACGTCCGCGCCGAAAACGGCGGTAGCATCGTGGGCCCGCTCGTGCTGGGCGACGACGGCGACCGCGTGGACTGCGCCAAATTGGGCAAGGGCGGCTATTCCGTCCCCTCGATCGTCGAGCCGGAGTATGTGGAAATTCGGCGCTGCACGGCCGACTTCGTCCTGCTGGTCGAGAAGGGCACGCAGTGGAACCGGCTCTCGGAAGACAAGTTCTGGCGGCGGTATAACTGCGTGCTCCTGACCGGCAACGGCCAGCCGCCTCGCGGCGTCCGGCGCCTGGCGCGTCGGCTGCATGAGGAGTATCGGCTGCCGGTCTACGTGCTGGTCGACAACGATCCCTGGGGCTACTACATCTACTCGGTCGTCAAACAGGGTTCGATTAACCTCGCCTTTGAGAGCGCGCGCATGGCCATTCCGAAGGCCAAGTTCATCGGGCTCTCCAGCGCCGATCCGGAACGGTATGGGTTGCCGCGCAACGTCGGCATCAAGCTCAACGAGAAGGACATCACCCGGGCCAAAGAATTGATGAACTACCAGTGGTTTCAGAAGCCGGCTTGGCAGCAAGAGATCAAGCGCATGCTGACCAGCGGCCTCAAGTACGAGCTCGACGCCCTCGCCAACAAAGACTTCCAGTACCTCACCAAGAAGTACCTCCCGCGCAAGCTCAAAGAAAAAGACTGGCTGGATTAAGGCGAACCTGAGGGCCGCCGCGGAGGTTGTTCTTCCGCCCGAGCCCTGGGTATAATGCGACCCCTTGCTCGGAACGGGGCGCCGTACCCAAGTGGCTAAGGGAGCAGTCTGCAAAACTGCGATGCAGCGGTTCGAACCCGCTCGGCGCCTC
>CAYZTJ010000007.1:36499-46832 GCA_964481215.1 uncultured Nitrospira sp. | reverse complement strand
GGCTGCGAGACCAATCCCTACACCAAACGGTCACAGCTCCTCTTGATCTCGGAGTCCGAAGAGCAGCAGATGGGGCTGCAAGCCTACCAACAGGTCTTGAATGATCCCAAGAACAAGCTTTCAACCGATCCGCGAGAAGTGGAGCCGGTGAAGCGGGTGGCCGCCCGGATCATCGCCGCCGCCAAGGTGTCGCAGTACGCGGAGTCGGCCAATCAATTTCAGTGGCAAGTCGTGGTGATCAAGGACGACAAGACGCCGAATGCCTTCGCGTTGCCGGGGGGCAAGATCGCGGTCTATACGGGTCTGTTTCCCTTTGCCAAGAATGAAGCGGGGCTGGCCGCGGTGATGGGCCATGAGGTCATTCATGCCTTGGCTCGCCATGGCGCGGAGCGCATGAGCCAGGGACAGCTGGCCAACGCCATCATGACGGCGGGCAATGTGGCCCTCGGCGTGTCGGGAACCAACCCCCTCGCCGCCCAGGCCATGATGCAGGCCCTGGGACTCGGCGCGCAGGTGGGGGTGCTCCTGCCGTTCAGCCGCAAGCATGAATCCGAAGCGGACTATATCGGGCTGCTGCTGGCGGCGCAGGCCGGCTATGATCCACAAGAGTCGGTTCGCTTGTGGGAGCGCATGGGCGCCGGCGGGGGCGGGGCGCCGTCGGAATTCATGTCCACGCACCCGAGTCACGAGACCCGGATCAAAGATCTTGAGGACGCCATGCCGGAGGCCATGACCTTGTACCATCAATCGCCGAAGCTGGGCCTCGGGGCCGAGCTGCTCGGTCTCGGACGCTAGCAGAATGGTGAAAAAGTCCGCCTAATGGGACACGCTGAAGTATGAACGATGAGCGATGAACGTGAAACGTGGAACGAGTGAGGGGAGAGGGTGGAGGCTCGAGGCCGTTGCCTCAAACCTCAAGCCACTCAGCGGTCCGCATTCATCGTTCAACGTTTAGGCCCCCTGCTCCCTGCGGCCTCGCGGCGAAAGGGCGCGTCCCAGGGTGAAGAGGCGGTCTAGGCAGCCTCAGGGTGAGTGGGTGAGTTAGCTGCCGGGGAGGGTGGGTGAGATGGCGGCATTGTTGACCATCCTGCGCGTCGTTTCCCAGCGTCTGTGATCGATAACCGTTCTGCGTTTCCAGGGTCAATGAAGAGTTTTTAACAGCCTGATTAGGATCACCCGATGGCCGATTCTCTGTCCACGCAAGCCCGCAACTTCATCCGCGAGATCGTGCAGCGCGACGTCGACACGGCGCGTCATGGCGGCCGTGTGGTCACCCGGTTTCCGCCGGAGCCCAACGGCTATCTGCACATCGGACACGCCAAGTCCATCTGTTTGAATTTCGGCTTGGCGCGCGATTTCCGCGGCGTCTGTCACCTGCGCTTCGACGATACGAATCCGACGACGGAAAGCATCGAATATGTTCAATCGATCCAGGATGATGTCCGCTGGTTGGGGTTCGATTGGGCCGACCGTCTCTTTTACGCATCCGACTACTTTGAGCAACTCTATGACTACGCCGAGCGACTCATCACCAAAGGCAAGGCCTATGTCGACAGTTCGACGGCCGACGAGATTCGCCTGCGTCGGGGCACCCTGACGGAACCGGGGAAGCCCAGCCCGTGTCGCGGCCGTTCCGTTCACGAGAATCTCGACCTCTTTCGGCGGATGCGGGCCGGCGAGTTCGAGGACGGCGCCCATGTGCTGCGGGCCAAGATCGACATGGCCTCCCCGAATATCAACATGCGAGACCCGGTGCTCTATCGAATCAGACGCGCCGCGCATTACCGCACGGGGACGCGCTGGGTGATCTATCCGACCTACGACTATGCGCATCCCCTCTCGGATGCGATCGAGGGTATCACGCACTCCATTTGCACGCTCGAGTTCGAAGACCATCGCCCGCTGTATGACTGGGTGGTGGAAACCTGTGAGACCCCCAGCCGACCCCAGCAGATCGAATTCGCCAGGCTCAATATGACCTACACGGTCATGAGCAAGCGCAAGCTGCTCGAGCTGGTGGAGCAGAAGCATGTCAACGGCTGGGATGACCCTCGCTTGCCGACCGTAAAGGGGCTCAGGCGGCGAGGCTATACCCCCGAGGCCATCCGCGCGTTTTGCGAGCACATCGGCGTGGCGAAGCGCGATGCGGTGCTGGAAATCGGCCTGCTCGAGCACTTTGTCCGTGAAGACTTGAACAAGCGGGCGCTCCGCGTCATGGGCGTGTTGCGACCGCTCAAACTCATCCTCGACAACTATCCGGAGGGGCAGTCCGAAGACTTGGATGCGGTGAACAATCCCGAGGACGCGGCGGCGGGCAGCCGGAAAGTGCCGTTTTCACGGGTGCTCTACATTGAACAAGACGATTTCATGGAAAACCCGCCGAAGGAATTCTTTCGATTGGCGCCCGGACGAGAAGTCCGCTTACGCTACGCCTATATCGTCACATGCGTCGGGGTCGAGAAGGACCCTGCCACCGGGGCCGTACGAGCCCTCCACTGTACGTACGATCCTGATACCCGCAGCGGCGGTCCTCAGGCTGGGCGCAAAGTGAAGAGCACCATTCACTGGGTGTCGGCTGCTCACGCGGTTGAGGCCGAGGTGCGGCTCTACGATCATCTGCTCACGAAGCCGGATCCCCACGATGGGCCGGAGGGCCAAGAGTTTACCGCAAATCTGAATCCACGTTCCTGTGAAGTGCTCACGGGCTGCCGGGTAGAGCCGAGCCTGGCTCAGGCCATGGTCGGTGCCCGGTATCAGTTCGAGCGCATAGGCTATTTCTGCGTCGACGCCGATTCTCACGCGGGGAGGCGAGTCTTCAATCGGACGGTCACGCTTCGAGACGCTTGGGCTAAGATGGAAAAGAGCGCCAAGGCCAAGTAAGGGAGCGGCGGTCCCCTTGCGGAATTCCTTCCAGCCAGGCGGCCAGATAGTCGGTCCGCGGCCCTCCATCAGTCTGGCGATCGTTTGAAGATGTCCCGAGGCGCTCAACAGGCATCCTTTCCACTACGTACGTGACTTTTCCGCGCACAATTTCAAACCGTGAAAAATCCACATGTGTTTCGTTTATGCAACAGGCCTGATCCCATTTATGAAATGAGAATCGTTTATTTTTCAATCACTTAAGATTGAGTAGAGATCGAAATCCATCTGGCACAGGGGTTGCGTAACCACCGGCGTCGGATCTGAATCTATGCGGAACCAACAGACACTCAGTCGGTCGGTCAGTTGCAAGGGGATCGGGCTTCACACCGGGCGCCCCGTTTCACTGACACTCCGTCCCGCGCCTCCAAACACCGGAATCGTGTTTGTGGTGCGCGCCCATCAGGCGCCCTTGTCCATTCGCGCCGCCGTCCGCCACGTCGTGCCGGCCGAGCTCTGCACCACGCTGGGCCTCGGTCCCGGCCTGGTTAAGACGACCGAACATGTGCTGGCAGCGCTGGCCGGCTGCGAGGTCGACAATGCCTACGTGGAGGTCTCGGCCGATGAGGTGCCGGTCATGGACGGCAGTGCAGGTCCCTTTGTCCGTCTGATCAAGGCCGCCGGCGTGATGAGACAGGATCGGCAGCAGCCTTACCTCAAGATTGTGCGGCCGCTGGAAGTGGTCGAGGGCAACAAGCGGGTCACCATTCGGCCGTCCACCTGTCCGAAGATCACCTACGCGATCGACTACAATCATCCCTTGATCCAACGTCAGCGCTACGATTTCGATTGGACGCCGCAGGCCTTCGAGCGCGAGATCGCCGATGCCAGGACCTTCGGGTTCTTGCATGAGGTTGAATACTTATGGGCGAAAGGCCTCGGAAAGGGCGGGTCGCTGGACAATACCGTGGTGCTGTCGGAGCGGGAGGTGATGAACCCGTCCGGCCTGCGCTATACCGACGAGTGCGTCCGGCACAAGGTGCTCGATTTGATCGGGGATTTCGCCCTCTTGGGCGTTCCGGTGATCGGCCACATCGAGGCTGAGCGCTCCGGACATGCCATGCATGCCAAGCTGGTGAAGCAGATCCTCACCGAAACCGACAGCTGGGTGCTGTTGAGCGCCGATGAGCGCGCGCTCTCGGCCTACCCCACCGCCCATCTCAGCCTCGTGTCCGAGCCGGCTCCACAGATGGCCGTTCAATCGGCCGCCGGGTTCTAGCCCGCATTATTCATGACGGTTCGTCGCGAAATCGCGGAGTCGCGTCACGAGACGGGCACGTGGAGCCGCGTGGCCCCGAGGCGTACTTGAACAGTACGTCGAGGGGACGAGCGGCGAGCCTGCCCGCCGAAGGCTTGTCGCAGCAGCGAATCTGCGATTGCAGCAGAAGTGCTCATGAATTATGCGGGCTAGTTCGCTCCTCCCTATCTTCCATCTCTATTCTGTGCGACCGGTAGGGGAACGCTCCTGTCCAGCGTCCCATACGCGCGAGAACCTTGGGAGAAGCAGCGATGATGCGGCACCGGCGGCGAGTTCCGCCGACCGGACTGATCTTGGCTGCAGTAGAGGATCTAGGCGTCAGTGGCCCTGGACATCCGGACCGATGGGGCCCCCATCGCCGCCCGATTCGCTCAGATGGCGGCAGAGCGCCAAACAGCGGTAAACGTGTGAATCAAGAGAAGGATAACCAAGCGCGCCGGGGGTGAGTGGCCTCACCCCCGGCGTGTGTCGCTGGCAGGGACTACTTCTTTTTCTTCTTCGCGGCTTTCTTTGTGGCCAAGAGGCTCACCCCCTTCCGGTTATCGCGTTACGCACTGTTAGACGGCTTCGGTCAGTGAAATGTCCTGCGTCTCAAACGTGTTCGGGCCGACCTTCTTGAATCGGGGGTCGCGCTTCAACGATGTGGCGACCGAGGTCAGCGGCGTCTTGCCTTTGATGCGAATCCCGCCTTCCAACAGACGTTGCAGGAGTTCCTTGGCGTGCATGGAACGCCGCGCGTCGCGCAGGATCACGAAGGCGGCTTCCGGCACGCTCATGCCGACAAACTTGGAGCGGCCTAAAAGAATTTCCCTGGATTGATCGGGGACATCGGCCAAGGGTTGGGAGCGGACACCCTTCTCGTCGGTCGTCGCGTGGGCGGAGAGGGTGGCCAGTTTCGCCTTGTCGGCTTCGACTCGATGGAGGGTTTCTGCGAGTTCGAGATACTTCTTAATCGTCGCAATCTCGTCATCGAGCCGGCCACGCTTCTTCTCGAGCTCCAGCAGGCGGGCCTTGTACATACTGATCCGCTGCTCAAGCCCGACGACGATATCTTTCAGCTCTTCCAACTCAAATTCCTCGTCTAGTTTGTAGAGAACTAGATAAATCGCAAGCACTCAAGCATGATTGCTTTATACGACAGCTTGCTGTGTTTTGTCAATAACCATGTGTATGTTAGTGAATGTGTTAATTGAATGGATCAAGAAGAGATGTTCAATCATTGCTACATGTACTTAGGTAAGGCTTGTGCTAAATTTTAATGTGTTTATTTATCAATAAGTTAGGTGTAGGCAGACTAGAAAATGATGGACCTCTATTCGGTCCGGGGGGATATTCGAAGGCTAATAGGGCAAATACCCGTTTTCGTCGGCAAGCGCAACAGGCACAAAGTTCAAGAAGAGAAGGCTCGCGGGATCTGCGGACAAGGCCAGGCCGGTCATGGATGTGTGGTCGATGCGCATGGGGTGGGTCTGGTGTGGAGAGAGAGACAAGTAGTGCGCGATGAGAGCGCGGATAACGTCCGCGTGTGACACCAGAATGAGCACCGAGGCCGGCGGCTGCGTGTGAATCCGATGAATGACTGCGACGGCTCTGGCTTGTACTTCGGCAAAGGATTCACCACCGGGCGGTCGAGCTTCGGTCGGGTGGCTGTAATAACGGCGGCGCGCCGGATGGTCGCCGATCTCGTTCCAAAACCGCCCCTCCCATTCCCCCACGCCGATCTCACTCAGTCCTGACTCGGCCTGCAGTGGGATTCCCAGCCGATGGCTGAGGGCCTCGGCAGTCTGCAGGGCGCGTCTCACGGGGCTCGAGAGCAGAAACGTGTCGCCGGGAATGAGACGGGGAAACGCGCTGTGGGGAAGATTCTGCCCGCCGGGGCTGGAGTTGTGGCTGCGACGCTTCAGAAACTCAGCCAAGCGCTCCGCTTGGGCTTCGCCATTGGGATTGAGCGGAATCGGCCGCGATCCCATGATCTGACCGGATCGATTCCAGTCTGTCTCGCCGTGGCGGATGAGCAGAAGCGTCCCCATGATTACGCACCGGCCGGATGGGGCGCGGCAGGAAGGGCGGTCAGGGGCACACGAGTCCAGGTGGCCGCCCCGTCAGTCGTTCGATAGAGCCCGCTGCCGTTGGTCCCCGCATAGAGGAGATTGGGATCTTGCGGACTCATGGCGATGGTTCGGATATTCAGCGTCTCGAGTCCCGAATTGGCCGCGGACCAGGAGGCGCCTCCATCCTGGCTCTTGAAGACGCCTGCGCGGCCGCCCGCATACAAGACGCCGCTCCGGGACGGGTCCACCACCAGGCTGCTGACGTACTGATCGCCGAGTGACTGACCGATTCGTGTCCATTGCGCCCCACGGGTGGTGCTCTTGAACAGGCCCTTCGTCGTCGCGGCATAGACCGTGCTGGTCGTCCGCGGATCGACCACGATCAGGTTGACGCCGAGCGCCAGCGAGGCATCCAGGATTTCCGCGGGGATGAGCCCGTCGTTGATCTTGGTCCAGGTCTTCGCGCCGTCTTCGCTCCGGTAGGCCCCCCCGGTGGTTCCTGCGTAGAGGATGTGCGGATTCTCGGGGTCGAGCGCAATCGTGACCACGATGTGCACTTCTTTCATGCCGGCCATGCGCTCGTCCCAGAGTCGCCCGCCGTCATGGCTGTAGAATACGCCCACGGTGGTCGCAGTGTAGATCGATTCCGTGTCGCGTGGGTCGAACACGAACTGATTGACCACGGACACGTGCTCTTTTAGTCCTGCATTGTGGGCGATCCAGCGCTGCCCGCCGTCGGGGCTCTTGTAGACCGCGTCGAACATGGTGCCGGCATAGACGGTGGCCGGGTGCAGGGGGTCGATCGCAAGACTCAAGACGCGATAAGTGCTGAGATCATTGGCCATGCGCTCCCACCCTGCGCCGCCGTCGCGCGTCTTGTAGACCGACTCGTTGGTGGCCACGTAGACGATGCGGGGATTCGTCGGATGGAGGGCGATCGAGACGATCGTATCGGTCTGCTTGCCGCAGGCGGCCAACGCCAGAGTCACACCGATCGCCGCAGCCAGGTGACGCATGAGGAAGTTCAGGAGAGCGTCGAGCGTATGGGTAGAAGAGAATTCACTCGCCGAACGGAGTCAGGTATATCACCTTTGCGGGAGCTTGGTGAAGTAGGTCTCTATCTGTCGACGCGCGGTTAGGGACTAGCCTGAAAGGGTTTCGCATAGCCGGTGAGTTCCACATAGCCCTGCCCGGAGACCGGCCGGCCCCCCGACTGCCCGACGATCTCGACCGCGCCTTCCCAGTAGGTGACGTGGGTGCTGCGGGCGGTGATCAATTCCTGCTCCTTTAGGAGCGGTCGGACGGTGAGCGTCAGATCGGCAGTCGGGATGCGAAGCTGCCAGCCATGAGGGTAGCGGGCATGCGAAGCCGGGCTGGTCCAAGAGTCGAGGACCGACACCCGCGCATCGTCGGCGGCGAGCGGCGCGAGGCCTCCATCAGGGAAGATGAGCGTCCCGCTGGAGGCCGCATTCGATTGACCGTCGCCCCGCCGCAGGCGATAGAGCATGAGATCCATGCCATTCGACAATTGCAGGCTGAACCAGTCCCATCCCACCAAATCTTGGCCGAGGTCGCCGGACCCGAACTCATGGTCCATCCAACTGAGACCGGTGACGTCGGCGCTCGTCCCGTTGAGGATGATTCGGCCCTTGGTGTCGAGCCGGGTGATGGAATAGTAGTGGGACGTTTCATGGGGCTCCGTGCCTTTCCGGCTCACGCCGTTCCGGCCGTGAATCACCGGGAGACGCGCGGGGGTCAATTCAAGTTCGAGGGAAAAATGCGGCGTCGTGGCGCTGAGGTGGTGCGGCGCGCCGGGTCCCGCCGACGCGTCGACCCTCCAGCGGTCGATCCAAACGCGGAGCTGTCCGGCATCGGCGCCGGCCTTGCCCAGCCCGGCCCGGCTGATCTTCTCGTCGTACAGAAACTGCTTGCCATTCACGTCGGTGAGCGCCGCATGGGCCAGATAGAGGTGCGTGAGCGCCCAAGCCGAAGCCGGCGGCGGCGAGTCCGGCGGCGCGACGGCGCGCCGAAAGAACGTCAATTCGAAGCCGAACCGCCGTCCCTCAACGGTCGACAGGTGGCCGGTGTAGTACCACCATTCAGTCCGATAGGCGTCGTGGGAGCCATGATCGCGCGGGAACTCGTACCGATAACCGGGCGCCGCTTGTCGGTAGGCGGCTGCGGTGGCAGGGCGAGCGGCCCCGGGTCGTTCTTCGGCCTGCGCCGTCTGAATCGTCGCGCCGACGGCCGAAAGGAGGAGCGCCGCCATGAGCGGCGCCGCGCGACGGCGGCGAGTCGGTGCGAGTGCTCTCACAAGAGTCCGGTGCGGACGCCGCATCTTGCGCACAGTAGTAGCACGAGATTCCGGAGACCGCAAATCGCTTGTACTGGAGCCGGTTTTCTGCGTTTTACCCGGACGGATGTTTGGTTGACAACTCTCGAGACGCTGGGCTATCGTGAGGCATGCCTGTCGAGCAGCCACGTCCGCGTTCGCGCCAACAAGGCGGCGCGCCCATTCCCGACGTCATTCCCGTCTTTCCCTTGCCCAATGTGGTGCTGTTCCCCGGCGCCTACGTTCCGCTCCACATCTTCGAGCCCCGCTATCGCGAGATGGTGGCCGATGCCCTGGCGGGGAGCCACTGCATCGGCATGACGCTGCTCAAGGAAGGGTGGGAGGAGCAGTATTACGGCAATCCTCCGGTCTATGAAATCGGCTGCGTGGGGCGGATGGTCAACGTCAAGCCGCTGCCGGACGGCCGCTACGATCTGCTCCTGCTCGGTCTGGAACGCTTCGATATTCGCGAGCAGTTGTACGATCGGCGCTATCGGCAGGCCCGGATCGGGCTCCGGCAGACTTCCTCCGCAGAGGGGCTCGATGCCGGGTTGCGCGGGGAGCTGCATCGCCGCTTGGGGGCCCACCTCGAGCAAGTGGACGAGGAAGCGCCCTGGCGAGAGCTGTTGCGGTTGGAGATCCCGGACGACATTCTCGTCAATAATCTCTCCATGTCCCTCGATCTGACCCCCGTCGAACGGCAGTTCCTGCTCGAAGCCGATACGATCGTCCAGCGCGCCCGCCGCCTCTCGGATCTCATCGAGTTCAAGCGGCATGAACGTAAGGATGCCAGGGGTCTGGGATGATGGACCGGCTTCCCGCCCTCGAGGCCATTCACCTCACCAAAGTCTACGACAGCCTCCGCGCCGTCGACGATCTCTCCTTTCAAGTCAAGGAGGGGGAAATCTTCGGTTTGCTGGGGCCGAACGGCGCCGGCAAGAGCACCACCCTCAAGATATTGATCACGCTGCTCCGCCCGACCTCGGGCCGCGCCATGGTGTTCGGCGTCGATGTGGTCGAACATGCCGACCGGGTGCGGCAGATGATCGGGTATGTGCCGCAGGAGCGGGCGATCGACCGATTCTTGACCGGCCGCGAACATCTGCAACTCTTAGGCGCCTTGTATCACCTGTCGCGCGAAGAAGCCGATCGCCGGATCCGCGATCTCCTGGCGCTGGTGGATCTGGAGCAGAAAGCCGACATTCCCGCCAAGACCTATTCCGGCGGGATGAAGCGCAAGCTCGATATCGCCTGCGGCCTGCTGCCCAACCCGAAAGTCCTCTTTCTCGACGAGCCGACGCTCGGTCTCGACGTCCAGAGCCGCCTGCGCATCTGGGACTATGTGCGCCGGCTCCGTGAACGCGGCATCACCGTCGTCATGACGACCAATTATCTCGACGAAGCCGATCAGCTCTGCGATCGGCTGGCCATCATCGATGGAGGCCGGTTGAAAGTCCTGGGGTCGCCGGGAGAACTGAAATCGGGGCTGGGGGGGGATATCATCTCGGTGACGGTCGGGCCGCCGGAGGCCTCGCGAATCGAAGCCCTTGCCGGCGCGCTCAGGAGCATCCCGGTGGTCCGGTCCGTGAGCACCAGGGCGGATGGGGTCGACCTCCGGGTGGATGCGCCGGAGAAGGCCGTCCCGGCTGTGCTGGAGACCGCCACCCGTCTCTCCTGTCGCGTCGAGTTTATCGATTATCACCGGCCGCGATTGGACGATGTGTTCGTCGCCCATACGGGCCATGCCTTTCGCGATGAGTTCCCGAAGCCGGA
>CAYZTJ010000007.1:17377-36399 GCA_964481215.1 uncultured Nitrospira sp. | reverse complement strand
GAGATCGGCGCCTTGACCATGCGATGGGTCCGCCGACTCAGCCGCGAAAAGTTCAGCATGATCTTTACGCTGGTCCAGCCCATGCTGTTCTGGCTGATCTTTTTCGGCAATCTCTTTCAGCGGGCGACGGATGCCCAGGTGCTGCAGGCTCCTTCGTACATCAGCTTCCTGACCGCCGGCGTGGTAGTGATGACGGTCCTGAACAACGGGCTGGCCGGCGGGGTGGACCTCCTGTTCGACAAGGAGAACGGGTTCCTGGAACGGCTGATGTCGACGCCGATCCGCCGGTCGTCCGTCATTCTGAGCCGATTTCTGTTCGTCATGACGATCACCTCATTACAAGTCTTGGTCATCCTGGGCGTGGCTGCGGCCTTCGGCGTGCATCCGGCCACGGGATGGTTGGGCGTGATCGCGATTCTCTTTATCGGCATGCTCTTTGGCGTGGGGCTCACGTCCATCTCCATGGCGCTGGCCTTTTCGGTGAAGAGCCACGGCGACTTTTTCTCGATGCTGGGCTTTCTCTCCTTGCCGATGATCTTTTTGAGCTCGGCCTTGGTGCCGCTGGAGGCCATGCCGGGCTGGATGAGCACGCTCGCGCAGCTCAATCCCATGACCTGGGTGATCAACGCTGTCCGCCCGCTGTTGCTGACCAACTGGACCGACGCCTTGCCCCGTATCGGGATGGTGGTGCTGGTGCTGACGGTGTTTAACGCCCTCTGCCTGTACGGCGGCGTGCGGGCCTTTCGCCGGGCGCTGGGGTGAGGCCTGGCGATGCCCTGACGAGTCGTGACCGGATGGCAGCCATGAGTCGTCCTCCTGAAACCCAGATCCGCTCCCTCATTCGACTCCTCTCCGACGACGACGACAAGATCGTGCGGACGATCGGCGCCAAGTTGGTCGAGATCGGCGAGCCCGCCGTCCCCTACCTGCAGGAAATCGAACTCGAACAGCCGGAGATGGCGCGCCGCATCGAGGGGATTCTCGATGAAATCCGAGGCGTTCGGTTGGAAACCGAGCTGCGGAGCCTGGTCGCGCAGGGCGGGGATGAATTGGACTTGGAGCAGGGAGTCTTTCTGCTGGCCCGCTACGCCTATCCGTCCCTCGATGCCGCCCCCTACATCAGACAGTTGGATGCGATCGCGGCCGAGCTGCGCGACCGGATGGGGAACCGCGTATCGGGCGAGGAGACCGTGAAGACCGTCGGGCGGTATCTCTTCGCGGAATTGGGCTATCGGGGCAACACGAAAGACTACTACGAGCCGGACAACAGCTTTCTCAATCGCGTCCTCGAACGGCGGACGGGCATCCCGATCAGCCTGTCGGTGCTGTATCTGCTGGTCGGCCAGCGGCTCCACCTGCCCCTCTTCGGCGTCGGGATGCCGGGCCATTTCCTGGTGAAGTACGAATCGGACAAGTACAAGATTTTCGTGGATTGCTTCAACGCCGGCGCGCTCCTGACCCAAAAAGATTGCATCCGCTTCCTCACCCAAGCGGGCTACGGATTCGAGGATAAATTTCTCGACCGAAGCGCGCCCCGCGCGATCCTGATCCGCACCATCAAGAATCTCATCGCGATCTATCAGAAACTCGACGAATCCGTCAAAGAGCAGCGGCTGATGCGGTTTCTCGAGATTCTCGGCGTCGACAAGACCTCTCCCTGTTAGCCCGCAATATTCATGAACGCTTCTGCTGCAATCGCAGATTCGCCGTTGGGGCACCCCTTGCTCTTTACATGGCAATGGGTCCTGGCCGACATGCGACTGAGTGGCATGTCGGCGGGCAGGCTCGTCCATCGCGACCTCAACGTACCATTTCAAGTACGCCTCGGTCGCTCTCGCCTCCACGCGCCCGTCTCGCCTGGCGACTCCGCAATTTCGCGACGAAGCGTCATGAATACTGCGGGCTAGCCGTCTTCAGATCTCCAGCCGCAACAAGTCCCGTGCCTTCAGAACTTGCCCCCGATACTCTCGGCGGGCCTGTCGTGCGACGTCCGACCGGTCGGCGGCGGGATAGAAGTGCGAGAGGATCAGACGCCGCACGCCGGCCTCGCGGGCGACGCGGCCGCACTGCCCCGCGTGCATGTGCGCCGGGCCGGGCCGACTCGTCGGGAAGGAGCAGTCCAGCACCGCGGTGTCCGCGTCTCGGCAGAGCCGAACCAGGCTGTCGCAATATTCGGAATCGCCGGAGTAGACCAGGCTCCGTCCGCGGTAGTCGATGCGGTAGCCCAGGCAATGGAGACGGCGGCTGTGCGTCACGGGAGCGGGCGTGATGCGCGCCGCGCCGATGCGAAACGGCGTGGGTCCCACTTCCCGCAGGCTCACCCGAAAAGGTGCGGACGAGAAACTTGGGAAGCCGTCCAAGATCGCGCGAAAGAGCCGCCTGGTGCCGCGAGGCCCGATGATCGTCAAGGGCGGGCGGCGCCCCACAAACCGGGAATGGTAGACGGCGTCGAAAAAGAAGGTGATGAAATCCGAAAAATGGTCCGCATGAAAGTGGGAAAAGAGGATGTGGCCGATGCGATGGCGGTCGACCCCGGTCTTGAGGAGATTCATCAGGGTGCGCGGGCCGAAGTCCAACAAGAACGGCCGATCGGTCTCGATCAGGTAGCCGGCGCCGGCGCGTCGGGGATGGAGATTGGTGCCCGAGCCGAGGATCGTCAGCTTCATGAAACGAGGAACGAGGAACGCGGCTCGACTGAACTCGCCGAAGTCTGAACGATGGAGGAGGAACGTGCGGGTTCGAAGCAGACCATGGCCGGCCTCTTCACCGGCTCGTGCGCGCGACGGTTCGCTGCCGGAAGCTGTCACGGATTCGGAGCAGGTCGGCTTTCAGTCGATCCGCGTCCTGCCGGCTCAAGGCCCGCTCAAAGAACGGACGCATGTGCTCGATATGGGCCTGGTAGGTTTTCTCGAAGAGGGTCTGGCCCTTGGTCGTGAGCCGGATGTGGGATCGACGACGATCGCCGGCCACCGGATCTCGGCGGATCAGCCCCTTGGCCACTAGGCGATCGAGCACGCCGGTCAAGGTGCCTTTGGTGACCAGCGTGGCCGTAGAGAGGTCGGCGCAGGTCATCCCTTCCGTGTCTCCGAGCGTAGCGATGACGTCAAACTGGGGCGGCGTGAGACGCAGGGATCGAATATGCCGGTTCCCCTCGCGCCAAAAGGCCAGGTAGGCTTCCACCATGGGGCGGAGCACCTTCAAGTAGGGGTCGTCTTTCAGGTCCGGGAGATCCGACATGGCGCGGCATGGTAGGAGGGAGCGGGGTGGGGCGTCAAGAGGCGGGGGGAGGGGCTCGGCTGAGGGAGATGAGGCTGGCGGATGTTCGACGATGCGATGGTCATGGTTTGGTGCTAGTTAACTGGCACCGCGACCTCGGCTCCTATAAGGCCGCGCCGGGTGCGATGCCGTCGCCGAGGCCTGCATCACCCCGTTCAGAAGGCATGGTGCGCCGTCTCACATCCTTCAGCCTCATCTCCCTCAGCCAAACCAGATGGGGAGCTGTGAGGGAGTATAGCGGCTATCACTCGCCTGATGGTCGCCCACCGCCGAACCCTAGGATGAAGGTGAATGCGCGATGCCTTCTTCTATGACTCGTCCCGTTCGTCCACCGACCTCTGTTGGAGGGGATGGAGTATCAAGAAGAGTCGCTGCCACGAAACGTCGCATGCCGTCGCACTCTTCACTGATCTCGCCTTCCGTTTCGGTTTCCCGTGGTGGGTTTCGCCTCACCAGGTGACCGCCCATCGCCGAACTCTAGGATGAAGGTGAATGCGCGACGCCTTCTCCTATGACTCGTCCCGTTCGCCCACCGCCGAGATGAGGAGCAAAGGAGAGCTGGTGGCGGAGGTTTTCGCCATCCTGCTAAGATGCCCGCCATGCCACAACGTGATGAACGCGGACAGGTGAATCTCATTGCGGCGATGCTCGTGATCGGCGTGGTCGTCGCCGGTGTCTGGACCTGGAAGCGCCTGCCGGCCGATACCCAGGACCTCATCGCCCAGTACACGCCGCCGGTGCTGATCGGATTGGCCGGGCTCGGCCTCGTCTTCAAGACCGTCGTGGGCCGGGTGCAGCAGCGTCGTCTGGATCGAGACCGGCGCGATCGATTGATCGCCAAGTTCGAGCGAGAGACCAGGCCGGAGAAGCGGCTGGAATTGGGGTTCGCGATCGTCGAGACGAATCGCTACCAATTCGAGGGGCTCGAAGGGGTGGCGCCGGCCTTGGTCGAGATCTTCTCCGCCACGTTGACGAGCATGCTCGATGACAAGCAGCACCGCGTTCGCGGCATGGCGGCGAGCCATCTGGGAGTGTTGAACGACCCACGCGCGGTGCCGCTGCTCATGAAGGCGTTGGATGACGAACATGCCTACGTCCGTAGTTCCGCCGCGTTGGGACTCGGCCGCATGCGGGCCACGGAGGCCAAGGCGAAACTGGCGCACGTGATGAGCGAGGATTGGGATCAGACGGTCAGGAGCCGCGCACGCGAGGCTTTGGAGCGCATCGCGTAGGCGTCTATCGCCAAGCCCGCCGCTCGGCGACCCACTCCACGACGACGATCTCGGGATTGCAGTTGATGCGGGCGGGGAAGCCGGACCAGCCGAGTCCCCGGTTCACGTACAGGCGATGGCCGTTCTTTTCATAGGGCCCGTGCGGGCGACCGTGACAGCCGTAAGGCATCCAGAAGGGTTTCACGCCCTCGAAGCGCCACTGGCCGCCGTGGCTGTGCCCGCAGAGCACGAGATCGGACCGGTGGTCGCGACTCAGGAGATCCAGAATCACCGGCGCGTGAGCGAGGACGAGGATATAGCGTCCTTCGCGCCAACCCGGGAGGCAGCTCAAGTCCGCGCGATGCAGCGAAGGGTCGTCCAGGCCGACGATGCAGAGTTCCGTGTCGCCCACGGTTTCCGTGGCGACATGATTGATCAGCAGGTTGAGCTTGTGGCGGTCGGCCAGTCCCATAAAGGCCTGGATGGGGAGGCCGCTGTAATGGTCGTGGTTGCCCAGCGTCATGTAGATCGGGGCGATGGGGCGAAGGGCGGCGAGGAAGCGTTCGAAGTGCGGCAGTCCGTCCGGGACGTTCAGGTAGTCGCCGGTCATGAAGATCCAATCGGGCTTGATCGCCGCCACCTGGGCCAGCACGGCATCGTGGCGTGGAAGATAGCGGTCCAGATGCAAATCCGACAGATGAACGGCACGACGTCCGGCCAAGCCGGTCGAGTACGCGCGCACGGGGGTCACGTCGGTCGTCTGCATCCCGAATTCGAAGTCGGGGAAGCGGTTGTACAGATGATGGAGGGGGAGGCCCCACTTGTGGGCCACCACGAGGCGCAGCCAACTGTGGACGCGCGCGAGGCGGGAGATCATCCCATCACTCCTTGGAGAGCGGCCTGGTCCTCAGTGGTGAGCCGGTAGCCCTTTTCAAAGAGGTAGCTGAGGCAGCGCATCACCAATTCCAGATCGCCGGCCCGATGGGCCAAGTCGAACTTGGCCTGAAGGGCGGATGCGAGCGCCTCCGGCGAGTCGAAGGGGCTGGCCTGAGGCCCGAACGAGTCGAGCAGATCGGACAGCTCGGTCCGGCTGTACTGGTGATCGTCGTTGCGGTCGCCGACAAGGATCAACTGGAAGAACGTCAGGCTGAGCGAGAGGGCCGATTGCGTGCGGGAAAAGTCGGCCCGGGCCTCGTCCAATCCCTTCGGATATTTCTCGCGGCAGCGCGCCTCCTCGTCGGAGAGGCGGAAGGCGATGCCGGTGGCGGCCGGCGGACCGTGAGGCCGCTGCCGTCGATAGAACCAGATGGTGCAGCGGTCGGCTTCTGCAAAGGTCTGCTTGTCGGCGGCGATCTGTCGGCGTACATGGGCCGAGACCTTGTCGAACGGGCCGGTCGCGGCCGGCGCCGGCGCCGGCATGAGCGCCAGGCAAGCCAGAATGACCGGCATCGTGAAGGGAAGCGAGCGGTTGGCGAGGAAACGGACCCTGCGGATGATCGAATCGTGCGCCATGATGTCGTCGTGGCAGTATAGCATGCTGTGCCGCATCCCCCATGCTGAGACACTTATCGGAACAGGGACATGACGCCTGAATCCTCCCTCCCCTATCTCACGGCCGATCACCCAGGGATCGGCGGGGTCATGCGCGCCGAGCCCGAAGACTTTCAGGTGGAGGAGCGGCCGCTCTATCTTCCGTCCGGCGAGGGGGAGCATCTCTATGTGCGCATCACGAAGCGGGGGCTCTCCACCCCGGACCTCGTGAAGAAGTTGGCCGATACGCTGGGCGTGAAGCGGATGCACATCGGGGTGGCCGGGTTGAAGGACGCCCGGGCGGTGACCACGCAGATGGTCTCGTTGTGGGGGGCGAAACCCGAGACCCTGTCGCGCCTCCAGAATGAGCCGCGTATTCTGAAGCTGGAGGTGCTCGGCCGTCATCGCAACCGGCTTCGCACCGGCCATCATGCGGGGAACGTCTTTCGCCTGACGCTTCGATCCCTGTCGCCCGACGCCAAGGCGATCGTCCCGGCGGTGCTGGAGACGCTCCGGCGGCGCGGCGTGCCCAATTATTTTGGACCGCAGCGACAGGGCCGCGATGGCGACAACTACCG
The DNA here is from genome assembly GCA_964481215.1 of uncultured Nitrospira sp. Taxonomy (GTDB): domain Bacteria; phylum Nitrospirota; class Nitrospiria; order Nitrospirales; family Nitrospiraceae; genus RSF151. Next base: position 29,804 of record CAYZTJ010000007.1, on the reverse strand, counting down.
GCTTGGCCTCGCGCTGCTGACGGATCCGGCCCGGCGGGCCACACTCGGCAAGTCCAAGGCCCAGTGGTATCTCAACACGTTCCAGTCGTTTCTGTTCAACCAGATGGTGGCGGCACGGATGGCCCGACTGGATCACCTGTTGGAGGGCGATTGGGCGATGAAGCATGACAACGGCGCCTGCTTTCCGGTCTCCGATGCGGCAGCGGAGCAACCGAGGGCCGAGCGATTCGAGATCAGTCCCACCGGCTGCCTGTTCGGGTCGCGCGCGCCGTGGGCGACCGGTGAGGCGGGGGCCATCGAGCGTCAGGTTGTTGCCGATCAAGGCCTGACCACCGAATTCTTAAGCGAGGCCGGAGCCGCCTGCCGGTTTCGCGGCGAACGGCGGCCCCTGCGTATTCCTCTGGATGAGCTGGAGTGGAGCCTCGACGGGGATCGCCTGACGCTCGCCTTTCTGCTGCCGTCCGGCTCCTATGCCACCAGCGTGCTACGGGAGCTCATGAAGGTGGATTAGCGGGTTTTCCTCAGTGGGGCAATGGCCTCGTGGTAGGATTGAATGACCACCACAAGGAGTCTCACTCATGGCCCGAGCTGACAAAGCCAAGCAGGATGTCTCGCAGGGAGGGAAGGCCCAGGAAACCGTCGTCCTCGACGGCCACATCATCGACTCCCTCATTCTCGCCAAGGTGCTCGATACCATCCTCATGATGGGCGGCGCTTTCGATCTGCGCGAAGTGAAGGTCGGGGCGACGCGGGAGAGCCCGTCCCGCGCCAAGATTCTCGTTCGGGCTGCCACGCCCGACTTGCTCGCCGCCATTCTCCAGGCCATCCAGCCGCACGGCGCCTCGGTCGAGCGGCAATCCGACTGCCGGTTCGAGCCGGCGCCGGCCGACGGGGTCTTTCCCGACGCCTTCTACGCGACCACGCATCTCCCGACGCAGGTCCGGCTCAAGGGCACGTGGATCGACGTCGAGGCCATCGAGATGGATGTGGGGATCTGCGTGGAGGCCGGGCTCGCCTCCGCGCGCACGGTGACGATGGCCGACGTGAAACGCGGCGAGTTGGTCGTGACGGGCCGGGACGGCATTCGGGTCATTCCATTGGAACGGCCGAAGGAACGGGACGTCTTCAGTTTCATGGAATCGCAGGTTTCCTCCGAGCGTCCCCATGGCCATATCGTGCGGGATGTCGCCGGCCGGATGCGGCAGCTTCGGGACGGTGGCAGCGGGAAGGTCCTGTTTGCCGGGGGCCCGGCCATCGTGCACGCCGGCGGGCGTGAAGCCTTGGCCTGGATGATCGACGAGGGCTACGTGCAGATTCTGTTTTGCGGCAACGCCCTGGCCGCACACGACATGGAAGCGGCGCTATTCGGCACCTCGCTGGGCTTTGGGCTCTGCGCCGGTCGATTGGTGCCGCACGGCCATGAGCACCATCTGCGGACCATCAATCGCATTCGGGGCATCGGCAGTATTGAGAAGGCCGTCAAGACGGGTGTGATTACCGACGGCATCATGGCGGCCTGTGTGCGGCGCGGCGTGAAGGTCGTCATGGCCGGGACTATCCGAGACGATGGACCCTTGCCGGGCGTCATCACGGACTCGATGGCAGCCCAAGCGGCCATGCGGGCGGCGCTCCCGGGCGTGGGGCTGGCCCTCTTGATCGCATCGACCCTGCACGCGATCGCAACGGGCAATATGTTGCCCGCCAACGTGCCGACGGTCTGCGTGGACGTCAATCCCTCGGTGCCGACCAAACTGGCCGATCGCGGCAGTTTTCAGGCGGTAGGCCTCGTCATGGACGCCGCCTCGTTCCTGCGGGATCTCGCGCGCGAGCTCGGATGGAAGGGATGAGCCGGATTCTGGTCTGCCCGCCGGATTTCTTCGGGGTCGAGTACGAGATCAACCCCTGGATGCGCGTGACCAATCAGGTCGATGTGCCGCTCGCGAAGTCCCAGTGGCACGAACTCATGCGGGTGCTCGAACAGGATGTCGGCGCCTGCCTGGAGCGGATGCAGCCGGTGCCGGGCCTGCCGGACATGGTCTTCACGGCCAATGCCGGCTCGGTGATGGGGCGGCGCGCCGTTCCGAGTCGATTTCGCCACCCCGAACGTCAGCGCGAAGAGATCTATTTCGAAACCTGGTTCCGCGAGCACGGCTATGGCGTCACCGTCCTGGACAAGGAACTGTATTTCGAAGGTGCGGGCGACCTCTTGGGGTTTCCAGACGCTCGATTCGGTGGGTACCGGAAACGCAGCGAAATCCGCGCCTATGCCCGCCTCAGTGAGATTTTTGAGTGTGAGATCATGCCGGTCGAACTGGTGGACAGCCGGTTCTATCACTTGGATACCTGCTTCTGTCCGCTCAGCGGCGGCGAGCTGCTGTACTATCCGCCGGCCTTCGACTTGTATGCGCAGACGACGATCGCCGATCGCATCGCTCCGAGTCGGCGGATCGTCGTGCCGGAATTCGATGCCTTGAAGTTCGCCTGCAACGCGGTCTGCGTCGGCAAGCACGTCGTGCTGCCGGCCGGCTGCGATGAGACCATGCAGATGCTGGCGGCGCGCGGCTATCAGCCCCACCCCGTGCCGCTGAGCGAATTCATGAAGTCCGGCGGCTCCGCGAAGTGCCTCACGTTGGCGTTGGATTGAGGAAAGGCAAGGGGCTCGAGGCGATAGGCGAGGGGGTGAGGAAATCATTTCTCCGACCCCTCGCCTCTTGCCCCTAGCCTCTCGCCTATTTCTTGCGGAAGAGCCACGAACAGTAGAGACCTGCCACTCCTAACGTCGTCACCTCTATCGTCAGCAGCATCCGACTGACCACCGCGTCCGGTGTGGGCGGCGTCCACAGGTATCCGAAACCGAGAAAGGCCGGTGGCTGGTCAGGCGGAGTCTCCCAGGGAGGAATCACAACTGCCAGGATAAGCAGTCCGATCATGCCATAGAGAATAGGCAGGCTCAGGGTTTCGCCCGCGCGTTGTCGCTGTTGTTCATCCGTAGGGGCAGCAGAAAGCGCGCGGCCGCAGGCGGTACAAAATTGGCTCTGGTCCGAGTGCCATCGGCCGCAGTCTGGGCAGGTTTTCATGAGGTGCAGTAGAATACGGCAACCTATGGGGACTTTCTAGAGCGAAGATGAGCGTCGGCGCACCGGTCCGATTGGAGTTCATCCGCGAAGCCTTGGCGAGCAGCTTGTCAGAGTCGAGTCGCCTGTGGCTTGAGACAAGTGGCGGCGTCTTTTCGGCCGGAGCAGACACAGAGGCCTGTTACCAACGGTTTGCGGAGGCGTCGAGTTGCGTTGGGACGAGCCAGATCGGTGCGGCTCGAGAGCTTGGACGGCGGTCGCGAGCCGGGGCCGTACCCGGTCCCATCGATACATGGACGATGGATGAAGGGGCGCGGGTGCTGTTGCTTGTGCAGGCCGCAAGTCATCTGTCGGTGAATCGGCTGACCGAACTCGTGGAAGGATGTTATTTCCAAGGTGAAACGAGGGAGCGGCAGGGAGTGGTCCGAAGCCTGGGATTCCTCCCGAGTGGCGATCGGTTGCTGCAGATCGGATTGGATGCCGCCCGCACGCATGTGCAGCCGCTCTTCGAAGCGCTGGCCTGCGAGAATGCCTTTCCGGTCGAAACCTTTCCCGATTCGGCGTTCAATCATCTGGTCTTGAAGGCGCTCTTTACCGAGGTGAGATTGCCAAGAATCATCGGGCTCGCGTCGCGCGTGACGCCGGAACTGCAACGGATGGTCCGTGACTATGTCGATGAGCGGCGAGCCGCCGGCCAAGCGATTCCCTTGGACGTCGCGCTCATCATTTCAGAATAGGGAACAAACCCGATGGCCTATTGCGATCCGCACATTCACATGACTTCTCGGACTACCGATGACTATCAAGCGATGGCGGAGGCCGGCATCCAGGTCGTGGTAGAACCGGCGTTCTGGGTGGGACAGCCGCGGATACACGTCGGCACGTTCGAAGACTACTTCGCATCCCTAATCGGCTGGGAGCCCTTCCGCGCCAGCCAGTTCGGCATCCATCATTTCTGCACGCTGGCCTTGAATCCCAAAGAAGCGAACAATCCGCGTGTGGCGAAGGGTGTCCTGGAGCTGCTTCCGCGCTATTTGACGAAGGATCGAGTCGTCGCGGTCGGCGAGGTGGGGTTCGACGAGATGACGAGGGAGGAAGAGCAAGTGTTTGCCGCGCAGATCGAGCTGGCCAGCCGTTTCAATCTGCCGGTGCTGGTGCATACGCCGCATCGCGACAAAAAGCGCGGCACGGAGCGCAGCCTGGCGCTCATCAGAGAGAGCGGGTTTCCGGAAGAGCGGGTCTTGATCGACCACAACAATGAAGAGACCTTGCCCCTCGTCCTCAAGACGGCCTGCTGGGCCGGGCATTCCATCTATCCGAAAACCAAGATGGACGAAGCGCGCATGGTCGCATTGGTGAAGCAGTATGGCGCCGAACGGATCATCGTCAACAGCGCGGCGGATTGGGGGGTGAGCGATCCGCTCAAAGTCCCCAAGACGGCGCAGGCCCTGCGAGACAGCGGGGTGGCGGAGTCGGCGATCGAAACGATCGTCTGGAAGAATCCGTTGCGGTTTTTTGGCCAGAGCGGTCGGGTGGCGCTGACGAGCCTGGAGCAGCGGCCGGCGGTCGATCAGACCCAACTCTGGGAAGGCAATTCGGTGTTGCGCGGGCAGGCGCCGATCTCTGCTCGCCGATCCTGACGCCGTGCATCCCACCGTCGTCCTCAACGTCGTTGGGCTGACACCGGAGCTGATCGGCCCCTCCACGCCGGCGCTGCACGCCTTTGCCAAGCAAGGGGCGCTACGACCTCTCACCACAGTTCTTCCGGCGGTCACCTGCACCGTCCAATCGACCCTTCTCACCGGCCTGATGCCCCAAAATCATGGAGCGGTGGCGAACGGCTGGTACTTTCGAGATCTGGCCGAAGTCTGGCTCTGGCGGCAATCCAATCGGCTCGTGGCCGGCGAGAAGGTGTGGGAGACGGCCAAGCGGAGAGACGCCAGGTTCACCTGCGCCAATTTGTTCTGGTGGTACAACATGTACAGCTCCGTCGACTACTCGGTCACGCCGCGACCGATCTACTGTGCCGACGGACTGAAGCTGCCGGACATTTATAGCGAGCCCGGGGGACTCAGGGAAGAACTGACTGAGCGCCTGGGGCCCTTCCCCTTGTTCAACTTTTGGGGGCCCACGGCGAATCTCGCATCCAGCCGATGGATTGCGGCGGCGGCGAAGCAGGTCTGTGATCGCTATCGGCCGACGCTCACCTTGGTCTACCTGCCCCATCTCGACTACAACCTCCAGCGGCTCGGGCCGTACGATCCCCGCATCCACGACGACGTGAAGGCGATCGACGGGGTCTGCGGCGATCTCATCGCGCATGTGCAGCGGGCCGGCGCGCGAGTCATCGTCCTGTCCGAATACGGCATCACGCATGTGACGGGAGCCGTTCCCATCAATCGCATCCTGCGTGAAGCCGGATGGCTGAGAGTCCGAGAGGAACTGGGCACGGAGAAATTGGATGCCGGGGCGTCGGAGGCCTTCGCCGTCGCCGACCATCAAGTCGCGCATGTCTATGTAAAGAATCAAACTCGCGTGGCGGAGGTGAAGGCGCGGCTAGAAAAGGTGGAGGGTATTGACCAGGTGCTTGACGAAGAAGGGAAACGGCTGGCCGGCCTCGATCATCCACGCTCAGGGGAACTGGTGGCTGTCGCCAAGCCGGATCGTTGGTTCAGCTACTACTATTGGCTGGATGATGCGCGCGCGCCGGACTTCGCGCGCACGGTCGATATTCACCGTAAGCCGGGCTACGACCCGGTCGAACTGTTCGTGGACCCGGGGCTAAAAGTTCCCCAGGCGCGCGTGGCCTGGCGGCTGCTCCAAAAGAAACTGGGGTTCCGGTATCTGATGGACGTGATTCCACTCGATGCCTCGCTGGTGAAAGGCTCGCATGGCCGCCTGCCAGCAACACCAGAAATGGGGCCGGTGATCATATCCAGCGAAGGCGATCGATTACCGCCAGGGCCGGTTTCAGCCTGCGCGGTCAAAGGAGTGATCCTTGACCATATCTTTGGCGTATGATTTTCGGGAAGTGACTGGTGACTCGGCTGACGAACGGTGCGCGTGCTCGGTGGCCGGATGATGCGGTGAATGGCCACGGCGGATGACACTGTACAGTTGGCCGCTTGCCTCTTCGGACCATCGGAACGGCTCGCGGCACCAAGTTTGGCTGGTAGAGGTTTGTGCACACGCCATCCGGCCACCTCAACGCGCATCCGTTCCAGCCTCGATGAGGATATATCCATTCCCCTCGCTCCGACCATCAGGGCTAGGTTCCCCTGATCCATCGTTGCAGTGCCATGGTGGCCAGGTAGCCGAATGTCGCCAACAACGCGAGGCCCTTTGGATTTTGACTCGCGATCAACCAGGCGTCGAGGAGGGAGATGCCTGCAACCCAGAGGCCAATAGCAGTCCTCACCTGAGCCATCGTTCCCCTCACCGTACACCAAGTCGCATATCCCATCCAGCCGACCAGGAGTACGGAGAGCAGTGCACTCCCTATCGAGAAGCTCAGCGAAGGCATGACTACGACAAAGGGGCCTACGATGGGCGCGAAGGGCCATAACGGTCCAGGGCGATGAGCCGATTCATGACGCGCGAGCGCGCTAAGCCCACCGACATAGCTGAAGAGGGCGGCTATTCCGAGGAGCGATGGCGTTGGGAGGATGGGGGCAACTGTGAATGCCGCGATGAGGTAAATCATGGCCCGGCATCCGGCCATGACCAGCGGGCTCCAGGGGTTCTGCTTGTGGTGGAGATCGTAGAAGACGATCAGGAGGGCCAGCATGACTCCGGCGGCGACGAGCTGCCAGCCACCTTCATGAACAAAGGAGAGCAGAACGAGGAATCCTGTCGCGAGGAGGCCGAAGCCGATCGCCAGCACCTCTTGCGCTGACGCGGCGCCGGATGGAATCGGTCGCTCCGGTCGAGCGCGCCGATCATGCTCCCGGTCGAAAGCGTCGTTCAGAAACATGCCGCCGATGTAGGAGCAGGAGAGGCTGAGCGCCAGGATCACGAAGCGTGAGACGGTGACGTGGCCTCCCGCCAGAACTAGTCCGGCGAGAACGTTGGTCCAGACGGTCGGGAGGTTCGAGACCCGCCCGAGTTGGAGATAAGTTCTTAGCTTCCCTGCAACTGTGCCCGGGCCCATTGGAGTTCTCGGGTGATCGACTGCACCACGTCCTCGCCGCGGTATTCCTCCGGGAGGACATGCCAGGTGTAGGTTTCGACTTCAAACTGCGTGGTGAAGGGCGATCGGCGATACAGAGCGAACAGGTCGCGAAGATAGCCCTGGGTGCTTGCGAAGGGACCGAGACGCTCTAGAACAATCGGCACGTGACAGTGTACGCGCCATTCTCCCGCAGTCTCGGCAGGGCCGAGTGTGTCGGCGAAGGCCTCAGGCAGGTCCACATGGCGGCGCAGGCCGGAGGCGTCTCGCGCGACGACTTGGTGCAGGTAGACGCCGTCGTCGAATCGCATCAAGGCGGCGCGCGTGGCTGGGTTCCACGAACCGGCGGGGACGCGGAGCCCCGCGCTGACCTGCACCTTCGCGATCCCAATCCCGGCCGCGCGGTAGGCTGCCACCGTCTCGTCCGCCGTCTCGAACTCGATGGCCGCGTGACAGGCGTCCAGGCACACGCCCAGATGGCAGCGAAGGGCGGCCTCGCAGTCGACGGGAGCAAGCCCGGTGAGGTGGCCAAACCGCTCCTGGGCCCGTTTCCCAAAGAGCCGATGCTGAACAAACTCCACGGCATCGGCTGCCGTCTCCAGGCAACAGGCCGGTTCCGGTTCGAGGGCCAGCGTGATCGTTTTGCCGGTGTGCTGTCGAAGGCGAGACAGCGTGGCGGCATGGCGCAGCATCAGCTCGGCCATGCGATCCAGGTCTGAATCGCTGCTGAGGTGGGCGCGGAAAGCGCCGGGCGCCGTGCTGACGCTCCCGTCATGATCGGGAGGGAGGAGAGCAGCCAGGATGTGGGCCAAGCGGTCGGTGTAGGCAAGGCGCGCGTCATCGCGCCAGTCCGGCAAATAGACCCGCTCCTTGATGCGCCCCTGCCCGAACTCGCCGTAGGGAAAGCCGTTGATCGTAAACACGTAGAGTTGTTGTTGCTGCAGAAACCCTCGGAACTCGTCGAGGGCAGCCGGCTCGGCGAGTGCGAGAGCTGCCTGCGCCGAGAGGCGGAGTCCGATGCCGAATGGTCGATCAGGGGACACAGCGGACTTGATCGCCGGGACATGGCGTTCAAGATTTCGCCGCACCTCCGGCAAGGTCTCACCGGGATGGATACTGGTGCAGTAGGTCAGGTAGGGTGCGCCGGGAGCCGCTACACGCATGACGCGTGGTCGCGTGTGCGGAGCCGGTCGAGCGCGCGCAGGATCAGCGCTTCCTGCAGGTCGTGGACTTCGATGCCTTGGCCGACGGCGGCCAGTTGCGTGACGGTCAAGTCGCCGCCCAGATGTTCGCGAAACTCCGACAGGCCGTCCAGGAGACGCGGACGCCCGTCGGGTCCCATCAGCGCGCAGGCCGGATCCCAGAGCCGGAACCCCAACCGCTGCAGCAGGGTCAAGACGTGCTCGCCGGCTTGCGGGCTGAGGAACCCGGCTTCGGTCGAGTAGGCGGTATCCAAGGCCATGCCGACGGCCACCGCCTCGCCGTGGCGCAACCGATTGTGAGTCAGCGTCTCCAGCTTGTGGGCCGCCCAATGGCCGAAATCGAGCGGACGCGCCGCGCCGAACTCAAATGGATCGCCGGACTGCGCAATGTGGTCGAGGTGGAGCCGCGCGCTCCGTTCGATCGCCTCGGTCGCAACCGGGAGATCGCCGCCGGCGAGCCGATCGGCCCGTTCGTCGAGCCATTCGAAGAACTCGCCGTCCCGAATCAACGCCACTTTCACGGCCTCGGCCAGACCCGCCACTCGGTCGCGCAACGGGAGGGACTCCAAGAAACGATGATCGTTGAAGACGGCAAAGGGCGGCGCGAAGGCGCCGAGGCAATTCTTTTTCTCGAACGCGTTGATTCCGTTCTTGACCCCGAGGCCGGAGTCGCATTGGGCGAGCACGGTCGTGGGCACGCGGAGCAATCGAAGGCCGCGGTGCATGAGCGAGGCCGCATAGCCGACCAGATCCAAGACGGCGCCCCCGCCGATCACCATGACGAACGCGTGGCGGTCGAGCCGATGCCGATCGAAGGCCTGCTGAAGGCGCGTCGTCGCGCCCGGATCGTTCTTGCACCCCTCGCCGCCGGGGATGATCAGAGGGGCGCCGACGAGATCCAGGCGCCGCGGATGCTGCACGGCCAAGCCCTCGAGCTGCGGGACGAGCGAGGGATGACAGTCGGCGACGCCGCGGTCGACGACGGCAAAGAGTCGATGACGGCGCCAGGGCTCCCGGCGCATGATCGCGTCGAGGAGGCAGGGATTCTCCGGAGAGAAGAGCTCGCTGGTGAAGTAAACGGGGTACTCGAAGGGGACGGCGAACTTCTGAAGGATGACCGCCATGGCCTAGTCTAACAGGAAGAAGGGCCGTCGTCATGTCCACACGGCCCCGTTGTGGGAGGAGCCGTGCGCTAGTCTTTGAAGAGAGGCTCTACGTTGAAGGCAATACCGAACAGGACGCTCGGAGCCGCATAGGAGGCCTGGTAACTGTTGAACGAAGTCGTTTCGGGGTAGTGAAATCTGGCGTACTGCATGCGCATTTCACCAAAGAGTGCCACGTTCTTCCGGAGCATATAGCGGGTGCCCAGCTCGGCGTTGATGCCGACTTTTCGGTCCCGCTGCGATTCGCGCGTGAGGGTTGAGTCGCTCGCCGTGGCATACATGAGTGACGGGCCAACGGCGAAATAGGGCTGGAACTTTTCTCCAGGATATCGCAAGACGACATTGATCGTATACGAATCCACCCGAAAGTACTCTCCTGCAAACGAGCCCTTTTGAGCTAAGTGAGGATTGGCATGGAGATAGTCGAGCTCCACGCCGAGAAAGCGTAAGCCATTGAAGTAGTGGCCGATCTTGATGCCGTAGGCTGCTGAGGTCTTATAGTCGATCCCGGCGCCCTTCGATGGGGGGCAGCAGGCGTTGTCGATGTTCTCGCTGGTGATGTCGCGGGGGAACACGGCGCCGAATTGCCCGCCAATGTAGGTCTCCGCTGAGGCCGCCGTGGGCCGGCTGCTCAATCCAATCGCGAGGCAGCACAGGAACAGGACAACGAACAAATTCGATGGAGCGAATCTAGAAATCCCTGACATTTTCAGGCCTCCCTGTATGAAACTGACGACAGCCTGTCCGCTGTTCCTATTGGCCGACAGGCCAGGGTCCTCCGTCGATGCTTTGTCGGTCGTTTCTCTCCGTTTCTGAAGGTCCCTGTGACCGCCCTGTGGGGGCTTCCCCCCACGGGGCCCCCCTCCCGACCTGCATTCCTACAGTTCAGTGGGGAAAAGGCATTCCAGGAGAGGGGATCAGCAGGTTCCATGCCAAGGCCAATTCGTTGACAGTCCGAGGAAGCCATTCCTATAATCCGCCGCCCCGTGAGAGGGTGCCAGCCTCGCGAAAACACCGAATTGCGATCACCTTAGCGCCGACACGAGCAACTGAGCATCGATGGACACAATCACGAAAGTCGGGATCATCGGCGCAGGAGCCTGGGGCACGGCGCTGGCCTGGTTGTTAGGCACCAAGGGCGTGGCTGTCACGCTTTGGGCCTATGAGCCCGAGGTGGTCGACTCAATTGCTTCCCGGCATGTGAATGAACTCTTCTTGCCGGGAGTGCCGCTGCCGGCCTCGATTCGGGCAACAACATCGCTCAAGGACGCCGCGGCCGCGGATGTTCTGCTCGTGGTCACGCCCTCGCACGTCTTGCGATCGGTGGTGACGCGACTGAAACCGATCCTTGCGGCGGCTGTGCCGATCATCGTGGCGACCAAGGGGATCGAGGAGGATACGTTGCTTCTGGGCACTCAAGTACTCGAGGGGGTCTTGGGCTCCGCGGTGCGGCGGCGGCTGACCGTGCTGTCGGGCCCCAGCTTTGCCGCCGAGGTCTGTCACGGTGATCCCACCGCCGTCGTGTTGGCCGGCGAGGACGAGACTCTTGTGAAGCGCCATCAGGAGTTCTTCCTCACGCCGCGTTTTCGCGTCTATGCCGGCGACGATGTCATCGGCGTCCAGTTGGGCGGCGCGCTCAAGAATGTCGTAGCGCTGGCGGCGGGCGTCGTGGATGGGCTGGGGTTGGGCGCGAATACGCGTGCGGCGCTGATTACCCGAGGGCTGGCGGAAATGATCCGCCTGGGGACGACGATGGGCGCAAGCCCGCAGACCTTTTACGGACTCTCCGGCGTGGGAGACTTGGTGCTGACGGCGACCGGCACGCAGAGCCGCAACCACAGCGTGGGTGTGCGACTCGGTCGAGGCGAGTCGCTCGAGGCCATTCTCAAAGAGTCTCGCACCGTCGCCGAAGGCGTCCGCACGGCGGCGGCGGCTTGGGGGCTTGCCCGGAAGCACGGCATCGAGATGCCGATCACGCAGGCCATGGCGTCGGTCTTGTTCGAAGGATTGGCGCCGCGCGAAGCCGTGCGGCTGCTCATGGAACGATCGGCCAAAGACGAGTCAAGGAAGTAGCGGCGCGAGCACGATGAATCGGAAGTTTGTTCAGAAGTTGCTTCGCGAGGTGCGGGCCGGCCGTGTCTCGATCGACGAGGCGGTCCGGCGCCTGGCCACGCTGCCGTTCGCCGATCTGGGGTTTGCCTCCGTCGATCACCATCGCGCGTTGCGCCAGGGATTTCCGGAAGTGATCTTCTGCGAGGGCAAGACGCAGCGTCAGGTGGTGTCCATCGCGAGAGAGCTCTTGGCCCATGGGGGACCGCTCCTGGCGACGCGCGCCGGTCCTGAGATCGGGCGGGCCTTGAAGCGGCTCGATCGGCGCGCGGTCTATCATGCGGAGGCGCGGACCGTGACGGTGCAAGGGCCGGCGCGGGCGCGAACCGGGCATGTGCTGATCGTGACGGCCGGCACCGCCGATGCGGCGGTGGCGGAAGAAGCGCGGGTGACGGCCGATGTGATGGGCAGCCGGGTGGAGACGCTCTACGATGTCGGCGTGGCCGGGCTGCACCGGCTGTTGGGGCGCGCGGAGCGCCTTCGCCGGACGCGGGTGGCCGTTGTGGCGGCGGGCATGGACGGCGTGCTGCCCAGCGTCGTGGGCGGGCTGGTGGATTGTCCGGTGATCGCGGTGCCGACCAGCCGGGGCTACGGGGCGAGTTTCGGCGGGTTGGCCGCCTTGCTGACGATGTTGAATTCCTGCGCGGCCGGGGTCGGGGTGATGAACATCGACAATGGATTCGGCGCCGGGGTCCTGGCGCATCGGATCAA
>CAYZTJ010000007.1:7924-17277 GCA_964481215.1 uncultured Nitrospira sp. | reverse complement strand
GGCCAGGCGACCATCTGCGTGCGGGGACCCTTGTCGCTCACTTCGAGGAGCTTCGCACGGACTTCATAGTCGTAGCGCCCGGTTTGCACCCACTGCTTCGACTGGTCTTTGCCATCCCAGGTCAGCAACAGATTGACGTGCGGTTTCCCGTCGGCCGGCGCGGAGGACGCGGCCGACGCGGCGGAGCGGATATCTTTCACCGGCTGGCGATCGGCCAGAAACTTCAACGACCGTTTGGATGGCGAGGTAATGAGCGACGACACTTCCAGCAGCGCGCTGTCCTGCACCGAGTGGGGCAGTTCGACTTCCACCGCGATCTCCATGGGGCCGTCGGTGGGCGAATAGGGGGCCGGCGTCAGGGAGACGGAGAGGATCTTGAGGTCCGGCGGTCTTGCCTCCCGGTGCTGGCGCTTGGCGGCCTCGGCCATCAGCGGCCCGAGCAGCAGACACAGGCCGATGAACCAGAGCGCGAGACTCGGGCATCGTCGAAAGCGTCCGAGCCGATGAGCGTCGTCCATAGTGTCGTGTCCGTGATGCGCTGAACGGCGGATGCGTGATGGGTTCGCGCGATTCCCTTGCTTCGTTGGTAACATAGGGTCCATGGCCTGTCAACAAAACGCGCGCGCTTCGCGTTGCCGTCGACCGCCCATTACGTTAAGATTGCCGCCTTGCAAGACACGGAAATCTCGTCGATGACCCATCTTCACTTCGATTGCTTCTCCGGCATCAGCGGGGACATGTTCCTGGGGGCCTTGGTCGACGCCGGCCTGCCGTTGCGCGAGCTGTCCAAGGGTCTGGCGGCCTTGCCGGTTTCGGGGTACCGGCTGAAAGCGCGTGCCGTGACGCGAGGCGCGATCCATGCCACGAAAGTGGATGTGACGATCCACAAGGGACTGGGCGCGCCGCTCACGCTTCGCCGAATCAATCGAACGATCACGGCGAGCCGACTCCCGGCTCGGGTGAAAGAGCAGGCGCTCGACGTCTTTCATCGGCTGGCGGAGGCGGAAGGGCTCGCGCACGGCGTCCACCACGGCGATGTCCGGTTTCATGAAGTGGGCGTGCTCGATTCCTTCGTCGATGTGGTCGGAGGGCTGCTGGGCTGCCACCTGCTCGGCGTCGAGTCGGCCACGGCGTCACCGATCAACCTCGGCTCAGGCTCGATTGAGACGGAGCACGGTACGCTCCCGGTTCCCGGACCGGCCGTGGCGGCGCTCGCGAAGGGCATCCCGATCCACAGCGCAGGCCCGGCGCGCGAATTGACGACACCGACCGGCCTGGCCTTGGTCCGCACCCTCGCCCGAGACTTCGTTCCCCTCCCGCCCATGCGAGTTCGGGCGATCGGTTATGGGGCGGGCACGGCGGACCCGCAGGGCTGGGCCAATGTGCTGCGGCTGTTTCTCGGAGAGACGTCGGCGCGCCATGGGGCCGGGCACGATCTGATCACGCAACTCGAGACCAATATCGACGACATGAATCCGCAGACCTACGAGACGGTGATGGATCGGTTGTATGCGGCCGGCGCGGTGGACGTGACCCTCACGCCGGTCACGATGAAGCGGAGCCGGCCCGGTATCGTCTTGACCGTGCTGGTCGCGCCGGAAAAGGCCGACGAAGCCGCGACGGTCATCTTGCGCGAGACGACGGCCTTGGGCGTGCGAATGATGGACGTGCGACGGCGCATTCTCACGCGGCGGATCGAGGCGGTGCGCCTGGGCCGCGAGTCGGTCCAGGTGAAAGTGGCCGAACTGGGGCCGGGAGAGGAGAGGGCGTCGCCGGAGTATCAGGACTGCAAACGGGTTGCGGATCAGGCGGGGCGGCCGGTGCGGGAGGTGATGGAGGCCGTCATGCGGGCATACCAGCGGGAGAAAGGCGCAATGAAAAGTGCAAAAGGAAAAAGGCAAAACTAAGATAGTGAAGAACCCGACCCACTCTAATTTTTCATTTTTCATTTTTCATTTTGCCTGGCCGGGGCCCGTCCGATGAGCGTCGGACTCTACGCCCTCTTGTTCGTGGCCTCGGTCGTCATCACACTGGGCGGCTGCGCGCTCTTTACGAACGGCATCGAGTGGCTAGGGAAGCGCCTGCATGTCTCGGAGGGCGCGGTCGGCAGCGTCTTCGCGGCGGTGGGCACGACCTTGCCGGAAACGTCGATTCCGATCATCGCGATCTTTTTCGGGAAGGGGCAGGAACAGGTCGAGGTCGGCCTGGGCGCCATCTTGGGCGCGCCCTTCATGCTGAGCACCTTGGTGATCCCGATTCTGGGGGCGCTCTTGCTGCTCTATGCGCGAATGGGCAAGCGCCCGGCATCCTTCAAGCTCAACTACCGGGAGGTGCGCACGGACCTCGGATTCTTTCTGATCGGCTATAGCCTCGCGGTGGTGTGCGCCTTTGTGCCCTCCAAGCCGTTCCACTATGCGGCCGGGGCCGGGCTGATCGGGCTCTACATCTACTACATGAAGATCAAATTCGCGGCGGAACATGAGGGCGAATCCCACCTCGATCCGCTGTTCTTCGCCAAAGCGAAAGCGGTGCCGCCCTACGCGATGATCGCCGTGCAGGGCGTCATCGGTCTTGGCGGCCTGGCGGCCGGGGCCCACTTGTTTGTGACCGCCGCCGAGGGGATCGCGACGCAACTCCAGGTTTCGCCGCTCTTGTTGGCGATGCTCATCGCCCCGCTGGCCACGGAATTGCCGGAGATGTCCAACAGCTTTCTGTGGCTCTACCAAAAGAAAGATACCTTGGCGGTCGGCAATGTCACGGGGGCGATGGTCTTTCAGGGCACCTTCCCGGTCTCGATCGGACTGTTCGGAACCGGTTGGACGCTGGGTTCGACCGCGTTGCTGACGATGGGACTGGCCATGGCGGCCAGCCTCTTCTGTTTCGCGCAGCTCTTGAGGGGCGGGCATTGGCATCCTCGGTGGTTGCTCTGGTGCGCCCTCTTCTATCTTGGGTTTACGATCTATGCCTGGACGGCGTAAGGCGCGGCGCGCGCCCCGCGACACTCGACCGCTGGTCGGGATCACGATGGGCGATCCGGCCGGCATCGGCCCGGAGGTCATCGCCAAGGCCTGGATGGTCCCGGCGGTCCATCGACAATGCCGTCCGATGGTCATCGGCTCTGTGCCGGTGATGGCGCGGACGGTGAACGCGCTCAAACTTCCGTTGAGCGTGGCGGCTGTGGCGGACCATGAGTCCGTCGCCTGGCGCCCACGCCTGCTGCCGGTCTTGGACCCTCTGGATCAGCCCTTGCCGGACTTCCGAATCGGGACCGTTGGGAAGGAGACCGGCGCGGCCTCCGTTGTGTTCATCAAGAAGGCGGTCGAATTGGCCGAGGTCGGCTGCATCGGCGCCATGATCACGGCGCCGATCAATAAAGAGGCCATGAACCTGGCCGGCTATCACTATCCCGGGCACACCGAGCTGTTGGCGGATCTGACGAAGAGTCCGGAAGTCGGCATGATGATTCTCGGCGGGCCGCTCAAGATCATGTTCGTCACGACCCATGTGGCGATTCGAGACCTGCCGCCTCTGCTGACGACTGACCGGATCGAGCGGGCGATCCGGCTGGCCGATCGGGCCTTGCGGGAATTTTTCGGGATCGCCAGACCGCGCGTCGGAGTGGCCGCGTTGAATCCGCACGCGGGCGAGGCCGGCCTGTTCGGCGATGAAGAGCAGAAGACCATCGGACCGGCCGCGACCGCCGCGCGGCGACGTGGCATCCAAGCCAGCGATCCGCTGCCGGCCGATACGCTCTTCGGGAAGGCGGCCAAGGGCGCCTACGACGGCGTGGTGGCCATGTATCACGACCAGGGTCTCATCCCGCTCAAACTCGTCGCCTTCGGGACTTGCGTCAATCTCACGGTCGGCATTCCCATTATCCGCACCTCCGTCGATCATGGGACCGCATTCGACATCGCCGGGAAGGGCATCGCCGATCCCGGGAGTCTGCTGGAGGCGATCAAACTGGGGGCCCGTCTTGCGCGTGAACGGGCTGTACGAAACCTGCGCGCCGTCGCAGGACCCGCACAGAAGGTCGAAACATGACACAACCCCATCCGGGCATCGCGCTCATCGACACGCAGCTCAAGCACCTCAGCGCCATCTATAAGGAGGCGGAGCAGAGCCTGAACACGGCCTTGGGGACCGATCGAGTGCGAAAGTGGAAAACGCAGCTCGAATCCTTGCTCGCGCAGGCCGTCGGGCCCGAGGAAGCCAAGCTCTTTGCGGCCAAGAAACCTGGTCCTTCGTTTACGCAAGATCTCCTCGAAGAATTGAGCGATGAGGTGGAACTCTATCGTTCGCATCTGGCCGCAGTGCTAGCCAGGTTGAAGAAATCCGGCTGACACATGGCGCCGCCCCTTCCGCGTCCGCGCAAGTCCCTCGGGCAACATTTCCTCACCGATCCGAACATCATCCGAAAAATTCTTGCCTTGGCCGACATCCAACCGGATGAGACGGTCTTGGAGATCGGGCCCGGACGCGGCGCGATGACCGCTCTACTCTGCCGAGCGGCCAAGACCGTCGTGGCGGTGGAGGTGGACCGAGCGCTTGGCGCCTTTCTGGCGGAGCGCGTGGCGGACTGCGGGAACTTGGACCTTCGGATTCAGGATGCCTTGGAATTTCCCTTCGAGACGCTTCCGCTCAACACGGTCGTGGTGGCGAACCTCCCCTACAACATCTCCACGCCCATTTTGATCAAGTTGCTCGAAGCCCGTCGACGGTTCAATCGGCTGATACTGATGTTGCAGCGCGAGGTCGCCGATCGGCTCGTGGCCAAGCCGGGCGGGAAGACCTACGGGTCGCTCTCGGTCGGCATCCAGCGGTGGACCACGGCGACGCTGGCCTTCACGGTCTCGCCCGGCTGTTTCCGGCCGCCTCCGGAGGTCGGCTCCGCCGTCGTGAAGCTGGTCATCCGGCGCGATGACGGTCAGAGTCCAGGCGAAGACGCCCATTTGCTTCGCATCGTCCGCGCCGCCTTCGCGCATCGGCGGAAGACCCTCGCCAACTCGCTGCGGGACGCCGGGCTCGATCCCGCGGTGGTCGCTTCCGGCCTGGCCGCTGCCGGCATCGACGGCGCCCGGCGCGCCGAAACGCTCTCCCCGGACGAATTCGTGACGCTCGCGCGCGCGATCGAGGGGCATGCTGAGAATGGAACGATGAACGCTGAAGGCTGAACGGAAGACCGGTCTTCCAAATTCCGAGCTCATCCCGCTTCCATCGGGGGTAGCATTCCTCGTTCCGTCTTCATCGTTCAGCGTTCGACTGTCTCCCCACTTGCCCCTCCGGGAACAAGCTGGTACCATCCCGCTGCTATGGCTCTGTCTGCCGCCGCGAAGCGCGGAGAGGCGCGCAACGCCTCCACGCGCCGTGAGTCCGGTCGGCATCATGAGGTCCTCGGCGTCCTCCTGCTTGCCGGCGGGCTGCTCATCCTGCTCAGTCTGATCTCCTTCGTCCCAACCGACACCGGGTTGTTCGGCATCCGCACGTCTGATCAACGCATTCACAACTGGATCGGCCGCGCCGGGGCGACGCTCGGCGCCGGCCTGTTCGGGCTCTTCGGCGGCGCGGCCTATGTCTTGCCGCTCCTGATGGGGATGCAGGGGGTGCGCTGTTTTACAGACGGTCCCGTCTCGGTCACGCTCCGCAGCGCAGTGTCCTCGTTATTGGCGCTTGGGTTGTTCAGCGCGCTCTGCCATCTGGAAGTAACGGCCGTCCCGACCCTGGGGAGCGGCTGGATCCAGCGGGGGCTGGCCGGCGGACTCTTAGGCAGCGGGCTCGGCGAGGGGTTAAGGCACAACTTCGCGACCACCGGCGCCCATATCATTGTGGTGGCCGGCTTTCTGATTTTTCTGCTCTTGGCCGTTCCAGTCTCCTTGGCCGTCATGTGGAAGCGCGCGCAGGCCGTCGGAGAATCCGCGAAAGAAACGGTCTTGGCCCTCTGGGAGGCCGTGCCGGAGCGCAAGAAGCCGTCGCCGTCTCCGCGATCGGCCAAGCCCAAACCGGTCAAGATCAATCGGTTGACCCAGGCGGTGGAACAGCCCGCCGCGCCGATCCCCGATGAGGAGCCTGAGGCGGCGCCCTCGACGACCGAGCCGCCCAAGCGCGTCAAAGAGACGGCCAAGGACGCGGAGATCGAGAACGGCGCGCCGCTCGTCCCTTCCAGTTCGCCGGCCTCGGTCGGCTACCTGCTCCCGATCGCGCGCGAATTATTGTCGGATCCCGCAGGTCCCACCGAGCGAATGACCGACGAGATGCTGAAGGGCCAGTCCGAGATCCTCACCCGCGCGCTCCAGAGTTTCGGCATCGAGGGCAAGGTCACCGAAGTGCATCCCGGCCCCATCGTGACCATGTACGAGTTCGAGCCGGCGCCGGGCGTGAAAGTCGCGCGAATTGTGAACCTGGACAGCGATCTGGCCTTGGCACTCAAGGCCACGAGCCTCCGCATCGTGGCTCCGCTGCCGGGGAAGTCGGTGGTCGGCATCGAGGTCCCGAACCTCTATCGCGAGACAGTCTCGTTCAAAGACGTGCTGATGAGCGACTCATTCCATCGCTCACGTTCGAAGCTGGCCCTGGCCTTGGGGAAAGATATTTTCGGCAAGCCGGTCACGGCGGACCTCCGGGCCATGCCGCATCTCCTGGTGGCCGGCGCCACCGGTGCGGGCAAGAGCGTGGCGCTCAACAGCATGTTGCTCAGTATCCTGTTCTCGGCCAAGCCCGACGAAGTGAAGCTCCTGCTCGTCGATCCCAAGATGCTGGAATTGCAGCTGTACGACGGGATTCCTCACTTGCTTCGGCCGGTCGTGACGGACGCCAAGTCCGCCGCGCGCGGCCTCGGCTGGGTGGTGCAGGAAATGGAGCGGCGCTACAAGTTGCTGGCGAGCGAGGGCGTCCGGAATATCGACGACTACAATCGCCGCGTGGCGCAGGCGCAGGGCGTCCTGCCGAAGAAGAAAGGCGGGCAGAAGGCGCAGCAGACCTCCCTCGAGTTTTTGTCGGAAGACGAGCGGCTCTCGGCCGGCGAGGCCACCGAGCCGGTGACGCTCTCCGCCGACGGGTCCCTCTCGGGCCCGCTGCCCTCGACCCCGCCGGCGCCCTTGCCCTACATCGTCGTCATGATCGACGAATTGGCGGACTTGATGATGGTCGCGCCGAAAGACGTCGAAGAGAAGATCGCGCGTCTGGCGCAGATGGCCCGGGCGGCCGGCATTCACCTGGTGCTCGCGACGCAGCGGCCCTCCGTGGACGTGCTCACCGGCTTGATCAAGGCGAATTTCCCGGCCCGCATCGCCTTCCAAGTCTCCTCGAAGACGGACTCCCGGACCATCCTGGACGCCAACGGCGCCGAGAGCCTCCTCGGCAAAGGCGACATGCTCTACCTGGCGTCGGGCACCGGACGGCTCACGCGCGTGCACGGCTCCTTCGTCGCCGACGAGGATGTGCGGCGCGTGGTCGAGTTTGTGAAGCAGCAGGCGAGCCCGACCTATTCCGCCGAGCTGCAATCGATCAAGCAGGAAGAGGCGGCGGAAGAGGAGGCGAAAGACGAAGTCTATGAGCAAGCCAAGGATCTCGTGTTGACCTCGGGCCAAGCCTCGGCCTCGCTCATTCAACGTCGCCTCCGCGTCGGCTATCCCCGCGCGGCCCGCATGATCGAGCGCATGGAGGAGGAGGGGCTGGTGAGCGCCCCGGCGCGCGACGGGCGGCGGGAAGTGCTGGCGCGTCGAGGGCCCGTCGGCGAGAGCGAAACTACGGTGTGAGAACCTCCCGTTCACTGACCCAAACCATGATGATGTGGCGACGAGTGCTGAGGCTGGTCCTGCTGGTCTGGCTCGGGCTGTGTCTGTGGGCGGCTCCTGCCTCCTCCGTGGCGGCGGCCGAAGAGCCTGTGGCCCAGGAGTCCAAACCCGTCGACGAGCGCGCGCTGAAAGACATCCGCGACCTCGTAAAAAAGGTGCAGGATCGTTACAATTCGATCAAGGATCTGCAAGCGGACTTTCAGCAGAGCACGAGGATCGAAGGGTTCGAGAAGACCTTGATGTCGAACGGGCACATGTATCTCAAGCGCCCGGGACGATTACGCTGGGACTATCGAGAGCCGACTCCGGAAGAGATCTACGTCCGGCAGAACGACGTCATGATGTATGTGCCCGAGCATCAGCAAGTGTTGGTCGGCAAGCTGACGCAGCTCGCGGCGTCGCAAGCCCCGCTGCAGCTCCTTCAGGGGCTGGCGCTGTTGGAGGACCACTTCACGCTTCAGCCGGTCAAGGGCGGAAAACGCGGCGAGGGGGGGCTGCCGCTGATCGCCTTGCTGCCCAAGCGCGGGGAGGACGACAGCATGCGGACGGTGGATCACATCACGCTCGAGATCCAGCCGAAATCCTATCTCCTCAAAGTGGTCGCCATCCACGAGGTCGGCGGAAATGTGTCCACCTTCCGGTTCTCGAACATCCGATCGAACGAGGGATTGGGCAACGACCTGTTCGACTTCAAGCCGCCCGACGGAGTCGAGGTGGTGAAGGCGCCGACGCTGGCGCCACCCTAATCGGATGAAGTGCTGAGTACTGAGGACTGAGTGCTGAGAATCTTGAAAGAATTGAGGACCAGAGGCATCCAATGAAGAGTGCCGTGCCGCTATCGGCAGTGGGAGCGATCGAAGAGGCGGTGGACCGGGCGATCGGGTCGTTGGACGCCGGACGGCTGACGAACGAGTACTGGGCGCAGAACGAATTTCTCTTGATCCCGCAGTTTTTGCCGCGCGACCTGGTCGAACGACGGTTGACCCCGCTGGCGCAGTCGGTGCAATCCGATCTGAATCGAAACTTCATTCCCGGCCACAAGAAGGGCGGCAGCGTCAGTTTCTATACACTCTCCGAAAAGGCGCCGGGCTTTTTGGACTTCTACCGGTCGCCGCGGTTTCTGTCGTTCTTGACGGAGATTACCAAAGCCCCGTTGCAATTGTGTCCGCCGACGGACCCGCACTCCTGCGCGCTGTACTACTATACCGAGCCCGGAGACCACATCGGATTTCACTACGACACGTCGTACTACAAGGGGGCGCGCTACACCGTTCTCATGGGACTCCTCGACCGGGCGCCCAGCTGCAAGCTCGTCTGCGAGCTCTATAAGGACGATCCGACCCGCGAGACGCGGCATCTGGAACTCAACACGGCCCCGGGCGACCTGGTGCTTTTCAACGGAGACAAGCTCTGGCACGCCGTGACGCCCCTCGGGGAGGGAGAAGAACGGGTGGCCTTGACGATGGAGTATGTCACGAACCCCGAGATGGGGCCCGTCAAACGCCTCTACTCCAATCTCAAGGATGCGGTGGCCTACTTCGGGCTGAAGGCGGTCTTCGG
>CAYZTJ010000007.1:0-7824 GCA_964481215.1 uncultured Nitrospira sp. | reverse complement strand
TTGGTCTTCGCCATGATGTTCTTGATGTGCTCCTTGACCGTCTGCTCCGTGATGTTGAGCGCGACCGCGATTTCCTTGTTCGTGAACCCTTTCGCCAGGTGTTGCACGACGGCCTGCTCGCGGTCCGTCAGTTGAAAGCGCGCCTTGACGTGTGAGGACGCCACCGCCTCGCCCCGCCCCACCTCCTCCATCATGATCAGCATGCGGGACCGATCGATTCCGCTGGCATCCGGCAACCCGTAGCCCCGCAACAGAATCGGCCGTTGCACCGTCCCGGCCAGCTTGCGCAGCTGGAACTGTTCCCAGTCGTTGGCGGCCGTCCGGCTCTGAATGGCCTGACGGATGTCGCCGCAAAACTCCATGACCACCAGGGGCACGACGCCCCGGGCCGGCGTGCCGTGCTGCGACTGCACGATGCGGCGGCAGAGTTCCTGGGCGCGGGGGTCCACATGCAGGAGCTGAAACGTGGTGGAAAAGACCATGATTCCCGGGCCCGAGCGGCGCTCGACCAGGGCTTCCAAACTATCCGCCGGCGGGGCGGCGGGTTTCGTGGCGGTCCCCATGCTGGTTCTCCTCGGTAGTGCGGTCCGGTGGCGATGGTCCAGGCGATCGGCGTCATGGCCGAGCGCCTGACACAACTATGTATCGTTCCTATCGGATGCAGGCGCGCCGGGCTTGAGCGGATGGAGCGCCGAGGGGAAGTCGCTAGGAGAACGCCTTGGGGGGCGATGTGAGGGGAAATCGCAGGACGAATGTGGTGCCGACCCCCTCTTCACTCTCCACCTTGATGGTCCCGCCGTACTTCTTGACGATCTTGTCGGTGATGCTGAGCCCGAGGCCGGTGCCCTTCCCCGGGTCCTTGGTGGTAAAGAAAGGATCGAAGATCCGGCTGAGAAACTGCTTGGGAATCCCGCAGCCCGTGTCCGCGATCGAGACGACGATCGCTTGCTCGCGCAGGGCGGAGGTCAAGGTCAGCCGGCCTTGGCCGTTCATGGCTTGCACGGCGTTGCCCAGGATGTTGACGAAAACCTGCTCGAGTTCCGAAGGCCTGGCGGTGAGGGGCGGGAGCGGGTCCAGGCGGACGATGACCTCGATGTGCCCAAAAGCGGGATTGTGGCGGACCATCTTCACTGCTTCCGTGAGACGCTCATTCAGATCGACGGCCGCATCGCCGGCTCTCGTGGCCGGCCGTGCATAGGTGACAAAATCCCGCACCACGGCGGCCATGTGCTGCGCGTAGTCCTTGATGTCGCGGGCATAGTCCAGAATTCTGTCCGGTTCCCGCTCATCGAGGATCAACTCCGACAGGCTGAGGATTCCTTGCATCGGGTTGTTCATCTCGTGGGCCATCCCCGAGACCAAGGTCCCCAGGGTGGCCAACTTTTCGGCCTGGATCAGTTGATCCTGCAGCTCATGTTGCTCCGTCACGTCCCAGATCATCAGGCCCACCCGGGAGCCCACCCCGTCGAGCGTGAGGACGGGAAACGGCCGGCAGCGGTAGACGCGCCCGCGCAAGGCGAACTCGTGGTCCGGGTCGGGGGGCGCTCCGCCGAGCGGACATTGGACGGCGGCCCGGCTGAGGCGCGACCAATCGGCCGAGGTGAAGGGCAGCACATCCAGGATCAGGCTGCCCGGCAGCCCGCGCAGCGGAGAGCCGAAGTGCTGATGGGCGAGGGCGTTGGCGTAAGTGACCTCGAGGGCATCGGACACGAGCAGAACTGCGCCCGGCAGGCTGGCCAGGATGCGCTCCAGCTCCTCCGAGGCCCGGCGCAGCCGGTCTTCCGCCAGTTTCATGTCCGTCACGTCTTCGGCCAGACCGGTCACGCGATAGACCTGCCCCGCGGCGTCGGCGATCGGGAAGGCGCGGTCGTGAATCCACCGCAGCGTGCCGTCGGGCCGCATGATCCGATAGAGCTCGTCGTACTGACCCGAGGTTTGCCGCGTCAACGCCGCCCGCTCGACGCGAGACCGATCGTCGGGATGGATGGCTTCCAGCCAGGAACGCGGATCGGCGTGGAGGCTCGCCGTGGTGCGCCCCCACACCCGTTCGAAGGCCGGGTTGACATAGAGCATGGCGCGTTTGGCCGTGTCGGTCATCCAGATCACGTCCGTCATGTGCTCGGCGACCTGGCGGAACCGCTCCTCGCTCTCGCGCAACGCCGTTTCGGCCTGTTTGCGCACCGAGATATCTTGGAACACCACCACGGCGCCGACGACCGCCCCCTGTTCCCGCACGGGCGTCACGACATATTCGACCGGGAAGGTCGAGCCGTCCTTCCGCCAGAAGACTTCCCTGTCGCACTGCCGCACCTGCCCGTCGCGGATCGAGGTATAGATCGGGCACCTCTCCGCGGGGTAGGGCGAGCCATCCGCGTGGGAGTGATGGAGGATCGCGTGCATGCTGCGCCCGACGAGGTCGTCCGGTTCGTAGCCCAGGGCGCGGGCCGCCGCGGGGTTGACGAAGGTCGTCACGCCCGATCGATCCAGCCCGTAGATGCCTTCCCCGGCGGCGTGCAGCAGCAAGGCGTTCTGGCGGCTGACGCGTCCCAACTCGTCTTCGGCCGAACGCCGTTCCGTGACATCGAACAAGACGCCGTCGAGCCAGCGCAGCGCGCCGGCGTCGTCGAAGGCGCCCTGTCCCCTCGCGGAGATCCACCGGTCGTCGCCCCGGGCATGGCGGAGGCGGCACTCGATGGCGAAGGGCGCGCGGTGGAAGACCGCGTTGGCGATCAAGCGCGTCACGCTCGGCCGGTCCTCCGGATGGATGAGCTCGGCGAAGACGCGCACGCGATTCGCCAGGAAGTCTTCGGCCGGATAGCCGAGGATCTCCGCGACCGTCTGACTCATGAAGGTGACGGTGAGCGAGGCGTCGAAGGCGCAACGGAAGACCACGCCGGGGAGATTGGAGACCAGGGTGCGGAACCGTTCCTCGCTGTGCCGCAGGGCCTCCTCGGCCCGTTTGCGCTCCGAGATGTCCCGAATGATGCCGGCGTAGTAGCGGCCGTCCGGCGTGGTCCAGCAGCCGAGCGACAGCTCCAGCGGAAATTCCGACCCGTTGTTCCGGAGCCCGTGCAGCTCCACCGTCTTGCCCATGACGTGGGAGACGCCGGTCGCGCGCAGGCGCGCCATGCCGCGGGTATGGGCCTCGCGATAGCGCTCCGGCATGAGGTGCGTCAGCGGCAGCCCGCAGACCTCGGCATGGGTGTAGCCGAAGAGGGCGCTGGCGGCCTGGTTCCATGAGACGATCCGTCCCTGCTCATCGGACAGGATGATTGCGTCGTTGGCGGATTGAAAGACGGACCGGAAGCGATCCTCGCTGATCGTCAGCGCCTGCTCCGCCGAGTGCGCCTTGACCGCCAGGTCCTGGACGGAGATCGCCCGCTGGAGAATGGCGCGGATCTCCTCGATGTTGTAGGGCTTCGTGAGGTAGGCAAAGGCGCCCTTCGCCAGTGAGCCGACCGTGTTTTCGTATGAAGTAAAGGCCGTGAAGATCACGACCGGGAGGGTCGGTTCGATTTCGTGCAGCGAGCGGAGGACGGTGAGCCCATCGACATCCGGGAGCCCCACGTCGAGCAGCACCGCGCCGAACCGCCTGTGCCGCACCCGCTCGATCGCCGGCTCGCCCGCGCCGACGGTTTCCACGTCATAGCCGTCGTGCTCGAGATAGTCGCGCAGGGCATCCCGAATGTCGGGATCGTCATCGACGACCAGGATGGCCTGCCCGTCTATGCTCTGTGCCAGAGAGGAATTCCGCATGTGCCAGTCCTTCCTCGGCCTGTCTCCACAGCGAACAGTGTCCGTCGCGGGACGAGGCAAGGGCGCTAGAAGTACCGATAGACCATCGCCATCAACAGCACACAGACTCCCATGAGGGAAACAAACAGCGTGGTTTCAATGGCTGTGAGACCCATGACCGTACCTCCTGTACAACAAGGTGACCCACTCCCCTCGATCCCCCAGGCCTGGGAATGGCAACCCCCGTGCCAGGCAGATCGACGTGGGAATGAATGAAAGACCATCGGCCTTTCAATAGGTTAGAACTACAAGGTCGGGGGCGTAGGCCGTGCGACCCTGAGGGCTCGTATCGAATTGTGTACGCGGTGGAACGGTTAGATACAACCCGAAAGTGTCGAAGAGAGGGATTTAGGCAGGGGACTCGGTGGGAGGGGAAAGCGTGGGAACCGTAAAGGAGAAGCAGCTGCCGGACCCCAGGGCGCTGGTTGCCCAAATCCGGCCGCCGTGCAGCTCCACCAGATTCTTCGCGATGGTCAGGCCGAGTCCGGCGCCCTGGGCAGTCGGCGACGCCGACGCGCTTCGATAGAACCGGAGAAAGACCTTATCCAGTTCATCGGACGGGATGCCGGCGCCCGTATCGATCACATTCACTTGGATGAACCCGTCGTCGCGGCTGCGCACGTCGACGCGGACTTGGCCGCCCTCCGGCGTGAACTTGATGGCGTTCTGAATCAGGTTGGTCAACACTTGGGTCAGTTTATCCCGATCGCCCGAGACCGGCTGGAGCTGGGCCGGAAACGTCGGCGTCAGGGTGATGCCCTTGTCCTGCGCCAAGGGCTGGCAGTTCTCGATGACATCCCCCGACAGGTCCCGGATGCAGACGGCCGTCCGACGCAGTTCCAACCGGCCCATCTCGATGCGGGAAAGATCCAGGAGGTCGTTGATCAGCCGCGTGAGCCGCTCCACATTTAGTTTCATGCGGCCTAGATAGTGCGACTGCTTGTCCGTCAGCTCGCCGGTCAGGCCTTGCAGCATATTCTCCACATAGCCCTTGATGGAGGTCATGGGCGTGCGGAGTTCGTGCGACACCACGGAGACGAAGGCCGACTTGAGATGATCCATCTCGCGCAGGCGTTCGTTCGCCTGCTCGAGTTCCATCGTGCGATCCTTCACCCGCTCTTCCAGGTGCTGGGTCAGGAGCTCCAGCTCCCGATAGGCGCGCGCGTTTTCGATCGCGACCGCCATCTGGCTGGCGATGGTCGTGAGCAGATTGAGGTCGGCCTCGGCGCAGGGCAGGGCGCCGCGATCGCCGGCGAGCAACCCCACCGTCGCATGGGTGGTGCGGAGCGGCACCGCCACGAACGAGCGGACGCCCAGACGGCGCGCGACTTCGGCGGCGCCGGGAGGCAGGCGCGGCGCCTGGTCGGTCACGGCGCCGATCAGCGCGGACTCGCCCCGGAGCAGGACCTGGGCCAGCAGGCTGTCATCGTCGGGGACGGCCATTTCCATGCGCGCCAGGATGTCGGCATCCTCCGACGGGAGCCCGGCCGCGCGGATGGTCGAGACCACCCCGCGCCGCGCGTCATAGAGGAGCAACAGCAGCCGGCTGAAGGCCTGCCGTTCCACCAAGAGGGTCAGCACCGAGGCGGCGAGCTTGTCCGCATCGAGGGTCGAGGTGAGGGCTTCCCCCGTCTTGTTCAACATGGTCAATTGGGCCAGTTGCGACAGGATGGTCTCGACGTGCTGCGAGAGCGACTGGTCGCGCTCGACCAGGGCGCGCGTCATCCGGTTGAAGGATCCGGCGAGGGTGCCGACTTCGTCGCGCGTCGTGGGCATCACGGAGGCCGTCAAATCGCCTCCGGCAACGCGGCCGGCCACGTCCGACAGCACGCGCAGGGGGTTGACGATCCGATCGGTGAGGACAAGGGTGGCCAGGATGCCGAGCACGATGATCACGAGGGTCAACAGGGCGACATCGCGGACCATGGCGGCGAGCGTGGCCTGCAAGGGGGCGGCGGTGAGGCCGACCTGAATGACCCCGTAGATCTTGCCTGTCGCCGGGGCCTGGCTCCCTTCCGGAGACTGGTCCTGCGCGCTCAGTTCAAGGACGCCCGATGCCCCCGCGTGGTCGGTCCGCCGCTGAACGGCCAAGGCGAAATCGTAGATCGTCTCGCCCGGGGGGGGCGTAACGGTCGTCATCGAGAGGGAGGCGATCCGGCGCGCCAAGAGGTCGCGCGCGATCGCGGCATCGGGATACAGGGGCGCCTCGGCCATCCGGCTCGTCGAGGTCGCGGACGACAGCCGGCCTTTGCTGCGGCTCAAGAGGACGCGCCCCTCTTCGTTCGTCATCACGACGTAGACGACCTCGTCCAGGTCCATCACGCCCTGCGCAAATCGGGCGAGGGAGATCTGGTCTTCCGCGATCAGGCTGTACCGGCTGCTGGAAACGAGGTTGCCTGCGAGCAGGGCGCCGCGGTCGGTCAATCCTTTGGTCAACGAGGCGCTCTGCTGAGAGGCGAAGTACCAACTCAGTCCGGAACAGACGATCACGATGATCAGGCTCACAAAGAGGACGAACTTCGTCCGCAGACTGAAGAAAGGGTTCGCCGCGGAGGGCGGTGGAATGGGTGGAAGGGTTGGAAGGAGACTAGGGTACATCGTCCGTGTCCTACGTGATGCGCGCAGCCATGACGGCTAGTTGACCGACTCGGCCTGGCGCAACATATCCGGTGGAATCGTCAGTCCAAGGAACCGCAACGTCCTCAAATTGATCGTAATCCTGGAGTGGCTCGGCGGAACCAGCCGGCCCCCCGCGTCGAGGCCCTCGCCGTTGAGGAAGCGCTTGCCCAGCTGGGCCGCCTGGCGGCCCGTGTCCGCATAGGACACGGACAAAGACAGCAACGCGCCGCTTCGCACGAATTCCGGCGAGAAGCCGACGGTCGGAATGTTGTGCTCCATGGCCAGGTCCAATAAGAACCGGAGCGAATCCTCGGAGAGGACCGTGCTGTCCGGGATCAGCCAGAGCAGGTCGATCTGCGACATCACCTGTCGTGCGGCCGCGGCCACGTCGCGGTCCGAGGCGACGCCCTTCGCGATCAACTCGAAGCCCTGCATCCGAGCCTGCCGGCGCGCGTCGTCAACCAGCGACTGCGACTTGGCGGGGTCGTACAAGACGCCGATGCGGCGGACGGCGGGCAAGGCTTGGCGCACGGCGCTGAGGTGTCGTTCGATCGGGATCTCGAGCAAGAGGCCCGTCAGATTCGGCGCCTTCAGGTCGTAGCGCGACGGATCGATCACCATGCAATAGATGACCGGCACGTCCACCAGTTCCAGCTTGGCGGCGATGGCGGCCTTGAGCCCGACGGCCAGCACCAGCGAGGCGTCCGAGGCGCGGACTTTCCGGGCCAGCTTGCGTCCCTCCTGTGCATCCCCGTGCAGATCGTACGTGGAGTATACGAAGGAGGGGCCCAGGGCTTCTGTGAAGGCCGTCACAGCCTGGGTGTAGGCCGCGATATCGGCGGACTTGAGAATGGCGATCTCCTGCGCGGCCGGGACGGCTGTGGGAAAGGAAAGGATAGCAGCCAGGCAGGCCACGACTGCCGGCAGCAGCCGCCATCTTCTTGGGCGCAGCCCTCCTGTCGGAACACACCGGTCCATTACCATGGTCCGCAGACCGCGTCAGGAGCCCTCTTCGAGGCGCGCCCCATGAAACGGGCGTGGGTCTCGTGAGACTCCGGCTGTGCTGCCCTCCAGTTAGTGCATATCATGCGTCACAGAGCGCATCGGCGCAACTCCGACTCTGAGCCAGGGGGTTGTCGGACCGCCATCGTCCATCGGCGCCGCCCGTATCCGGCATCTCGTCGGTCGTATCTCGCAATAGACGATGCTCTCGCACGCTTCTTCAGCCCTTCTCCCGTTCCGCGTTCAGCATTCCTCATTCATCGCTGAGCGATCAGCCTTCAGCGTTCTCTTCGTAGCTGTCGGCTCATCCGCCGTTCAGCATTCCGCGTCCCCCGTTCATCCTTCCGCGTTCCGCGCTCATCCTTCATCGTTCTTCATTCCGCGTTCCTCGTTTCGCGCCTTTCCCGC
>CAYZTJ010000006.1:46422-59629 GCA_964481215.1 uncultured Nitrospira sp. | reverse complement strand
ATCGGCCTCCTGCTGGAGCTGAAGGGCGAGAGCCCCTTCAAGAGCAACGCCTACTCCAATGCGGCGCGGACGATCGAGGCGCTGAACGAGGATGTCGCGCAGTTGGTCGCCTCAGGAAAGATTCGTGAGCTGAAAGGGATTGGGGAGGCGCTGGCTGCCAAGCTGGCCGAACTCGTCGGGACGGGGAGGCTGGGCTACTACGAGGAGCTGAAGAAGTCCGTGCCGGCTGGTCTCATCGAGATGACCGCGATTGCCGGGATGGGGCCGAAGAAGATCAAGGCCGTCTGGGAGCAGTTGGGCGTGACGTCGGTCGGGGAGCTGGAGTATGCCTGCATCGAAAACCGGCTCGTAGGGCTCCCGGGCTTCGGCGAGAAGACGCAGGAGAAGATCCGCCAGGGGATTCTTCAACTGAAGAAACGGCGCGGCTTTCATCTTTATGCCAACGTGATTGGGGAGGCCGAGGGTGTCGTCGCGGCGCTTCGTTCCGTAAAGGGGGTCCGGCGGGTCGAACTCGTCGGAGATGTCCGTCGCCGAATGGAGATCATTCGCGACCTGGCGCTGCTCGTCGAGGGCGAAGGTGTGGCGGCCGTTGAGGCGGCGCTCCGGCGGGTGGATGGTGTGACAGATGTGGCCCTGCAGGGGCGGCGCGTCACGGCGAAATCCGGCCTAGGGTTGCCGATCACGATCGTCGTCGGTCCCGCGCTGTCAGCGCATGCGCTCTTGGCCGCGACCGGCAGTGAGGCGCACGTGGCGGAGCTGGCCGAACGGGCCCGGCGGCGCCAGGTGCCGTGGAGTCTTCCAGCGGACGGGGATGCCGGCGGCATGCCGACTGCGGAGACGGAGGAAACCTTGTATGCGGCCTTGGGCTTGCCCTATATCGAACCAGAGATGCGGGAAGGGATGGGCGAGATCGAGGAGGCGGAGGCCGGTCGTCTCGGCACGTTGGTCGAAGCCTCAGACATCCTGGGGATCTTCCACAATCACACGACGGACAGCGACGGCTCGGCCAGCCTGGAGGAGATGGTGGCGGCAGCCAAGGCGCTGGGCTATCGCTACATCGGCATCTCGGATCACAGTCAGTCAGCCTTCTATGCGAATGGTCTGAAGGAAGATCGCATCCGCGAGCAGCACGCGGCCATCGAGGCCCTGCGGAAGAAGGTGAGTGGGATTGCCATCTTCAAGGGCATCGAAGCGGATATCTTGGCCGACGGCTCGATGGATTATCCTGACGACGTGCTCGCCCGCTTCGACTTTGTCATTGCCTCTGTGCACAGCCGATTCAATCTGCCGGAAGAGGAGCAGACCGCGCGGGTGGTGCGAGCGCTCTCGAATCCCCATGTCACCATGCTGGGCCATGCCACCGGGCGCCTGCTGCTGTCCCGCGAGGGCTATCGCATCGACATGAAGCGCGTCATCGATGCCGCGAAGGCCTACGGGAAGATCATCGAGATCAATGCGAACCCGCATCGACTCGATCTCGATTGGCGTCTGTGCCGCTACGCGAAGACGCAAGGGGTGAAGGTCAGCATCAACCCCGATGCGCATGCCACCGAGGGATTGGCGGACGTGCCCTTCGGCGTCAATGTAGCCCGGAAGGGAGGGCTGACCGCTGACGATGTCGTGAATACCCAGGGGGCCGATGCGATCCTCGCCGCGCTTGGGAAGGAGCGCTAGCGCTTGGGAGGAAACGTCAACTCGACGAGTTCAGCCTGGTCGAGGCCTTGCTTGACCAGCGCGCCGATGTCGAGGTTCCGCTCCGCCTTGCGCACGTGGTCCAGGCTGCTCTTCGTGGCGGGATGGGGCGGGACGAAGAGGCGGCAGCAGTCCTGGTCCGGTTCGATCGACGTTTCGAAGGTGCCGAGCGCCTGAGCCTCGGCGGTAATCTCCGTCTTGTCCATGCCGATCAGCGGGCGCAGGATCGGCAACTGTGCGGCTTCCTCCACCACGGTCAGATTCTCCGGGGTCTGCGACGCCACCTGCCCCAGGCTGTCGCCGGTGACCAGCGCCCAACACTTGTCCCGCCGGGCGAGCTCCTCGGCAATCCGCACCATCAGGCGCCGGTAGAGCACGACGCGCAGGGGCGTCGGCGCGCCCAAGACGATCTGCCGTTGGATCTCCCCGAAGGGAACCAAATAGAGCCGAGTATAGAATTGGAACTGGGTCAACAGATCGGCGATCTCCCGGACCTTCTCTTCCGACGCGCGGCTGACGAACGGCCGGCCGTGAAAGTGAATGAACGTCGCCTTGCACCCGCGCTTCATCATCCGCGCGGCGGCCACCGGGGAGTCGATCCCGCCTGAGAGCAGACAGGCCACCTTGCCGCTCACACCCACCGGCATCCCGCCGGGACCCTGTTCTTTCCGGACGGAGTAGAAGGTCTGCTTGCTCAGCATCTCGATGTGAATCGTGAGGTCGGGCTTCGTCAGATCGACGCGCGCGCCCGTGAGTCCCTTGATGTGTCCGCCGACCTCCCGCTCCACATCCATGGAGGTGAGGGGGAATCGCTTGTCCGCCCGCTTGGCTGAAACGCGAAAACTCTTGAAGGTCAGGGGAGCTACGGCGGCGGCCACCCCATCCAAGAGCGGCGCGAGAGTGGGCTCCAGATAGGAGAGCGGCACGGCCTGCGCCAAGGAGAAGTTGACGACGCCGTAGACCCGCTGCAAACGGGCCTTCACGCGATCCCATTCGGCTTCCTCGGTCAGCACGATGCGAACGCGGCCCTGCAGCGAGTCGACCTGCCTGATGCCGGCGCCGTTCATGGCCAACCGAAGATTGCGCACCAGCCGTTGCTCGAAGTACGGCCGGTTCCGCCCCTTCAAGGCCAATTCGTGATAATGGACGATGACGCAACGCATGAGAATGCCGTAAGGCGTGAGGCGTAAGGGGTGAGGTGTTATCGAGCACTCTTTTGGGAATCGCCCCTCTTCGATCTGAGATGGCGAATGAGCCCGCTCATCATCTTGTCAATTCGCTCAATCTCTAAGTCCAAGTGGTGCCAGGACTGTTCGTTGATGTACTCGAGCCGCTTGGCGACTTCCAACTCCGTATCCAACTCGCTCAGAGAACCCTGAGCGATGTGGAGAAAATTTGTAAACTCCCTGTGCGTCTGTCTGGCAGCCCCTTCGGCAATGTTGGCTGGTACGCTCAGCGCCGCTCGCCGTAGCTGTCCAGAGAGCCCATACAGTTCTTCTTTAGGGAAGTGACTGGTCACTGAATAGATGGCGACAACGAGCTCGATCGAGGCTTTCCACACATCGAGCTTCTTGTGCGGTTTCTCCATTCGCTGAACTCCTCACGCCTGACGCCTCACCCCTCACGCTCCAGAAACCGTTCCGCGTCCATCGCGGCCATGCAGCCGGAACCGGCGGCGGTGATGGCCTGCCGGTAGCGGCTGTCCTGCACGTCGCCGGCGGCAAAGACGCCCGGCACGCTCGTGGCGGTGCCGTCATGGGTGCGGAGGTAGCCCTTCTCATCCATGGCGAGCTGGCCGGTGAACAGCGCCGTGTTCGGCTGATGGCCGATGGCCACGAAGACGCCGGCGCAGACCAGGTCGCGGCGCGCGCCTGTGACCAGGTCGCGCAGCCGGACGCCGGTCACGAGCGGATCGCCAAGAATGTCCTCGACGACGTTGTTCCACACGAACGAAATCTTGTCGTTCTTCAAGGCCCGCTCTTGCATGATTTTAGAGGCGCGCAGCTTCTCTCGCCGATGGACGACCGTGACGCGCGAGGCGAATTTCGTGAGGAACGTGGCCTCCTCCAACGCGCTGTCGCCTCCGCCGACCACGACCAATTCTTTCCCCCGGAAAAAATAGCCGTCGCAAGTCGCGCAGGTGGACACACCGTGTCCGACGAGGCGCGATTCGTTGGGGAGGCCCAGCATGAGCGCCGTGGCGCCCGTGGCGATGATAAGCGCCTGCGCCTCAAGGCGTTGGTCGTCGTCGAGCGTGAGGGTGAAGGGACGTTGAGTCAGACGAACGGCCGTGACTTCGCGCTGGATGAACGTTGTGCCAAATCGCTCCGCTTGGGCTCGAAAGTCCTGCATCAAGGCCGGACCGAGGACGCCCTTGGGAAAGCCGGGATAGTTCTCGACTTCCGTCGTCGTGGTGAGTTGCCCGCCGGCCTGAACGCCCTCAATCAAGACAGGGGACAGATTTGCCCGGGCGGCATAGATGGCGGCCGTGAGCCCAGCCGGGCCAGAGCCGATGATGATCAATCTGTGCATGCGGGCACCATAACACAGGGCGAAGAGAGGCGGGAAGAGACGATCAGGCCGTCTGGGAGAGGGTGCGATACAGCTGGCGGACCTCTCTTCTCAGCGGTGAGAGGGGCTTTGTGCCGTCGAGGACGTGGTCGGCGAGGCGGACTTTCTCGGCAAGCGGGAGTTGGGAACGGATGCGGCGCAGGGCTTCGGCGCGGGAGAGGCCGTTCCGGCGACGCAGCCGGGCGATCTGCGTGGCCTGGTCCGCCGTCACCACGATGAGTGTGTCCATTCGCCGATGCGCGCCGGCTTCGATCAGCACCGGGGCATCGTAGATGACGACGGCGCGGGGGTTCTGTCTTCCAATGACCCGTGTCAGGCGGGCCTGTTCGCGGGCAACTCGCGGGTGAATGATCGTGCCCAGCCGCCTCAACTTCGCCGGTTGCCGAAAGACGATGTGCGCCAGCGCTGCGCGATCCAGCGTGCGATCCGACCGGAGGAGGCCCTTGCCAAAGCTCGCGACAATGTCTCGCCAGGCGGGCTTGCCCGGTTCGACGACCCGACGGGCCAGGACGTCCGCATCGATCACCTGGGCGCCGCAGGCCTTGAACATCTTCGCCACCGTACTCTTTCCTGTGGCCACCCCTCCTGTTAGGCCGACGACGATCATGGCGCGCGAGTCTACAGGATGCTGAAAAAGTCTGCCAGCCGGGGACCCGTTGTTCCATTCTTACAACGGGTGATCGCATCGCTCAAGCCTGCGACGTACAAGAAGAGTACGCCTCGGCTTCTCGCTCGCTGCGGCCTCGCTGGGCAGCCTTTTTGAGCATCCTGCTTTCACGTCAGACTATGTATACATCCGTGAAGTGCGTGCTCTCCCACCCATCACTTCTAATAAGTCTGGCGAGCACGCGAGGGCATGGCTCACAATGACGCTCCCCGCAGCAAGCTGCGGGGTAGCCTGCGGAATTCGCCGAAGCGGTACCCTCCTTCGCTCAGGCTACGGAGGGTTCTCCTCGCCTTCATCCCCGTAGTGCGCAGGGGGTATTCGGCGAGGAGAATCAAGGGGATTGACTTCCAGTCTTCCCAACCTGTAAATGCCAGGGGTATGTTGAATCGGTCGATCAGTTTCCAACGGTTGATAGGAGCTGCCTTTCTGGCTGTTTGCATGTCGGGACTGGCGGCCGCCGCGGGCTCCCCTGCCTCCGACGCGGCGGGCCCGAGGACCTGGATCGTGGCCCTCGATGGGAGCGGGGATTTTCGCTCGATCCAAGATGCCATTGATGCTTCCGGGAAGGGTGACACGGTGCGCGTGAAGGCGGGCGCCTATCCGGAGGACGTGACGATCCACAGCAAAGAAGGCCTCAAACTGCTCGGCGAGGGGATGGACCAGGTGACGATCCTCGGCCGTGAACGGGTCGGCACGTTCCACATCGGCAAGTGGCCCTATGGCGCGACGGCGATCGAGATCAGCGGGCTGACCGTCAATGAGCACGGCGGGCATGCGCTCGGGATCTTCAACGGGCATACGATTCTGCTCAAGCAGGTGAGGGTGAAGGGTATGCTGTTTGGGCAGCAGGTGCAGAACGTCCGCATCGAGGACAGCATCATCGGCGGCAGCGAGACAACCGGCATTCAGTTGGCCAACTGCCAGGCCGAACTGGTCGGCAATTTTATCCACGACAACGATCACGGGATCACGGTCGCCGGCGCCTCGCAGGTGACCTTAGATCGCAACATCGTCACGCGCAGCCTCTTCGAGGCGGTGGTCGTGACGGATCAAGCCCGGGCCATTTTGGTGAGCAACACCCTCGCGCGGAACGGCGGCGGGGTGGCGGTGCTCGGCCACTCTCAGGCCAGGGCCTCGGGGAACATCATCGGATTCAACAGGCAGGGCATCGTCGTGGCCCAATCCAGTTCGGTGGCTCTGTCCCACAACGCCCTGCACAACAGTGACGGCAACTACTATCGCGCCGGGTCACCCCCCACGCTGGCTCCGGATCTGAAGCCAGCCTCTGATCTCTCGGTCGATCCTCGGTTCGTGGACCTGGCGCACGATGATTTTCGCCTCGCACCAGACACCTCGCTGACCCAGGTGGGTGGCTTTGCCTACTTGGGTGCACTGCCTCCGCTCCAGACTCCCAAAGAAGGAAAATAGAAAGCTGTTGTCTTTCAACGGCTTGTGAGCAAAACTCGCTTTTCCAGCGAGGCATGGTATGCTTTGACCATCAGGGTTGATTCTGGCTTCAGAATTGCTAGGGCTTAAGGATACCGGCTGGATGCCGAATAGGTTACGAAGGGAGAAGAGATCGCATGCCCGCCTATAAGTCAGAGTATGAAGCCTTCAAGAACCCGGGAATTCCCCCTCTGGAAGACCTCGAAGTCGGGAAGCCCGTGGGCGCCATCCTCCCCATGTCCGAGCGGGCGCAATTGGCCCTGCGGGACAGCATCGAGCTGATCGACTTCCTGATCAATCAAGACGACGTGACCTGGAATTAGGCCTCCTCCGTCTCCTCCGGTATTTCCCGGTAGACAATCCCCCTGTCCTCTGTAACAATTCTCCGGTCGATGAGACCCCGTGGCTGGGGCTCCTCTGTTCGTTCGAGGAGTCTGCGACAGCGGCGCACATCGGAGCACGCCGGTCTATGAGTCAGCCTGTCCACCAGCTGAGCGCGATTCCCCTCGGGACCGTTCCGGTCCGGATTCCTCCCATGCCGCACACGATCGATACCCAGACAGAATGGATCGAGGCGGACGGCCTCGGCGGCTTTGCGTCGGGCACCACGTCCGGCATTCGCACCAGGCGCTATCACGCGCTGCTGCTCGCAGCCGCAACGCCTCCGACCGGCCGCATGGTGTTGGTGAACGGCTTCGATGCCTGGGTGGACACTCCCAACGGACGCTACGCGCTGACTTCGCAACAGTATGCGCCTGGCGTGGCGCATCCGGACGGGGTCCAGCGGATTCAACGATTCGAAACCGACCCCTGGCCCCATTGGTACTACGCCTTGGAAGACGGGACGACGCTGGAGTGTGAACTGTTCGTGCCACACGAGCAGCCGATGGTCACACTCCGATGGCGGCTGACCTCGAAGGCGCCGGGCGTCACGCTGACGGTGCGCCCGTTCTTCTCCGGCCGGGACTATCACAGTCTGCATCACGAAAACGGCGGAATCGGCCTCGAACCGGCGCAAGAGGGCGACCGATTGGTCTGGCGGTTGTATCCCGGCGTGCCGGAGATCGCCGTCACCTCGAACGGAGCGTTCTCCTTCGAGCCGGATTGGTATCGGAACTTCGAATACCGCGAAGAACTGGCCCGCGGCTTGGATGGGACGGAAGATTTGGCGTCACCCGGTGTCGTTCGTTGGAATCTCTCGGAGCGCGACGCGCTGTGGCTGCTCGCGAGCGGGACCGGCGGAGACACGCCCTCGGCCGGGCACGATTCCGTCGAAGCGCTCTACGCCGCGCTTCGGGAGGGGGAACAGGCGCGGCGGAAGCGCATGCCGTCCCGATTGCACCGTGCCGCGGATGTCTACCTGGTGCGTCGCGGCGAGGGCCGCACCATTGTGGCGGGCTATCCCTGGTTCACGGACTGGGGCCGCGATACCTTCATTGCGCTCCGGGGGCTCTGCCTAGCCACGGGGCGACTGGACGACGCGCGCGCGATTCTCTTGGAATGGGCCGACGCGGTCTCCGAGGGCATGCTGCCGAATCGGTTTCCCGATGGCGGGGACACACCGGAATACAACTCGGTCGACGCCTCTCTCTGGTACATCGTTGCGGTCTACGATTTTTTGCGTGAGGCCAACCGTCACCCCGAGTGGTTGCGCCCCCACGAGCAGCGCGCCATGGAGTCCGCGGCCCAGTCGATCCTGCGCGGCTATGCGGAGGGCACCCGGTTCGGCATCCGGTTGGATGAGGACGGCCTGCTGGCGGCCGGGGTCCCCGGCGTGCAGCTCACCTGGATGGATGCCAAGGTCGGCGACTGGGTGGTGACGCCGCGGATCGGCAAGCCGGTCGAGATTCAAGCTCTCTGGCTGAATGCCCTCTGGATTGCCAGCGGGTTTCCCGCCGCTGACGACCGATGGAAGCGGCTCTTCGTCAAGGGACGCGACGCCTTCCTGTCCCGCTTTTGGGATGAAGGGCGCGGCCACCTGGCGGATGTCGTGGATGTCGACCATCGACCGGGGACCGTGGATTGGACGTTCCGGCCCAATCAGATCTTCGCCATCGGGGGGCTTCCGATTCCGCTCGTGCAAGGCGAGCGGGCGAGGCGGGTGGTCGAGGCTGTGGAATCGAAGCTCTGGACCCCGCTTGGCCTCCGCTCCCTGGCTCCCGATGAGCCTGGGTTCGTGCCCCGCTACGAAGGCGGCGTGTGGGAGCGGGACGGCGCCTATCACCAAGGTACGGTCTGGCCCTGGTTGGCCGGCCCGTTTGTGGAAGCCTGGGTGCGCGTCCGGAATTGCACCCGCGTGTCCAAGGAAGACGCTCGCGCCACGT
Organism: uncultured Nitrospira sp.; assembly: GCA_964481215.1. Taxonomy (GTDB): domain Bacteria; phylum Nitrospirota; class Nitrospiria; order Nitrospirales; family Nitrospiraceae; genus RSF151. Next base: position 50,929 of record CAYZTJ010000006.1, on the reverse strand, counting down.
TCGTATCGCCGCTGTTCGCTCATCTCGATGCCGCCGGCTTGGATCACGTCTCCGAAATCGCCGATGCGGTTGAGCCCCACACCCCACGCGGCTGTCCCTTCCAAGCCTGGTCCGTCGGCGAACTGCTGCGTCTCTGTCTGGTCGTCCTCTCGGACGACGAGCCGCTCATCCTGTAACGTCTTGCCCTTCCAACAGACTCTGTCGGCAAGAGGAGGCGTGACCCATGTCACCACCGATGCCGACCGAGCCCATCGATCCCGAATCTCAACGACTGTACGAAGATGCCCAGCGTAAACACAACTGGAAGCGCTGGGGCCCCTATCTCGCGGAGCGCCAATGGGGCACCGTGCGCGAGGACTATTCGCCTTGGGGCGGCTGTTGGGACTACTTCACTCATGACCAGGCGCGGAGTCGGGCCTATCGCTGGGGAGAAGACGGACTGCTCGGCATCACCGATCGTCAAGGCCGCTTGTGCTTCGGCCTCGCGCTCTGGAACGGCCGCGACCCGATCCTCAAGGAACGTCTGTTCGGCCTTACCGGGCCGGAGGGGAATCATGGCGAGGATGTGAAGGAGCTCTACTACTATCTCGACTCGACGCCGACCCATTCCTACATGAAGGCCCTCTACAAGTATCCGCAGGCGGAATACCCCTACGCCTGGCTGGTCGAGGAAAATCGTCGTCGGGGCAAAGATGCGCCCGAGTTCGAACTCACCGACACCGGCGTCTTCGACGAGCAACGCTATTTCGACGTGACGGCGGAGTATGCCAAGGCCTCCCCGGATGACATCCTCATTCGCGTCACGATCGCCAACCGAGGCCCCGAAGCCGCCGCGGTCCATTGCCTTCCCTCACTCTGGTTCCGGAACACCTGGTCCTGGGGCCGAACCGGCGAGGGCTATTGGAAGAAGCCGAGCCTCGCCAAGTCGAGCGACCAGGCGGTGATAGCCGACCACGAATCCCTGGGACGCTATCGACTCGACGCCGAAATCAGCAAGACGCTCGGTCCGGTGGAATGGCTTTTTACCGACAATGAAACGAACCAGTCGCGCCTCTTCGGTTCGCCGAACCCGAGTCCCTATGTGAAAGACGCGTTTCATGACTACGTCATTCACGGACGAACGGAGTCGGTGAATCCGGCTCAGGTCGGCACGAAGGCGGCGGCCCACTATCGACTCACGATCCCCGCGGGGAAGTCCGTGACGATACGGCTCCGGCTGACCGCCGAAGGCGAGGTGGGGAAGCGGCCGATCGGCAAGGAGTTCGACCAGGTGTTTGCCGACCGGCTGTCCGAGGCAGACGAGTTCTTTGCCGCCCGGCAGCCGAAGGACATGTCCGCCGAGGAACGGCGGGTGTCACGCCAGGGTTATGCGGGCCTCCTCTGGTCCAAGCAATTCTTCCACTATGTCGTCAAAGATTGGCTGGAAGGCGACCCCGCCCATCCGGCGCCGCCGGCTGAGCGGCAGGGGGGCCGCAACAACGATTGGGCGCATCTCTACAATCGCGACATCATTTCGATGCCGGATAAGTGGGAGTATCCCTGGTACGCGGCCTGGGACCTGGCCTTCCACATGATTCCCTTCGCTACCGTCGATCCCCACTTCGCCAAGGATCAGCTCGCGCTCTTTCTGCGTGAATGGTACATGCATCCGAACGGACAGATTCCGGCCTACGAGTTCGCTTTCTCCGATGTGAATCCGCCGGTGCATGCCTGGGCGTGCTGGCGCGTGTATAAAATGACGGGGCCCAAAGGCAAGCGCGACGGGCAGTTTCTCGCGGGGGTCTTTCAGAAGCTCCTGCTCAACTTCACCTGGTGGGTCAATCGGAAAGACGTCGAAGGCAAGCATCTCTTTTCCGGCGGATTTTTGGGATTGGACAACATCGGCGTCTTCGACCGCTCGCGGCCGCTCCCAACCGGCGGTCATCTCGAACAGGCCGACGGCACGGCCTGGATGGCCTTTTATTGCGGCACGATGCTGGCCATTGCCCTAGAGCTGGCCAAATCCAATCCCGTCTACGAGGACATGGCCTCGAAGTTCTTCGAGCATTTCATCGCCATCACCGATGCCATGAATACCCTCGGCGGCACGGGTTTGTGGAACGATGAGGACGGATTCTACTATGACCAATTGCACGTCGACGGCCGCACCTCGCCGTTGAAGATTCGCTCGTTGGTCGGGATCATTCCCCTGATCGCGGTCGAGATTCTGGAAGAAGACCTCATCGAACGGCTGCCGGGATTTTCCAAGCGGCTCCGCTGGTTTCTGGAGAATCGGAGCGACCTGGCGAAGCATATCTCGTACATGAAGTTCGCCGACGATCCCCATGGGGGCGGGCACCGGCTTCTGGCCATCCCCTCGCGCGACCGCTTGGAGCGGGTCTTGCGATACCTGTTGGACGAGCGCGAGTTCCTTTCGCCCTACGGCGTACGCTCGATCTCGAAGGTCCACATGGACGAGCCCTATGTCTTCCGCTCCAACGGCGAGGAATTCCGCGTCGACTATGTGCCGGGAGAGTCCAATACCGGCCTGTTCGGCGGCAACTCCAACTGGCGGGGGCCGATCTGGTTCCCGGTGAACTACCTCGTGGTCGAGGCCTTGGAGCGGTACCACCATTTCTATGGAGATTCGTTCAAGGTGGAGTGCCCGGTCGGCTCGGGGCGCATGATGAACTTGCAGGAGGTCGCCGGCGAATTGGCGACGAGGCTGGGGAAGATCTTCCTGCCGGATGCCGAGGGGCGGCGCCCCTGTCACGGAGAGGATCGTCGCTATCAGCTCGATCCGCATTGGAGGGACTTGGTGCTGTTCTATGAGTATTTCCACGGGGACAGCGGTCGGGGCGTCGGCGCGAGTCATCAAACCGGATGGACGGCGCTCGCCACGAAGTGTCTGGAATCGGCCGCGTTGAGTCGCCGACTGCCCGCGCGAGGGAGGACATGAGCCGGCTGGCGGGCCTCGCGCTTCTGTCGCTCCTCATGCTGGGCTGTCAGTCCATGGGGATGGCGCCGGGTGTCCGAGAGCTTCCGGAAGAGGAGTTTCAGTCGATCTGGCGGGTCTATACCCATTGCTTAGCCAGCCGAGATGCGAAAGCCCTGCGCGACGATGCGGACGCGCTGAGCCGCGCAGCCTTTGTCAACGAAGGGGGTCATGACCTTGTGCCGGACACGTTGGTAGCCTGGGTGGAGCCGCCGCCGGTCCGGCTTTCCGTCGAGCCCAAGGCGATGGCTGCCGCCTGCGCCCTACATGGCGGCCGGATTGCCTGGCAGGCCGGCCATTCCGAGATGGCCCATCGACTTTATAGTCTTGTCGTGCGACGCTTTCATGAACCGCACTTGGCCTTCTACGTCAAAGAAGCGAATGCAGGATTATCCCTGGTTGAGCTTCATGACGTCGAGCCTTCCGTGACGCTCGTCCATTCTCGCTGATCACCTCCACCACCTCCGCCTGCGCAGCCTTCTGTAACAAACGGCTCTGTCTGTGGACTGACAGGGAGGGGAGGAACAGCCCGACCAAGGGAGGAGACCATGCACTGCGGACACTGTCACGGCTGGATGAAACGCTATCACGCATCGGAACTGCATGAGCAGGGCGCCCGTCTGAGCCTGCGGGCCTGGCTCTGCGGCGGCTGCGGTCACGTGCGGGAGGAAATTATCTCGCGGGCCGCGGAGTCGCCCAGCCGCCCACGACGGATTGTCTACTCCGTCGCTGCCTAAGGAGTGCGATCGTGGAGGCGGTCGCGCGGCATTGGCCGGAGTACGCGATGGAGGCTGCTGGACTGGGGTTGTTCATGGTGTCGGCCGCGGTGTGCACGACCATGATTGAACACCCTGCCTTCCCTGTTCGCACCGCGATCGAAAGCGATGGGCTGCGCCGTCTCTTGATCGGGGTGGCCATGGGGCTCACCGCGATCGCGATCATCTACTCACCATGGGGCAAGCGATCAGGCGCCCATCTGAATCCGGCCGTCACGCTGACCTTCTGGTCCTTGGGGAAGGTCGCCGGCGCTGATGCGATCGGGTATGTCGCGGCGCAGTTCCTAGGTAGCACGCTGGCTCTGCTGGCAGCCGCGACGGTCTTACCTGCGTACGTGGGCGATCCCAGCGTCAACTATGTGGTGACGGTTCCGGGTGCGCGTGGCCCGGGTGTGGCCTTTCTCGCCGAAATCGTGATCTCCTTCGGACTCATGCTCATGGTCCTGACGGTTTCCAACCGCAAGCCCATCGCGCGCTACACCGGCCTGCTGGCCGGCGGGTTGATCGCGAGCTATATCACGCTGGAGGCGCCGCTCTCGGGCATGAGCATGAATCCGGCTCGCACCTTCGCGTCCGCGCTCCCCGCCTGGCTCTGGTCTCATCTGTGGATCTACTTCCTTGCGCCGCCCATTGGGATGTTGCTCGCCGCGCAGACCTACTTGCTGACGCAAGGCTCCGGCCGCGTCCTCTGTGCCAAGCTGCATCACGACAATCCTTCCCGCTGCATCTTTCGGTGCCGATTCGATGAGAAGAGTGA
>CAYZTJ010000006.1:0-46322 GCA_964481215.1 uncultured Nitrospira sp. | reverse complement strand
CAACAGATGGCATCGAATGGCGACGCTGTCTGATATCCACTTCACAAGGAGGGCGAGTCATGAAAGCAGTAAAGCGTGTGGCAACGTTGTTCTCACTGGTCGGGATGATGCTGTTCGCGGCGAGCGTGAGCTTTGCCGGCGATGCCCATACCACCGCGAAGTTCGAAGGGGTGAAGGCGAACAGCGGCACAGCCACCCATGGGCGGTCGGGCAGCAACGACACGCTCACGTGGTCGGAAGACTTCAAGATCCCCGACACCCCGGCGCCGCACTGGCAGGTGGTGGACACCAAGGGCAACGTGTATCTGCTGAATCGCCTGGCGATCAAGGGCGACAAGCAGAACCGGACCATCACCGTCCCGTCCTACGTGCACGATGTGGCGAAGGTGCAGATCTGGTGCGCGTTCGCGGAAGTGCTGTTGGGCGAGGCGTCTTTCCCGAAGCCGATCCTGACGGCATCCGGTGAACGGATGCATTCGGACAGCATGGCGATGAGTCGGTAAGCACTGCGGTCAGCTCCCGGCCTCCTCGGAGGCCGGGAGCTGACAACTGACGCCGGACAAGAGGAGAACACGCCGATGACACATCCCATCATGATCATGGCCACGGTGCTGACCCTGGGGGTTGCGACTGCGCACGCGCAGCTTGTCGAGAAAACCGCCTTGACGCTGGACGGCGCCAGAAAGATCGCCGCCGCGGCCGAAGCCAAGGCCAAAGCGGAAGGCGCACGGGTGGTGATCGCCGTGGTGGACGACGGCGGAAGTTTGCTGCTGTTGGAGCGTCTCGACGACACGCAGGTCGCCAGCGTGAATGTCGGCATCGACAAGGCGAGGACCGCGGCAATCTATCGACGGCCCAGCAAAGTGTTTGAAGACCAGGTGAGGAACGGCCGCGTCTCAGCCTTAGCGTTGCATGGAGCCGTGGCTTTGCAGGGCGGTGTGCCGATCACCGTGAATGGAAAAGTGATCGGGGCTATCGGTGTCAGCGGAGAAACACCCAGCCAGGATGAGGACATCGCCATCGCCGGCGCCGCCGTCGCGGCGACGTTTGCCAAACCTTAGCGATCAGCATTCAGCCGTCGGCTTGCACAACGGGCACGGAAAGCCGATCGCTGAATGCTGACACCCTCAAGAAGGAAAAGGAGATGCACCATGAAATCGATCATAACCATCTGTGCGATCGTTGGTTTCGGGGTACTCGCAACCACGAGCTATGCGGAATCCGTCTTGGATAAACGGGGGCTCACACTTGCCGGAGCGAAAAAAGTCATCGCGGCGACGGTCGCCGAAGCGAAGCGTGTTAACGCGCCGGGTGGGTCGATTGCCGTTGTGGATGACGGCGGAAACCTGCTCGCGCTGGAACGGTTGGATCAGACGTTCGCCGCCAGCGCCAACATTGCCATCGGGAAGGCGCGCACGTCGGCGCTCTTCAAGAAGCCGACGAAACTCTTTGAGGATGTCATCAAGGGCGGGCGCACGTCGATGGTCACGCTCGGAGGGGATCTCCAGAACTTTACTCCCCTGCAAGGCGGAATCCCGCTGGAGTGGGAAGGCAGGGTGGTTGGAGCGATCGGAGTCAGCGGCGCGGCCAGCGCGCAACAGGACGAAGAGTTGGCGATCGCCGGCGCCAAGTCTTTGGAGTCCATGGAGGCGGCCGGCTTGACGAACGGGCATCTGCTGCCGGTCACCTACATCCAAAGCGACAAGGTTGCCGCGGCGTTTCAGAAGGGCGCCGTGCTCATCGGCGACGATGAACACATGATGCACGCGGCGCGCAATTACATGGTGCACGCGAGCCATCGAGAGAAGCCGGGAGTGGCCGAAATCCATGAGCTCGATACCGACATCGTCTATGTCTTGAAAGGCACGGCGACGCTGGTGACCGGCGGCACGGCTGTGGCGCCGAGAATGGTAGCCCCCTATGAGTTACGCGGCCCGCATATTCACAACGGCGAGACGCGGACGATCAAGCCGGGCGACGTGGTCATTATTCCGAACGGCGTGCCGCACTGGTTCCAGGAAGTGGACGGGGCGTTTGACTATTACGTGGTGAAAGTTCGGTGAAGACATCAATCGTCAACGGTCAGCCGTCATTCGCGAAGAGACCGTGGAGGTGCCTCAACAGTTGGCGCATGACGTGTGACGGAGGACGCGTGCGGGGAGGATCGTCATGAAGATGCAGCAGATTCTAGTTGCCGCTGGAATTGTCGCCACCCTTGGATTGGCGACGGTCACTGGCCGCGCGCAAGTCACTGCTGATGCGCCGGGGGTGCGGCCGGACGCGATCATCGACTTGATGACGAACGAAGGCGTGCAACTCGTCAAAGGGCGATGGCGGTACAGCGACACGCAGATTATCCAAGTCGCCCATCGAAGCCCTGGAGCCGACCTTGGCCCCTCCGGTCCTCCGAACATGACCTATGATTACCAGCCGCACGCGGGCCCGGCGGGTTTCGACGATTCCACGTGGGAGGTCATCGATGCGCCGGGACTGGAAACGCGTCGCTCGACCGGCCGGCTCTGTTTCAACTGGTATCGCATCAAAGTCACGATTCCCGAACTCATCGGCACCTTTGATCCGACCGATTCGACAGCTGTCTTCGAAATCGTCGTGGATGATTATGCGGAAGTCTGGGTGAACGGGCGGTCGCCGGTGGTACTGGGGCAAACCGGAGGCGGGTTGGTGAAGGGATTCAATGCGCCCAACCGCGTGCTGATTGCTCGGCACGTCAAGCCAGGTCAGGAGTTTCAGCTCGCCGTGTTCGGCGCGAACGGACCGCTTTCGAATCCGCCTGCCAACTTTATCTGGGTACGCTCCGCCACGCTGGATTTCTACAAGTCGAACTCGATCGGACTGATGCAGCGGGTTGCGACCCAGGTGGTGAAAGACGATCCGGCGTTGGCTCGGATCATGCCGGCCGGCGCTCAACTGGAGAAGTTGGCCGGCGGGTTTCTCTTCACGGAGGGACCGGTCTGGGTGCCCGCGACCTCAACGACCGACGGCTACTTGCTCTTCAGCGATCCGAACAGCAACACGATTTACCGATGGTCGCAGGATGGCCAGGTGTCCGTCTTCCGGACGAAGAGCGGATACGCCGGCGTCGATATCGGCGAGTATCATCAGCCCGGGTCGAACGGGTTGACGCTCGATGCCCAAGGCCGTCTCACGATCAATCAACATGGGAACCGGCGGGTGATCCGTGTTGAACCGCGGGGCAATGTCACGATGTTAGCCGATCGTTATCAGGGGAAACGGCTCAACAGTCCGAACGATCTGGTCTACAAATCAGATGGAGCGCTCTATTTCACCGATCCTCCATTCGGATTGCCGAAAGTCTTCGACGATCCGCGAAAAGAGTTGCCGTATAGCGGCGTCTATCGCGTGGCCAACGGCATTGTCCAACTGGTCGCGACGGATCTGGATGCGCCCAATGGTCTCGTGTTCTCGCCGGACGAACGGTACCTCTATGTCAACAACTGGAACGACAAACGAAAGGTCATCATGCGGTATGAAGTCCAACCAAATGGGGCTCTCGCCAACGGCGTGGTCTTCTTCGACATGACGGCCGCGCCAGGTGATGACGCGCTCGACGGGATGAAAGTGGATCAAGAGGGCAACGTGTACTGCACCGGCCCAGGAGGATTGTGGATCATCTCGCCGGAAGGCAAGCGGCTGGGGCTCATCAAAGGCCCGGAAGATCCGCACAACATGGCCTGGGGCGACGATGACGGCAAGACGCTGTACATCACGGCCTTGACCGGCCTCTACCGGCTTCGACTCAGCGTCGCCGGGGCCGGCCCTCATTGGATCGCGTCGATGTCGACGACCGCGACGACCGCGCACGTGAATCGTTGACCGGTTGGAGCGTAAGGAGGGCATTATGGGGGCGACGTCGATGCGAACGGTGATGGCGCTGCTGATGGCGGCGAGCCTGACGGCTTGCGCCGAACTCTCAGGCCTCGTCGGAACCCCGATTGGGGCGACCATCACGACGAGCGATCCCCGATTCGATCGACTGATCTCATCGGATACGGTGGTCGAGAAAATTGCGGACGGGTTGACCTGGGTCGAAGGGCCTGCCTGGAGCCGTGAGGGGGGACACCTCCTCTTTTCCGACATCCCGAGCAATCGCATCATGAAGTGGAAGGCGGGGGAGGGGACCAGTGTCTTCCTTTCTCCCAGCGGCTACACGGGCCACGCGCCGTTCGCCGGCAAGGAGCCGGGCTCCAACGGCATCACCATCGACCGTCAGGGCCGTGTGGTCTTCTGCGCCCATGGCGATCGACGCGTGACGCGTCTGGAGGCGGATGGCGGCCGGACCACCCTCGCGTTTCGCCACGCGGATTGGCGCATCAACAGTCCCAACGACCTGGTCTTCAAGTCCAACGGCGATCTCTATTTCACCGACCCGCCCTTTGGGTTGCCCGGCGTCTTCGATGACCCGGACAAGGCGCCGGTGCAAGGCGTCTATCGCGTCAAGCCGGATGGGACCGTCGCGCTGCTGATTGCGGACATCAAGGCTCCGAACGGGATCGCCTTCTCGCCGGACGAGAAAACGCTCTATGTCTCCGATGTCGATCCGCAGCGGGCGGCCTGGCTGGCCTATGACGTGCGGTCTGATGGCACGGTTGCCAATGGGCGGGTGTTCTTTGACGCGACGCGCTGGCGCAAAGATCCCTTCTTTGGACCAGATGGGTTCAAGGTGGATCGGGATGGAAACCTTTTCGGAGCTCGGCCCGGCGGCATCAGCGTGATCGCCCCCGATGGAGCATTGCTCGGGACGATCGACACGGGTCAGCCGACCTCGAATCTGGCATGGGGCGAAGACGGGTCGGTCCTCTATGTGACCGGCGGCAGCGCCGTCTATCGGATTCAGACCAAGACAAAGGGGGCGGGGTTCTAAATTGAGTCGGCAAGTCAGAAAGTCTGAAAGTCGCAAGTCTGTTCGTGCGGAGGACTTTCTAACTTTTGACTTTAAGACTTTTGACTTTCGACGGTTAGTGATGCGTAACGAACGGTCCGACACCGAGACTACCTGGCAGCCCTGCCCGCCGCTCATGGTGTGGTTCCGGCAAGGCGACGAGGCATCGAAAACGGTGGAACGAGGCGACTATGTCTACTCACTACGACGTGATCATCATCGGAACCGGCGCCGGGGGAGGCACGTTGGCCTATTACCTCGCCTCCTCCGGGAAGCGCATTCTCCTGCTTGAACGTGGGGGGTACCTCCCTCGTGAAAAGGACAACTGGGATTCCCGATCCGTCTTCGTCGAGGCCAAATACAAGGCCAAGGAAACGTGGCGCAATAAGGACGGACAAGAGTTTCATCCCGGCATCCACTATTACGTGGGCGGGAACACCAAGGTCTATGGCGCGGCGCTGCTCCGCATGCGCCGGGAGGACTTCGGCGAAGTGAAGCACCATGGCGGTGTCTCGCCCGCTTGGCCGATCGACTACGAGGACCTGGAGCCCTACTACACGAAGGCCGAGCACCTCTACCACGTGCATGGCGAGCGGGGAGAGGATCCCACCGAGCCCAAGGCGAGCGCGCCGTACAAGTACCCGGCGCTTCGCCATGAACCACGGATTCAAGAGTTGCATGAAGATTGGAAGAAGCTAGGGCACCGCCCGTTCCACCTGCCGGTCGGCGTCATGCTCAACGAAGCTCAGCGCGAGAAGAGCGCCTGTATTCGCTGCGGCACCTGCGACGGATTTCCTTGTCTGCTCAACGCCAAGGCGGACGCCCAGGTCGTCTGCGTCGATCACGCAGTGCTGCAACCGAACGTGACGCTGCTGACCCATGCCCAGGTCGTCAGACTGGAGACGAGCGCCTCCGGACGTGAGGTCGCGGGTGTGGTGGTCGAACGGAACGGGCAGCAAGAGACCTATCGAGGCAGTCTGGTCGTGGTGGCCTGCGGCGCCATCAATTCGGCGGCCTTGCTGTTACGGTCCGCCGATGACAAACATCCGAACGGGCTCGCCAATGCCTCCGGTATGGTCGGGCGCCACTACATGTGCCACAACAACTCGGTGCTGCTGGCCATTTCCAAACGGCCGAATCCGACGGTGTTCCAGAAAACGATCGGGCTGAACGACTTCTACTTCAAGGGGCAGGATTTTGACTTTCCGATGGGACACATCTCCATGGTCGGCAAGCAGGACTTGGAAATGCTCCGGACGGGCGCCCCGGCCTTTGCGCCAGGACTGGCCCTGGACGTCATCGCGCAGCACTCGATGGACTTTTGGATGACGTCCGAGGATTTGCCGGATCCGAACAATCGCGTGCTGGTGGACAAGCACGGACGCCTGACCCTGGAGTATCACGAGAACAACCTGGAAGGGCACAAGCGACTGGCGGCCACGCTCAAGGGGATGCTGGAGCATCTGGGGTGCGAGCGCGACCATCTTCTTCCGCATCACGTCTATCTGGGCAAGAAGATTCCCATCGCCGGGACGGCGCATCAATGCGGCACGATTCGGTTCGGGCGCGATCCACGCACGTCCGTGTTGGATGCCGACTGTAAAGCGCATGACCTGGATAACCTGTATGTCGCCGATGCCAGCTTCTTCGTGTCCAGCAGCGCGGTGAACCCATCGCTGACGATCATGGCGAATGCGATGCGGGTGGGGGATCATCTCAAGGAACGGTTGAAGTAAGGAGTAAAGGGTAAGGGGGCAGCGAGGGGTGCCAGGAAGGCAAGGGAGGCGAAACGGTCGAAGCGGGCGCGAATCGCGAGAGGGAAGCGCGAACAGGCTGAATCCCGAAAGATCTGTCCTCCAAGATTAGTGAGAGGCATTACATGCAACGGTTCAATTTCAGACCCGCGCTCTCTCTACTCGTCGCGCTCATCACGCTTGTCTCGCTCGCGCCGTCTTCGCAGGCCCAGCTGGTGTCCGCGGTCGAGTCGGTGGGGATCACCGTCTCAGACATGGATCGGGCCGTAGAGTTCTATGAAAAGGTCCTGACCTTTGAGAAGGTTTCCGATGTCGAAGTGGCGGGCGCGGAGTATGAGCATCTGCAGGGAGTCTTCGGGCTGCGGATACGGGTGGTGCGGATGAAGCTTGGCGGCGAGATTTTGGAGCTGACCGAATATCTCGCGCCGAAGGGGCGGCCGATTCCGATCGACTCGCGAAGCCATGACCGCTGGTTTCAACATGTCGCGATCATCGTGAGCGATATGGATCAGGCCTATGCGCGGCTGCGGCAGTTCAAAGCGCAACATGCCTCCACCGGTCCGCAGCGTATCCCGGACTGGAACAGGGGCGCGGCGGGCGTCCGAGCCTTCTACTTTCGCGACCCCGACGGGCATCATTTGGAGATCCTCTGGTTTCCGCCCGACAAGGGCGCGTCCAAGTGGCAGGCCAAGGACCGGCTCTTTCTCGGGATCGACCACACGGCCATCGTGGTGGGCAACACAGAGGAGAGCCTCAAGTTCTATCGAGATACCCTTGGGCTGCGCGTGGCCGGCGAGAGCGAAAACTACGGGACCGAACAAGAGCACCTGAACAATGTGTTCGGCGCGCGGCTGCGGATCACCAGTCTCCGGGCCGCGGCCGGCCCCGCCATCGAGTTCTTGGAATATCTCGCTCCGCGCGACGGCCGGCCCTTCCCCGCCGACGAATCGGCCAGCGACTTGGTTCATTGGCAGACGAAGATGGTCGCGCCGCATCTCTCGGATGCGGGCGGGGGGGGCCATGGCGTTCGGTTCCGGGACGTTTCGCCCGGCACGGTGACACTCTCCGAAGGGGCGCTGGGCTTTTCGAAAGGGCGTACGGTTCGCGATCCGGACGGCCATGTGATGCAGCTCATCGAACGGTGAGGGTTTTGTGAGACCTAGACGCGTCGGTAGGACCGTGTCCGTGGTGGCGATCGGGATCCTGCTCTGGCTAGGCGGCGCTGTCGGCCAGGCCGGCGACTGGTATGTCCAAGATGGACTGGCCATTGGCGGCTACGATCCGGTGAGCTACTTCACGGAGCGCAGGCCGGTCATAGGCTCATCGTCCTACACAGTCGAGTATCAAGGGGTGAGGTTTCAATTCTCCTCCGCGGCTCATCGAGAGGCCTTCCTGTCCGACCCGGATCGATACGTTCCGCAATACGGGGGCTACTGCGCCTACGGCATGGCGAAGGGGTACAAGGCCTCGACGAAACCTGAGGCCTTTACCGTACACGGAGGAAAGCTCTACTTGAACTACAATCTCGCGGTCCGTGAGCAATGGCTTGAGGATATCCCGGGCCACGTGTCTCGCGCGGATGCACAGTGGCCCCGCGTGAGATCCAGTCTTCGTGTCATTCCCTGACCTGCATCCCTGCTGCAACTCGCCCCTTGTTCCTGTAACATAGCCCCCGTTCGTCTACCGCGACATCTCTCTGGAGGGGACTATGCCGGCCACCACACCACGAGACCTACATACGCTCTTCACCCAAGCGATGAACGAAGGAGACCTGCAAGGCCTCTTGGCCCTCTATGAGCCGACCGCGATGCTGGTGCCGGAGCCGGGCAAGGCGGTGACCGGTAGGGACGCCATCGGGCAGTCTCTTCAGATGTTCTTGGCGATGAAGCCGACGATCCGTATCGAGACGGCGGGAGTCGTGCAGACCGGGGACTTGGCCGTGCTCCAGTCCAAGTGGATGTTGAATTGCTCATCCCTGGAAGGGGCGCCCATGCAGTTGACCGGCCATGCGACCGAGGTCGTCAGGCGACAGGGGAACGGGCACTGGCTTTACGTGATCGATCTGCCCTATGGGATGGAGTCGGCACCGGTGACATGATGTCGATCGCCTTGAGATACGATGTAGCCCATTTACTTGTCGTTAATCATTCATGTGGTACTTGAAATACTCTGGCAGCGTCTCAGCCAGCTTCAGCTAGCGATTCATTGCTCGATGATGCAAGCGATCGCCGGATTTCATCAAGACGAGCAGGGCGACTGGGTTGCCGACCTGACATGTGGGCATGGCCAGCATGTCAGGCACCAGCCGCCCCTCTCGGTTCGACCCTGGGTGCTCTCACCCGAAGGGCGGCGGCGCTATCTTGGGACGAAACTGAATTGCAAGAACTGTGAACTGACTGAGGACTGAGGACTGAGGACTGAGGACTGAGGACAAGGAGACCTCTCGCTACCCGATCGTCGTCGCATGCTTCGGGACGGCGACCGTGACATCGAGCCCGGCTCCGTCCCACGGGTGGAGCCGGGGGCCTTCGTACCAGTAGCCGCCTTGCACCGGATCGTCGCTTAGCAGCAGCGGCGTGTCCAGATCGAGCAGGTCGAACCCGCCCAGCCCCAAGACCATCGCGAAGGAGCAGCCCATCGCGATGCGCGCCTCGACCATCCCGCCGATCATCAAGCCGAGCCCGGAGGCCCGTGCGAACTGCGCGATCTCCAACGCCTCGACAATGCCGGTTTTCATGATCTTGATGTTGATGACATCGGCCGCCTGCTGTTTCAGCACCTCGCGGGCATCCGGCAGCGAGCGCACCGATTCATCGGCTGCGACCGGAATACCCGTGAGGTGCCGCAGGGCCTGCAGGCCTTCGAGGTCGTCGCGCACCAAGGGCTGTTCCAGCAGCACAAGTCGGCCCCCGAACTGCTTCACGCCGCTAGTGAAGGCCAGGCATTCCTCTCGGGAATAGCCTTGATTGCCGTCTCCCACGAAGGCGATGTCGGGGAGCGCTTGGTGCACGGCCTCCAGCCGGCGGATATCGCCCTCGACATCCTTTCCCACCTTCATCTTGAGCAGACGAAAGCCCCGCTCATGCCATCCACGCGCGAGGGAGACGGTTTTCTCCCGGTCGGTGATCGGAATGGTGATGTCGGTCTCGCGCGGCCGCACGTCGGCGCCACCCCAGAGGGCCCATAAGGGAAGACCGGCGGCTCGGCAGCAGGCATCCAGGATGGCCGTTTCCAGTCCACACCGAGCTGCGGGATAGCCGCCGATCGCCTCACGGAGCACATGGCCCAACCGCGTCCAGTGGGTGACCGACTGTCCCACGAGCGAGTGGGCCGCGTCGCCGGCCGCTCGCAGGCTGGCGGGCCGGTCCTCCCCACCCACCTCCGGGAAGGGCGCGATCTCGCCGAAACCCTGCGCGCCGTTCTCCAAGGTCACCCGCACGAAAATATTCTCTGCCACCACCCGCGCGCCGGTCGCGACCACAAAGGGATCGGTGATCGGCAGATCGATCGGCCAGAGGTCGAGTCGAGAGATCCGGGAGGCGCTCAGAGTCGGCAAATTGATGGGAACCTTTCTTCGTGAGGATGTGGGGTCGGACTATAGCCGAAGTTGCGTGTCCTGCCAATGACCATCTCTGAAGAGCGAGTCGTGTCGGTTGGTGCCCATTGCTGCACGGCCAGATTGGGGGCTGTCTGCTAGATTTGTCCAATTGGACGGTGTGCCGTGTGAGATCGGAGGAGGGCCGGCCGTGCATTGGATCGAGCCCCTGAAGAGGCGGTGGAGCGCCGGGCTGCTGATGGCGGTCGTCACCCTCTCGACGCCATCCATAGGCCTTGCCGAGGACGGTGGAGGCGTGAGCCTCAACGAGAGCCTTACGGGGGAGCCGGGCCAGCTGGTCGATCTGTTGGCCAACGGCGCCAATCTCCATCACGAAGGCGTCTCGGATCTCTTTCAGCACGACGGCGATCTCAATCAAACCGTCGACCTCAATCAGACCCAGGTGCCGGCCAACGCCGGGGAAGTGACGCCGGAACAGATGGGCCGGGCGTTGGAGAATCGGTCGCTTTCGGACCAAGGAGCTGGAGGGCGAGGGGGGAGCGGCTCCTCTCGGTCTCGGTAGGGTATACAGACAGACCCGCTGCCTGTGCTGTGCTGGCTTGCAGTGGGAGACGCAGCAAGGATGCATGAACAGCAAAGGAGGCCAGTCATGATGCAGGGCGCATTCAATCGCACGCGGGTGGTCGTCGGAACGTTGGCCGCGCTGTTGGCCTGTGGAGGGTCCGTGGCGATGGCGGAAGACGGATGGGACGGCATAGCTGCCAATTTTGGACAGTCGCGCGGGGTCAATCAGGCCATCGAGCAGTATGACGAAATGAGTCGGACGCAGGCGAGCCGGTCGTCCCAGACCTCCCAGCAGAGTGGGGATGCCGGCGCGACCGACATGCGGGCGACGCGCCTCGATCGGAACCGTGACGGCGTGGTGGATGTCCGAGAGCGGCAGGGAGTGCGTGATCGGGTGATGCCGCTCGATCAGACCGGCCAGTCACAGTCCGGTGACCGCCATGGCGCCAGCCACTCGAAGTCACGCCGCCATCAGTAATCTCGGTGGGTTCCGGGCTCGCCGTCCGATGGGGCGGCGGGCCCCACTGCCGGTGGTCCCCTCGCTAGGCATAGCGATCGTTCCGCCACGGGAATGCGCTGTTCGAGTAGCCTCGCACTTCCCAGAACCCCCTCTCATCCCGATCCGAAAACGTGATGGTCTTGATCCACTTCGCGCCTTTCCAGGCGTAGCGCTTGGGAATGAGCATGCGGAGGGGGGCGCCGTGGTCCCGCGTGAGAGGCTTCCCATTCCAGCTGTGGACCAGCAGGACATCGTCGTCGTCGCAGGCCTCCAACGGCAGGTTCGTGGTGTAGTCGTCGTAGGACGAGAACAGCACAAACTTGGCCGAGGAGAGGGGACGGACCACCGACAGCAGATGGCGGAAGCTGACGCCGTGCCATTCATTGTCGAAGGTGCTCCACGTCGTCACGCAGTGAAAGTCCGACACCGAGCGGATCTGCGGCTGAGCCAGCAACGCCTGCCAGGTCCATTCGACGGGATGGGCGACGAATCCTCCGACGGACAGGCGCCATTCGTTCAAGGCGATCTCAGGCTTGTGCCCCAGGTCCAGAACCGGCCAGTTGTTGACGAGATGTTGTCCGGGCGGCAGGCGTTCCGGCTCGGGGGCCTCTTCGTCGACTTCCCGTCCGCCCAGGCCGCGTTTGGCTTTCGCCCAGTTTTCTTTCGCCTTGATCAATCGATCGTTGTCGCTCATGGGCCGGCCTCCGCGGCTACTGTAACATAGGCCGCGAGCGCGTGACGAACGGGCCAGGAGGGGGTGAATTCGTGAGGCGTTGGATTCGACCGATCGCTCTGGGGCTGGTCATCGTGGGGCTTGGGATCGGCCCGGCCCCTTGGTCGTCGATGGCCGCGACGGACCCGGATGATCCGGCGCCCGAAGGGATCCGGCCATCGCGGCCCCACAATCAACCGCAAAATTGGGCCTATGAGGGGGTGGAAGGGCCCGGACAATGGGCCATGTTAAGCCCCGCCTATCGAACCTGCGAGCAGGGCTCGCACCAATCGCCGATCAATATCCGGGGGGCGCACCATGAGGCCACCCCGACCCAGCTCGCGATTGCCTACCGGCCTGCGCGGGTCCGGCTCATGCATACCGGCCATACGGTGCAGGCCACCTATCAAGCGGGCAGCCTCTTGAGCTTCGGGGAGACCAGCTATGTCCTTCGGCAGTTCCATTTCCACTCGCCCAGCGAGCATCAAATCGACGGGCGGTCCTATGACATGGAGATCCATTTGACGCATCAAAGTGAAGACGGCCGAATCGCGATCGTCGCCGTCTTGTTGGAAGTGGGATTGGAGAATCCTGCCTTGGAACGGCTCTGGGCGGAGCTGCCGCAACGAGTGGGCCAGGTGTCCGCCGAAGTGGAGTTGAACGCCCTCAACCTCCTCCCGGCGGAGACTCATTTTTATCTGTACGAAGGGTCACTCACCACCCCGCCTTGCACCGAGGGGGTACGGTGGATCGTCCTCAAGCAGCCGCAGACCGTCTCCCTCGCTCAAATGACCCGTTTTCGAGCCTACCTGGGAGAGGACGCCCGCCCGGTGCAGGCGCTCAATCACCGCGAAGTCGTCGAGTACTAGCCCGAATCCAGCCCTTACCGGCCGCCCCCACTCGCTTGTAACGCTATCCTCCCTGAGATGACTGACAGGGGAATGGTGTGTCGTTTAGAGGCCGTAAGGGGAGGGATCGTCCATGAAAGCCGTCGCCGTCTACCCAGGTCGCGCCAATTCCGTCCACCTGGCCGAATTGCCCATGCCCGTGCTCGGAGAAGTGCCGAATGGGCGAGGGGTGCTGGTGCAGGTCCTTCGCGTCGGCGTGGATGGGACGGACAAGGAGATCAATGCGGCGGAATATGGGGCGGCGCCCCCCGGGTTCAACTTTCTGACGATCGGCCATGAATGCTTCGGCAAGGTCGTGGCGGTCGGGGACCATGTCACGGAACTGGCTCCGGGCGATTATGTGGTGCCGACTGTCCGCCGTCCGGGCGCCAGCTTTTACGATCGAATCGGTCAGTACGACATGACGACGGATGAAACCTATTACGAGCGGGGGATCAATCTGCGGCACGGGTATCTGACCGAGTATGTCATCGACGAGCCGGAGTACATCGTCAAGGTTCCGCAGGGGCTCAAGCATGTGGCGGTGCTCTTGGAGCCGACGTCGGTCATCGAGAAGGGCATTATTCAAGCCTACGAGGCGCAGCGGCGCTTCAAAGTGTGGCGGCCTCGGCGGGCCGCCGTGCTGGGGTCGGGCACCATCGGCATGCTGGCGGCCATGTCGCTCCGCATGCGCGGATTGGAGGTCACCAGTTTCGGTCGGCAGAAGGCGCCCTATCGCAATGCCGATATGTTGGCGCGCATCGGCGCCCGGTACGTGTCGACGGCCGACATGTCCTTGGCCGAGGCGGCCAAGCGCCACGGCCCTTTCGATGTAATGTTCGAGGCCACCGGATTTTCGCCCATTGTGTTCGAGGCGATGCAACACCTCGGGAAAAACGGCGTTCTGATCCTCTCCAGCGTGACCGGCGGGGGGCGGGATATCCACGTGCCGGCCGATATGATCAACCTGGGCTTCGTGCTGGGGAATAAGATCATGGTCGGGACCGTGAATGCCAATCGCGAATACTTCGAGGCCGGCGTCTACGATCTCTGTCGGGCGGAATTGGAATTCCCCGGGTGGCTCTCGAAGTTCCTCACCCATCCGGTGGAGGGACTCGAGAACTATGCCGAGATGATGCGACTGTTGACCGAGGAAAAGGGCGCGATCAAGGTCTACGTCAACGTGGCCAAAGATTGATCGGGTCATCGCGCGGCTGCGCTGCGGCCGGTCCGCATGTCCCCGGCTCGGTCGGGACGCCCCGTCACCGATACAGCTCTTGCAGCGAGGGGCGGTTTTGCCTCCCCCTTCCACCCCACACTGCTGTAACAATCGGCGGATTCGAGAGACTCACTTCCACGGAAGAGCGGTGAGTTTCGTCGAAACTCGTACGAGCTGGGGAGCCACGCAATGAAGGAACGTGAGATGCCGAAACAGTCGGGGGGAAAAGTCTGGAGCCTGCTCGCCGGAATGATGATGCTGGCCGGCCTCTGGTGGGCCTTCGACCTGTCGGAGTACTGGTCGTTGGAGCGGCTGGTGATGCAGCGGGATCTCCTCCGTGCCTTTGCCGACATGCACTACGCGGAAGCGGTGCTGCTGTTCATCGGGCTGTATATCCTGGGCGCCGCCCTCTCGCTGCCCGGCGATGTGTTCCTGACGATGGCGGGTGGGTATCTGTTCGGCAGTCTGGCCGGGACGATCTATGTGAACATCGGCGCGTCGATTGGAGCGACCCTGGCCTTTCTCGCCGCGCGCTACTGGTTGCGGGATTGGGTGGATGCGCGTGTGGGGGCTCGACTGGCCGGGTTTCAGGAGGGCTTTTCCCGAAATGCGTTCAGCTACCTCCTGACCCTACGGCTGATTCCGGCCGTGCCCTTCGTGCTGGTGAATCTGGTGTCGGGCCTGACGCGCGTGGATGTGGGGACCTATGTCCGCGCCTCCGCCCTCGGCATGTTGCCGGGCAGCTTTGTCTTCGCCTATGCCGGGCAGGAGTTGGGGATGATCCAGTCGCCCGGCGAAGTCCTCTCGCCGCCGGTCCTCCTGGCCTTCGGGTTGTTGGCGCTGCTCTCGCTGGCGCCGGCCTGGTATCGTGTCCTCACGGACCCGCAGCGCAGCGAAGCTCGCGGATCGGTCCGTCTCGACCCCATGATCCGACAAGAAGCGGTTCGGTCGCTGTTTTGAAAGGAGCCCTTCGTTCATGGCGCACAACCGGCGGGTGCTTCGATTCTGGTGGGGAGGACTGCTGCTGGCTGCCGCCCTCACCGGGTGCTTGTCGCCGGTGGCCATGCACCGGGCCGTGCTCGAATATGATCGGACCGTGAGTTACATCGAGTCGGACCTCCTCTTGTTGAATATCGCGCGGGCCCGTCACCATCGGCCGGTCCATTTCACCGCCGTCTCGAGCGTGGCCGCCACCTTCGATTTTCGCACGACGGTGGGGCTGACCGGCATCTGGGGGCGCAGTCCCGACAAGGAGCCCTTCACGTTTGAATACACGGCCACCGTGGCGGAGAATCCGACGATCACGATCGTGCCGATCAACGGGGAAGAGTTCACCAAACGCGTCTTGCGCCCGTTGGATGAGGCGAAGTTCGAGTTTCTGGTGCACCAAGGCTACGACATCAATATGGCGCTGCGGCTGATCGCCCGTGGGATCACGATCGAAGACGAGCGAGGCAATCGGACACTGCTTCCCAACGCCCCGTCGCAGCCGGAGGGTTATCGGGAATTTCGAAAGCGCCTGCTCCACTTAGCCTCGCTGCAGGCCGTCCGTCAGCTCTTCGTCGGGCCGCTGCTCTTCGAAGAGTCGAGGCAGGTGCTGGTCAATCGCTCGCCGAATCCCGAGGAAGTGGTCGAAGGCTTGGAGAAGGGCTATCGCTGGACGGTGTCGACCGACAGCAAAACCCCTACGTTGACTCGGAAAGAAGTGGGACGCATCGCGATCACGAATTATGATCCCAATCGCCTGCCGAACGAGGAGCGGCGGAAGCTGCACGAGGAGGCGCAACGGGCCTCGCCCGATACGATCCTGGTGGATCTGCGGCCGGACTATCCGGGCGGCGACTATCCGCTGCGGGGCTCGATTCATTTGCGCAGCCTGAACGCGATCATCGCCTTCGTGGCGAAGGGGATCGGCGAGGAGCCGGAATTCCAAGTGGAACCGGACGGTCGCACGAAGACGGTCGGCAGGAACCCGGCGAGGACGCTCGAAGTGGAGGAGGCGCCCGGCAAACCGTCGGATTTCGAATTCTCCGTGGAGTTCGACGGACGGTACTATTCGATCCGTAAGTATCCGGTGAGCGAGGGCATGGTGCCGAGCTGGAACCAAGAAGCCTTTGCCGTGTTGTCGAACTTGTTCCAGATGACCGTGACGGACTTGACCAAGTATCCGACGCCGGCGATTACGATTGCGAAGTAGGGGGGACGCTTTCAGCTCACAGCTTTCTGCATTCAGCTGGAACTCCGAAGCCGAATGCTGAGAGCCGTCAGCCGTCAGCGAGAACAAGCATGGACCGAGAGCGGATCGAACGCTACGTGGTGGATACCTTGGGAGGCAACCTGACCTGCCGGGAATTCGTCGAGCTGGTCACGGACTACCTTGAAGACGCGCTGCCGTTCGGGCGGTGGGTGCGCTTTCAGCTCCATCTCGGCGTCTGTGTCGGCTGTCGGAACTATTTGAAGCAGATGAAGGAGACGGTTCACCGGCTCGAAGACTTGAAGGCGGCGCCCCCGCCCGAGGCGGTGCGAGAAGAGCTGAGGCGGCGCTTTCACGCCTGGAATCGGTCTCGTCCGGCAGGGGCGTAGGGGGTGAAGGGGCGGAGAGGAGACAAAGGCCGGGTCACGCTCGGCCGGAGAAGAGCGCCACGCATCCCACCACCTGCACGGTCGTCTCCCGCAAGGACTCCGAGAGGGAAGCCCGCAGCCCGTCGAGGTCATCGTCCACGTTGGTGAAGATCCCTTTCAAGTTGTAGAAGGCCATCAGCTTCTTGGCCGCTCCGTTTCGCCGCACGCCTCCCTGTAGGATCGTCGAGCCGAACATCCGCCCGCCCGGTTTCAGCAACGCCGTGAGGTTCCGGAAGACCACCCCTTTGGTGCGTATCGTGCCGGGGAGGCAATGGAGCAGATAATTCAGCCCGATGGAGTCGAACGGCGCAACATCGACGCGGATCGGTTCCAACACGTTCGCGCGATAGACCTCGGGCTGATAACGGGTGATGCGCCGTCGAGCCGTCTCCAGGCAGGTCGGATTCAAGTCCATCAACCCGATGCGGGGACGGTCGGTGGGAAACCGGCACCGGTCCAGGAAATAGCCGGTCCCGACGCCGACGTCCAAGTGGTTCGACGCGACCATGTGATGGTAGTGCGAGAGGAGATGCGACGAGGGGCATCGCCAGATGAGGCGGTTCGAAAAGCCCAGAACAAACCAGTCATAGACGGCCAGCATGGTGGGCGTGTAGACGGCCTGGCCTGCCTCGACTTGCTGCGAAGTCGTGGTCACTTGGCTGCGCCTTTCTTGGCGGCGTCGCAGATCTGGGAAAAGGGATCCAGGTCGATGATGGCGAGGTGGGGATCGTTGGCGGGAAAGCGATGGTCAACCGAGGCCGGCGACTCCTCTTTCGAGCGCAAGAATCCCACGAGCATCTGGCCTCGCTTGGGGACGTCCTCCACCTTGGCCACGAATTGGTAGGGGCCGCGCTCTTGAGCCAACTGTCGGACGCTGCACAGCAAGAAGAAAGACGCGCCCACCGACGAACCGACGTTGGTAATCGTGACGGTGAGCACCGAGGATCGCTCGCGCCGCTCGACCTCCTTGATGACGATATCCATCTTGCCAGACCCGGCCTGCTTCGAGTCCGACTCGAAGAGCTGACCATGGCCGGAGACGGGTCCCGTCAGCACCATCAGACCGATCACCCATAGCCGGACGAGCATCATGGTTCATCCTACTGCGTTTCACCGCCCGGGGCTATTCGATTCTTCATCAACTGTGCGACGCACCACGGGAGCGGCTATTGGTATAACCGATTCGGGCCGACGGTCTACTTCACCGATGCGTTTGGAAAGCCCGGCGGACCGATCCGCCAGGAAGTCAGTCAGCACGATCAGATCGGAATCGACATATCCGCTCGCCGCGACGGCAACTTGAATCAATTCAAGCTTGCGGCAGGACTACGGCGTGGCGGGGCTTGGATTGCTGAATTGAAAAGAGGGGGGTCTCGCACGCGGGGGAGTCGGAGAAGACTCCCCCCGGATGGAGTCCTCAGAAGCCAAGTTCTTTTTCGAGATCGGATTTTTTCTTGTCGAACTTCTTTTGCTCCGCGTCGCCTGCTTGCGTGATCGAGCTTTTCACGCTCTCGCCAGACTTTTCCAGGGCGCGCTGGGACTCTTCTCCCTTCTTCTGAATCTGCGCCGCGAGTTCCTTGGCCTTGGGGGATCCGGAGAATTCGAAATACCTCTGCGCAAGGCCCTGGGTGAACAGCGGGTCGGGGCGCTTCATGATGGCATCACCTCGCTGCTCGGCTCGGGCCTTGGCCGGCTTGTCTCCCCCCGGGACGTACTGCATCCAGGCTGAGGCGGTTCGTAGTTTGTCGAGCGATTTCATGGCGGCCAGGCCCACGTCGGCCGCGCTCCCGGAGATCCCCTTGGCGTCAAGCTCTTCGGCCTTCATCAGCCGGTCGGCGTTCATCGCGGCGACGCGTTCGAGTTCCCGACGATAGGCCGGTGGGGAGACGTAGGGGCGGATCGCGGCAGTTGTTGCGTCATAGGAGCCAGGGCGACGGTCGTCGACGGTCCAGGCCGTTTCGAACAGCCGCAAGTCCTCCGCTTTGGCCTGCACCGCTTTCAGCATGACCCGATTGGCGTCGGTGAAGGCTCCTGCAGCCTCCAGCCAGGCGAAGGCGGACGCCGGCTCGTTCGCCCGGCGGGTCTCTCCGGCTTTCAACGCAACCGGCTCGCTCGTATACAGCCGCCCTTTGGCCTCCGCCTTAGCCGCCAACTCGATGCCCACCTTCGTCATGCCTGCCCGGGCCTTGTCGATGAGCTCCTTGGCAAGACAGTCGTCGTGAGCCGCATCCTGATAGGCCAGGAACAGGTCGGCTTGCTTGCCGGATTTCTCCACCTTCGCAATGTTCGCGCGTGCCTCGGCGGTGGCTTTCCGCCGTTCCTGGTCGCCGCCGCACACATCGTCCGCGCGCACGGAAGGAGTCGTTAGAGCAAACAGCAGCAGTGCGCACCAAGCCGGTCTGAACAGGGGCATGGTCCTCTCCTCCCTCATCGTCCGAACAGACCCTTCAGCATCTTGCCCATGTCGAGGGACTCCTCGCGCTCCGGGGTATTGCTCGGGCGCTGCTCAGGGCTCGGCTGCTGATCTTGCGATTGTTCCTGCTCCGCCTGCTTCATCAATTCGCGAATATTCGGCATCCCGCTCTTGCCCATCATGGCGCCCATCTCGTTCTTGGTATAGCCGGCGGGAACCTCGAAGAGGGCCGGATCCTGGCGCTCGATCTTGAGATTGGTCAATTCGCTGGCCATGCGAAAGGTCTTGTCGCCCTCCTTGCTCAAGATCTCCATTTTGACCGTGATGCCCTGCCTGGTCGTCCAGAAGAATCCGCCGAACTTCGAGCCGTCTTTCTTGATCCCTTTGACTTTCGTCTTGGTGGTCCTGACCCCGTTGATCGTTTCGTCTCCGACGACCGTTTGCTCGACGATCTGTAAGCCCTCCTGGTCCGAGGACGATGACTCATCCAGCGTGCTCTCCAAGTACATGTTCCCCATCAGTTGCCACCTGACGTGCTTATCCCTCCGGGTGATGGTGACGCTGCCGCCCGCCCCGCCCATTTCCATTCGCTCCTTGCCGGGCGTTCGGTAGATGCGGGATTTCATCGTCATACCCCCCTCCGTCTCCATGGTGCTGTCGGCCGAATAGTCCACCTGCGCTTCCGGCGGAGGGGCGGCCATGCTCATCAGGGGCGCCAGCGTCAACGATGTCGTGAGAGCGGCAGAGCGCAACAACTTCATGGTAGGCCCTCCTTGAGAGAAGATTCACAAGCTCAGAGCGGAGGCTAGCCCGAATCCAACGGGCAGTCAATAGCCCTATGGTGCGGCCGAGCGAGAGGTGTGCGCGGCCTGTGTTGTCGGTGGGGAGTCGCTACGGCGCCCCGGGGCCAGATTTACGATTCACGGTGCTGAGCAGATCCATCTCGAAGGCGACGACACTGTCAGGATTCTTACGGTCGAGCCACGTCGGCATGCGATCGGAGGCCAACTTCACCAAGGGCACCGCCACAATGCGGTCGGCCTTGGCCGAAGGACTGGAGTAGAGCGTGAGGCGGATGGTCTTCTGGCGCAGCGCCGGCGTCAACTGCGGCACAAGGTCCGCTCCCACAAATCCCACCACCATGCCGCTGCCGTCGGCCAGCTTATGAATCTCGAAGGCATTGGGCGACGGCTGCGTCCGATCCAGGGCGAGGTCCGGCGATTGTGTCACGAGAATCATCCCCAGCGATTGAGCGGGGATAAACCCAAAGCTGCCGGTTGGGGCTTGCGAGAAGCGGATGCGGGCTGCATCGGCGCCCAACTCGGCTACGCCATTCTTGGCCCGGAGCTGGCGGCGCAACTCCGCTTCGGGGCCCGCCGACTCGATCGCCACCGCCGGCGGCACCGGTCGTTGCGAGGGCAGGACCTCCGTTTTGCTTTCCCGCGCGGCGTCAATCGAGACCGGCATGAAGCCGATCAGCAGCAAGCCAGTGACGAGGCCTGAGAGCCGGCGAAGGACCGGCAAGACGTTACGAGTTGGTGAACTCCCATGAGGCATGTCGTGACAACCTTGGTTGGATCAGTGCTCCCACTCAACAGTGGCGAGGGATTCTAGAAACGTATGGAAAGAAAAGCAAATGAGCAAGAATACAAGACGAAGCGGCGTACACCGTTCAATGCTTAGCCCGTCGGTTCGCTGTCCAGCTTGTGGGCTTTGCGGCCGCCCGCGGCGAGGCGATGATCGGGCATCTGGCCGCCGACCATCAACTTCGCCATGTCGACGGCGCGGGTCACGAGCTCTTGCGCGCCTTCACGCAGTTCGCGGCTGTTTTGCACCTCGCACACGTTGCGTTCCATGTCTTCGGCGCTCCAGCCGCGGGAGTGCGCGATGAAAGGAAACTGTGGAAACTGGCAGCCGACCTCGGCCCAAAAGGTCATGAGCTGACCGGCCACGCCTTGCACGTTGTCCTGTCCGCCCATGATGATGAATGCCGCCACCTTGTTCTTGAGGAGATGCTTGTTCGCGATGGTCTCTTGGTTCTGGATGCAGTTCATCCGCTCGACCATCTTGTAGTACAAACTGCTGGCATTTCCCCAACGAATCGGTGTGGAGAGCAGAATCACATCGGCCCAATGTACGATCGCTTCATAGACGCGATCCAGCTGATCGGCCGGGTCCATCTGTGTGATGGAGCAGGGCCAGGTGCAGGCCTGAGCGGATTTCGAATAGAAGCCTTCGCAGGCGCGAAAGGTCAGGTCGCGCAGCTTGAGGGATTGCGCCTCCAATTGCAGGGTCGTCCGCGCATGGTCCAGGGCCACGTCTAAGAGCCCATCGGAGGCGCTGTACCGAGGATAGTCCGCCGTCATCGCCGTGGTGGAAATGCCGACCACGCGGATCGGTCCTGGCTGGCGCACCACGGGACGAGCCAGCGGGTGGGGCGTGTGCGGCTGCTTTTTCCGCTTCGTGGCGGAGTTCAGGTCGACGAACAGACGACCCTGCTCGACTTTGGTCGAATAGGCCGGCACCTGGTCCTGTTCGTATCCCGGTTCCCCCTGGCCGGTCTCGCGGTGAAACTTCCAATAGTGCCAGGGGCAGACGACATAGTCGCCGGCAATCGTGCCCTTCCCCAGAGGCCCGCCGACGTGATTGCAGATCCCGGAGATCGCGGAGAACGTACCGTTCTTAAAAGTGAGGGCGATGCGAGTCTTCCCGCACGTCACCTCCTGCAACGGCCGTTGCTTCAGATCCTCAATCGATCCGACATCGACCCATTGGCTTTCAGGCATCACACGCTCCCTGGCCTTCCGGCATTTTGGTGCCTTCAACGATCGCGGAAATGGATGGCGGACAGGCTACGACCTAGAGGGAACACTGTCAATGCACACGTGATGCCGCCGCGCGCCGCGTGATGGGGCGCATTCTCAGAAAGTAGCATGTCCCTCTTTTTCTGCTCCTACGGTTCGCGGGGCAAGCGGTCAACTCTCGACGGAGGAGCGCCGCCGGTCAGGACTTCCGCCGCCGACACCCTTGGGTTTCATAAGTCCTCAGGTGTGAGTCCCGTCACCTTGGACAGACGGGCCAGCATGCGCGGGCCAATCTCGTCTCGGTCATGAAAAGCGAAGACAACATCGGCCAGCCGGTCCGGTGCAGAACACGATGGGAACCGGTTGTTCGTTTGATCTGCCAGCCGATGCGAAGGAGCGCGGAGAGAACGCGGGAGGCTTGGGTCGAAGGCCAACGGCTCATGCCGCGATGAACGAGACGTTCAGCAGCTCTTCAGGCATGGCCTCATGATGTTCAAGGCGATCGGCCATGGCGCGAAGGGCCAGAGCTTGGACGGCGGCGAGGGCGGCAGCTCGTGTCTGCCCGTATGCCATCACGCCCGGCAGCGTCGGTACCTCGCCGATCCACCGACCGTCTTCTTCCTGTTCCAACTCGATCTTGAGTTGAGTCACCTTCCCCATGGGTTTTCCTCGAGAGGCCTTTTACGGGGTAGGCTAAGCCCAGGCAGGCCCAAAAAGCAAGCAGCCAGGGAATCGCGACGAGCAGGGGACAGGGGCTGAATCGGCGGGCGCGGCCTCCGCGAGCACGAAGGGCAGCTTGGCTGTCCCCTAGACCAATGAGCCAACTCGCGTGATGTGAAGCCTTGGTATGTTTGGCGTCATGGCGACCCGCCAGCCCTCTGACACCCTTCCACCCCCCTCTCCACACCGCCGGTCAGTGCGTACTCCCTCGATCCGGTTTCACAACGCGCCGGGCGCCTTGTCCTTGATCTCCTTCCAGTTGCCATCAGCTTTCCTGATAAACCCCGGCACATCCTTCTCCCACGTGCCTTGGATGCCTTTGTCCAAGTTCAGGTAGAGCGTCCCGTCCACGATTGTCCACACTTCGGGGTCCGCGACGAATTTCTTGCCGACCGCCACCCCGTAGGCGCAATAGCCGCCGTAGGCGGGGAGATACTGTGCCGGATTGGCCTCGAACGCTTTCTTGTGTTCGTCGGTGGCAAACGCGTAGGTCACGCCGTTGTGCTCGGCGACATGATAGCCGGAGCCTCTCATCGGCGTGCCGTCGCTGAAATAGGCGACGGGATCGTAGCCGCCCAGGCCCGGCGTGCTGTGGGCAGGGTCCGCGGCAAAGACGGGTGTGGTGGCGAGGCAAGCGCCGAGAGCGACGCACGTCAGGAGCGAGGCATGGGCGAGACGCATGAGGATTCCTCCTTGTTGAGTTGAAGCGATGTGACCGCGACGTTGGGGTCGACCGGCAGCCGCTCGACGCCGAGCGACCGGGCTGTTGTGACGTCATCGCGCTGGAATGGAAATTCTTACAGCGGCGAGCTCGACTCAGCGACGGACGGTGTCGATCGACCGGCGAAGGCGTTCCTTGGCTTCATCGGACAGCCGCAGCGCCTGTCGTGCATCGTCGTCGATCAGTGACGTTGCTCGCCCGCGCAGAACAGCGCGGATGAGGAACAGCTGTCGCTGATAGCGTTCGCATAGTCGGCACATGGACACATGAAGGAGCAGCCGTGCGCGCCTATGCCACGGCAGTGGGCAATCCATCGCATCGGAGAGCAGCCGCGAAGCTTCTCGGCAGGTCGGGAGGATGCCGCGCATCCGGCTCATGACGAGAGCGCCTCCGGCGCCCTGCCGAAGTAACGGCGGTTGAGACAGTCGCGCAGCTGTTTGCGCGCTCGATACAGCATGACCCCGAAGTTGGTGGGCGTGATATTCAGCAGCCGGCAAATCTCGCCGGTGTCGAGTTCGTCGATCTCACGCAGGGTGAAGACTTGCGCCGTCCTCGGGGGGAGCGTACCCAGGCAGCCGGCCAGCGCCGCGCGAAACTGTTTGCGATCCAGCAGGAGGTCGGGGCTGTGCGGCCAGGCGGGCGCTCGGGCCGCTTCCGGCGTCCAATGACCATCGGGTGTCAGGTCGTCGTCCGTGGCGGAGGGGTCCTGGCCGTCGCCCTCATGGAGCGGTTCCCGGGCCGTTCGTCTGAAATAATCGATGACCTTGTGTTTCATGATCCCCATCATCCCGCGCCGCTCCGCGAAGGGGCCTTCAACGGGATTCTCGGTTTGCAGGGCTGCGAGGAAAGTCTCTTGCACCAGATCCTCGGCCGCGTCGGCGTTCCGGACGCGCACCAGCGCATGCCGAAATAACTCATCACCGTGCTCCTCGATCCATCGGAGCGACTCGTGCCGGGCGCGGTCGGCCATCGTGCTTCTTCCCTCGTATTGAGCAGATTGTAGCGCAGGATGGTCCGGCGCGTCGGCCCGGAGCCCCCCTCGTCATCGGATCGGAACGGGTTCCCTTTTCTTGCAGGGTCAGGAAGGGACAACGGGTTCCGAGTTTCGTGGAGCCACGAAGTCTCCCCCCAATGGACGTATCCGACGCGCCCAACGGACCTGAGGAGCGACGGGTCCGTGAAGAGACTGGATTACGGCCGGCTGCGGGTCAGGCGGATATCAATCTCACGATCCACGTAGCGCCATTTTTCCGTCGCGCGCAGCGCCGCGACCAGCTCGTCGAACGCGCGTTCATCGGCCGGCGCATACTCGAACCACGTCAAAAAATCGAACGGCTCCGGCACGCCGAGGTCTCGGCAATGGTGCAGCCGGCGCGCAATGGAGGGAAGGTATTGCAACCCGATCCCCGTATGATGCGACCGCTCCTCGAAGATTCGGCGCCGCTCATCCTGCGTCAGGGTCCACCACTCGGCGGTCTTGCGGATCGGGATCAAGGCGGCACACGTCGCTTCCGGACGCCCGAGGCCCTCTTGTTTGGCCACCAGCTGCGCCTTCTCGTGCGCCGTCACATACCGCTCGTTGCTCGTGATACCGCGCAGGCGCCAGACGGCACCTGCATCGGTGGACTCGACCGAGCCATCACGCACGGCCAACCGCATGGCGACGGGCAACGGATCGCCGACGATCGCGTCCATGCGATCGATACGCCAGTCACCGGCGTCGCCGCCGAGAAAGCTGAAGAGCCTGGTCGCCATCGTCCGGCCGTCCGCCTCGTCTTGCCGGCGAGGCGCTATTGCCCGAGCGTCTCGATCAGCTGATCGAGCGTCGTGACGGTGCCCAACAGCGTCGGGTGTCCGAACCGCCTGTTGTGGCGCGCTTCTTTCACTTTGCTCAACGCCAGGATCAGGCTGTGTAAATCGTCCGGCTTGGCCGTTTCGAAGTACGTGATGAAGTCGAAGTCGTCGAGGCCTGTCGAATGATAGAGTTTGCGCTTGACGGTCTTGTGATACGGCAACGCCGCCTCCGTATGCTCCTGCATCATGGCCAGCCGCTGATCCTGTGGAAGCGCCCACCAGTCCGCATCCTTGCGGATCGGAATCACGGCAACGTAGGGCCCCGACTCGCTCGGCGCTTTCAAGTCGGCCTTCATCCCGTCCGGGAACCCTGGCACATAGTTCGCTTTTTTACTCATTCCGTTCAGGATGAGTTCGCCGGAAAGGTACCGGCCGAATGGACTCGCCAGCACATCTAGAAGTAGCAGCTGGCTGTCTTTTAATTCCGTGCCGTGAATGCGAAGCAGGAAATCGGCATGATCCGACAGACCCCGGAGGAGGTAGGTATCGATGGCCAACTTGTCCCGATGGCGCTCGACCACCGCTTTGAACGCGCTCAGCTGGGTCGAGCGTACTTTCTGATCCAGCCGGCCCCACTCGTCGTTGATCCGAAAGGCAGCGAAGGTGCCATAGACGCCCGGTTCGCTCAACAGTTTGTCCCGATCGGCCGCCGACGCGGAGGACGCGCCGGCAGCGCTGAGGACGAAGAGGACTCCTGCGAAAACGCTATGAACCATGTGGCGAGGACCTGTCATGTCTCTTCTCCTTTCGAAAAGATTCCCAACCGTCCAAACCTGTTCCGGCTGATCGAATGGTATCCGCATCCCTCCCCCCGACTGTGAGCCCTCCCGTCTTGACGAGAGAGAAGTCCTTGCAATCGGGCGAACGGCGGTCTTGCCCTTACTGAGTCGGGTCAGTCTGACAAATCTTACAAGGACTGTCTATGCCGGACCTGATCCAGCCGGCGCAGAGCCGGGTAGATGCGGTTCACCCCGGGAGAGGGCGAGGATGGTCGAAAGTTCATTGGCGAAGCGGCAACGGACCGAGTGTTGCGGCCGAGGGGAGACGTGGCGCGGTCGTCCGGCTGCTTCCACTTGACGGCAACGCGTCGCCGACGCCGGCGGAGGCGCCGGGGGAATGGTCGAGAGCGTACCCCCGGCAAGGCCTCACGGTTGAAGCGGGTTTGACGGCGGTGCTAGACTCCCTCCACTCCTACGGCCGATCGCCGGTAGGCGGTGCGAGTGAAGCCGGTCTCGGCGGGAAAGGTATCGTGGCGGACCCCCTATCCGTGCTGAATCACCCGGAGCGCTTGGGTGCGTTGCGCTCATACGAGATTCTCGATACGCCCCCCGAGCCGGCCTTCGACCGCCTCGCCAAGCTCGCCGCGCAGATCTGCGGCGCTCCCTACGCCGCGATCACATTCTTCGACGGCTCGAAGAAGTTTTTCAAATCCACAATCGGATTCAGCGAGACCGATTCGTCCGGTTCGCCGGATTTTTGCGGAGAGGCCATCCGCCGGTCCGATCTCTGTGTCGTGCCGGACGCGACGACGGACGAACGGTTCAAGAGCCATCCGCTGGTCACAGGGGCATCGCAAGTTCGGTTCTATGCGGGGATGCCGTTGACGAGCGTGGAGGGCCACGTGCTCGGCACGCTCTGCGTGCTCGATCGCAGGCCGCGCGAATTGACCAAGGAACAGAAAGACGCCTTGAGCGTACTGGGGAACGAGGTCGTCACCGAATTGGAATTGCGGCGGACTCGCAAGCGATTAGAGGAGGGGACCTTTCGGCAGGATCCCGTACTGGGCGCCCGGTACAAGGCGGATGAATTCCTTCGCTCGCTTGTCGAAGGCACCGTCGCCTCCACCGGAGGCGATTTCCTCCGGGAACTGGTCAAACACGTCGCCGCGGCGCTCGGAATCCGGTACGCCTTCGTGGGCTACCTGCTCCCCGAATCGCGCATCCGCACGCTCGCCTTCTGGAAAGGCGACGGCTACATGGATCAGGTCGAGTACAGTCTGGACGGCACGCCGTGCACGAAGGTCATCCAAGGCGATACCTGCCATTACGCGCACGACGTCCAGAAGCTCTTCCCCCACGACCGGGATCTTGTCACGCTGGGCGTGTCCAGCTATCTCGCGGTGCCGTTGAAGGATCCAAAAGGCAAGGTCCTTGGCCATCTGGTCGCCATGGATGTGAAGCCCATGGTCCTCACGGCGGACGAAATCGGGGTGTTCAAGCTCTTCGGGGAGCGGGCCGGCGTCGAAATCTATCGCCAAGTGATCGAAACCTCCTTGCGAGAGCGTGAGGAAACGCTGAGGGTGATCGCGGAAGGCACGGCGGCGCAAGTAGGCGCCGACTTTTTTAGTTCGCTGGTGAAGAACCTGGCGACCGCCCTCGGCGTCGACTACGCCTATATCTCCCATCTCAGTGACGACGGCACGCGATTTTGCTCGAAGGCCGCCTGGGGCAAGGGGCAGCCGCTGCCGCCGTTCGACGTGCCGGCCCGCGGTCCCTGCGAGACGGTGCTGACGCGGCAATGCGTGCATCACCCCAGCAAGCTTCGCGAACTCTACCCCCATGTGCAGCTGATCCAGGATATCGGCGTCGAGAGTTACTGCGGCATCCCGCTCGTCGACTCCAGCGGCCGTGTCCTCGGCCACCTGGCGGTGATGGACGCGGCCCCGATGCCGGACGAACAGTTGGTGCAGTCCACCATGAGCATCTTTGCCACCAGAGCGGTGGCGGAACTCGAGCGGCTCAAGTATGACCAGGAATTGCGCAAGAGCGATCTGACGTTGCGGGCCATCGCCGAAGGCACCGCGACCGATACCGGCGGCAAGTTCTTCCATTCGCTGGTGAAGAATCTTGCCGCGGCCCTCAGCGTGGACTATGCCTTCGTCTCCGAGTTTTGCCCCGACCGAACGAAGGTGCGAACCCTGGCCTTTTGGGCCGGCGCTCAGTTCAAGGACAATTTCGAATACGCCATCGCCCATACGCCCTGCGAAAAAGTGCTGGCCGGCGAGCTCTATCATTGTGCTGACGGGGTCGGCGACCGGTTCCCCCTGCATAAAAAAGACCTGGACGACCTCGGAGTCCAGAGTTACTTGGCGATCCCCGTCACGAACAGCGGCGGGCAGGTGCTCGGCCATCTCGCCGTCATGGACCGTAAACCGATGGCGCTGGAGCAACTCGACTTGCCCGTCTTCAAGATATTCGGCGCGCGGGCCGGCGCCGAACTGGAACGGGAGCAGATGAACAAGCAGATGAAGGACAACGAAGAGCGTATGCGCGATCTGTTCGACGAAGCGCCGATCGCCTACGTGTACGAAGGGCTGGATTCGAAACTGCTACGTGTCAACCGCACCGGCATGAAGTCCTTGGGTATCACGGCCGATCAGGTGGAGGGCCTCTACGGCAGGGACTTCGTCCCCGACACCCCCGACGCGCAACGCCGCCTGAAAGAAGCGTTCGACTCGATCGGCAAAGGCATCGACACCAGCGGTGTGGTGCTCGAACTCCGGCGCAAGGACAACGGCAAGCCGCTCTGGATGAAGTGGTGGTCGCGGCCCGATCCCAGCGGCACCTACACCCGCACCATGTTCCTCGACATCACCGAGCAGGTGCTGGCGGAACAGGAGAATGCGCGGCTTCAAGCCCAAAACGTGTACCTGCAGGAGGAAATCAAAGGGAGTCACAACTTCGAAGAGCTGATCGGCGGGTCCACCTCCCTCAAAAAAGTCCTCAAGAACGTGGAACGGGTGGCGCCGACCGATTCGATCGTGCTCATCACCGGCGAGACCGGCACCGGCAAGGAATTGATTGCGCGCGCGATTCACAATTTGAGCCCCAGGAAAGACCGGGCGCTCGTCAAGGTCAATTGCGCCGCGATCCCGGCCGGCTTGATCGAAAGCGAGCTGTTCGGCCACGAGAAAGGCGCCTTTACCGGCGCGCTCACGAAAAAGATGGGCCGCTTCGAAGTGGCGGACAAGGGCACGATCTTCCTCGACGAGATCGGCGAGCTGCCGCTGGATTTACAATCGAAGTTGCTGCGCGTGTTGCAGGAAGGCGAGTTCGAGCGCGTCGGCGGCACGCACACGTTCAAAGTCAACGTCCGGGTCATCGCGGCGACCAACCGCAATCTCGAACAACTGTCCAAGACCGGCCAGTACCGATCCGATCTCTACTACCGGCTCAATGTGTTTCCGCTTCACTTGCCGGCGTTGCGCGAGCGCCAAGACGACATTCCTCTGCTGGTCCAGTACTTCGCGCGCAAGTTCGCGGCGAACCTCGGCAAGAAGATTGAGAAGATTCCTGAACGCATGATGTCCGCCCTGCAGCGGTACCAATGGCCGGGCAATATTCGGGAGTTGGAGCACGTCATCGAACGCGCCGTCATTCTGAGCGAAGGCGATGAACTCCCGGCGATCGACTGGCTGGCCCCATCCGGCGGGAAGGCCGCGGCCGCGAAGGAGATGACTCTGGAAGAGGTGGAACGACTGCACATTCTCGACGTGCTAGAGCAAACCAACTGGCGCGTCAGCGGCGACAAGGGCGCCGCCGCGATTCTGGGACTCAAACCCACGACTCTGGAAGCCCGGATGAAGAAGCTGGGCATTCAGAGGCCCTGAGGCGTGAAAGGTGAGGGGTAAGGGGTAGCGGGGTAACGGTTGGTCGTTCCATCCGATGAGATTCCCCTGCCATTAGCTATCAGCCATAAACTCCTGTGATCATTCACAGTGGGCCTTCTGTTCCTCTACCATCAGCCATCAGCTATTCGCTATCAGCTCCCCGACCAAGAAATCCCAACATTTCGTGACCGTCCCAATAAGTTGGGAAATATTATTGGGACGCGTCTTCCTTCCTGATCGGCACGCTCGCTCAGACTCGCCAGTTCTCATTTGATAAATCAATAGGTTGCGAGTGCTGACTCCATGTGCTGGGAAACTGGCACCGCGATTGCTGTAGGTGAATCCCAAGAGTGCAGAGGGTGAGAACGAACCCATGTTGAAGATCACGGCGGAGAAGAAGAACGGATCGACGGTCGTCCTCAAACTTTCCGGCAAGATTCAGGGAGAGTGGGTGATGCTGTTGGTGGATGAATGTCGTAAGGCCCAGCACGCGGCCACACGGGTTGCGCTGGATCTTGCGGAGGTCACATACATCGATGACCGCGGGCTGCGGGTGATGCAGTCTCTCTCACCGGAGCAGGTTCGGGTCGTCAATTGCCCCGCCTTCGTGGCGGAGTTGCTGGGCCAGAGAGGCTAGCCATGGGAGACTATACGGACCGGATGGCCATCGAGGTCTATCAGGAGGGGATGCTGGGGGAGACATCCGCATCGGACGCCGACGATCGGGGGCCGGCCAATCAAGGGGCGGTTGCCGTCGGGACGACGGGCCCCGATGCGGCGCTCATCTGCCAATTGCGGGCCGGTGACGAATCGGCCTTCACCAATTTGGTCAACCAGTATCATGGGGCGCTCATCCGGCTGGCGTTGGCCCACGTCACCGACCGGTCTGTAGCTGAAGAAGTGGTGCAAGAGGTGTGGATGGCGGTGCTGGAAGGATTAGACCGATTCGAGGGACGCTCCTCGTTAAAAACCTGGATATTCAGCATCCTCACGAACAAGGCCAAGACGCGCGGCGTGCGGGAGCGCCGGAGCGTGCCCGTGTCGGCTCTGACGACGGACGGCGAGGAGGACGGTGAAGCGGTCGTGGAGGCGTCTCGATTCCGCACAGAAGGCCACTGGAAAGACTATTGGACGGAGTATCCCCAGTCCTGGGACGAGGGGACGCCCGAGCGCCATTTGCTGGAGAAGGAAGGGGCCGGTCTGTTGGAGCAAGCGATCGCCGCGCTGCCGGCTCGGCTCAAGCAGGTGCTCATCATGCGGGATGTCGAAGGGCTGGACTCCAAGGAAGTCTGTGCCCTATTATCGATCAGCGAAGCCAACCAGCGCGTCCTGCTGCATCGGGCGCGGGGCAAGGTCCGGCAAGCCCTGGAGGCCTATCTGGGGGGACAGGCGAGCTTCTCATGACCAGAGACGAAATTCGCATCTACGTGCTCGACTACCTCGCCGGGCGCTTGACCTGTAAAGAGTGGGTCGAGATGGTCACGGACTATCTCGAGGGCTCCTTGCCGCTGTGGCCGAGGGTGCGGTTTCACGTGCATCTCGGGCTCTGCAAGGGCTGCCGGCACTACCTGCAGCAGGTGCGCACCACCATCAAGACAGCCCAACAGCTTCCGCGTGAGCCGGCCCCGGCGCATGTGCAGGAGGAGCTGCTTCGTCGCTTTCGGGCCAAGCAGTCGTCATCCTGAGCCGACAGCCGTCGGCTGATAGCTGATGGCCTCGGACGGGCTCAGTCCTCTGCTTATTCCCTCTTCAGGTGTGAAGAGAGACAGCACGGTCCTCTGTCCGCCTGTCGGCGAGCGACACCGAAAATCCCACGCGGCTCGGGTGCAAGAGTCGGAGACGGCCTTCTCGGCTGAGGCGGTCGACCGTCAGGAAGAGCTGGCTCCAACTGTAGCTCGCGAGCCGGCGGGTCAGTTCATCGAAGCTGCAGGGACCCTGATCGCTGATGGCTTGAACGATCCTGCTCTCCAGGTCAATGGCCTGTCCCATCCGTGACTCTCCTTTCGCGGGCGCTCGCGCGTGCGGGCGGAGGCCTAAGCCGACAGCAGGGCCGGAAGCGGCGCTGCCATCTTTTTCATCCGACGAGTGGAGCCCAGCGCCCTCCTCCTGGATTGGGAGCGGGGGAGGTGAGCGGGCGCTTCCTGCGGCGCGGCCGGCACCCGGCCGCAATTTACGCAGTGCCAGGCCGAGACCCAGCGCAGGCCGTACCCATCCTCCTCGGCGTCGATCGCAGTCTCCACGGTGATCGTTCCCTGACAGTGTCTGCAACTCATCGGTGTCCCTCCCGGTTCGACCCTCTGGTGCCGCCTCTGCGGATACGTCTCCTGTGGCGGATCGGCGTTACGAAACAACGATCCGGCCGCACCATCTGTTCGGACCGGCTCTTCCGTAGTACGTAGGGACAAGGGAAAGAAGCTGTGCATCAAACATGCCCGACCGGCTCGATGCTGTAACACGTGAGATCGATTGAGGACTGAATGGGCAGGCGCCTGAGAGTGCCAGGCGCAGTGCATGGAAGGTCCTACATCAGCGTCAAGCGTGTGACCGCGAGGAGGGCATCATGAACGTCAGAACCAGAATTGAGGATCTCAATCGAGCCATTGCGATGGGAAGAAAACTTGAAGCGATGCGCGAGTTTTACGCCGACCGGGTGCGAGTTCAAGAAAATCTGTCCCCGGTCACCTACGGGCTCCCCGCCTCTGTTGAACGGGAACAGCGGTTCTTGGCGTCGATTCGGGAGTGGCGCGGTTTCACGGTGCGGGCGGTGTCTGTGGAGGGAAGCCTCTCGTACGTCGATGGCGTGGCACATTTTGTCACCAGGGATGGCCGGGCGATGTCTCTCGATCAAGTGACCATGGCCCGCTGGAAGGGCGACAAGATCGTGGAAGAATCGATTTACTTTGATCCACTGGCCATGGAGCGGGCCGGCGCCGAGGTGAGGGCATGAAGAATGCGCTGTGGACGACGGCCATCACCGTGGTAGCCGCCGGCGTCGTGGGGTCGGCCTTTGGGGTGCTCGGGCTCCTGTCCGGACAGGCTGACGCCTTCGTCGGCATGAAGGCGCCGGAAGTCACCAGCCTGGTCTGGCTGAACCGCGACATTCCGAGCCCAACGGAGTACCAGGGGCGGGTCCGACTGGTCGAGTTCTGGACCTTCGGCTGCTACAACTGCCGGAATGTGGAACCCCAAGTGAAGGCCTGGCATGAGAAGTACGCCGGGCAGGGACTCGCCGTGATCAGCGTACACTCCCCTGAATTCACGTATGAGAAGAACGTCGAGGCGGTGCAACGCTATGTCCGGGAGCACCGCATCCTCTATCCGGTCGCCATCGACAACGACTTTGAGAACTGGAAGCGATATGGCAACCACTATTGGCCGGCCATGTATCTGATTGATAAGAAGGGGATTGTCCGGTACGTGAAGGCGGGGGAGGGGGGCTATGCCCAGACCGAGGCTGTGATCCAGCAGCTTCTCAAAGAGGGCGCGTAGTCTCCATTCGCTATTTCTGTAACGTTTGCCCTACCATAGAAGACTATGGTGGAAAGCAGGAGGGACCCCATGCACGCGACACAAGCCCAGACCACCATGACCCCCGTGGCCCCCGCCACCTCCCCCATCGGCAAGATCGCGATCGTCGGGGTGCTGGCCGCGGCCGTTTTTGCGTTCTTCTACTTTGATCTCAAACAGTATCTGTCGCTGGATGCGCTCAAAAACAATCGAGACGCCCTGCTGGCCTATACGGACTCGCATTATGCCACGTCGGTGGCGGCCTTCATTGGGCTTTATGCCCTGCAGACGGCCTTCTCCCTTCCGGGAGCGGCCATCTTCACCTTGGCCGGCGGGTTCCTCTTCGGCAGCTTCGTCGGCACCTTCTTCGTCAACATCGCGGCGACGACCGGCGCGACCCTGGCCTTCCTGGCCGCGCGCTATCTGTTGCGCGATTGGGTGGAACGGCAGTTCGGCAGTCGGCTGGCGCCGATCCAGGAAGGCTTCGCCAAGAATGGCTTCAGCTATCTGATGACCCTACGGCTGATCCCGATCTTCCCGTTCTTCATCGTAAACCTCGTGTCCGGTCTCACGCGGGTGAACGTGGGCACCTATGTGCTGGCGACGGCGCTCGGGATCATTCCCGGCAGCTTCGTCTATGCCAACGCGGGCCGGCAGTTGGGCTCGATCAATTCGCTGGGCGAGATTGCCTCGCCGCGCGTCCTGGGCGCCTTCGCGCTGCTCGGCCTGCTGTCCCTCGTGCCGATTGCATATAAGAAGTTCAGTAAGAAACCGTGACGCGTAACGAGCCAGAAGAGTGAACAGTTCTCAGTTATCAGTTCTCAGTTCAAGGCAGGAAGGGAACGTGGCTCCGAAACTGCAAGCTGATCACTCTTCACTGGTCACTGCTCACTCTGTACTGATCACTTCCCGAGAGGTATCCCATGACCACGAATGCCGGCATGCACGAGGGTCCGCAACTGCTTCCGGACGACGAGCACGATCAAAAGCTTCTGAGTAACGTCCACCCGTCGAACTGGGTCAATCCCACGCCGTCGGGCCGGTACAACATCGTCGTGCTCGGAGCGGGCACCGCGGGCCTCATCACGGCGGTGGTGGCGGCCAATTTGGGCGCCAAGGTCGCGCTGATCGAAAAGCACTTGATGGGGGGCGATTGCCTGAACGTCGGCTGTGTGCCGTCGAAGGGGGTCATCCGGGCCGCTTCAGCCTGGGCGGACGTCCGCCGCGCCGATGAGTTCGGGCTGCACATTCCCGCCGGGGTGAAGTACGACTTCGCGGCTGCCATGGCGCGGATGCGCAAGTTGCGCGCGCGGATCAGCCACAACGATTCCGTGCATCGGTACAGCAAGCTTGGCGTGGATGTCTATATCGGCAGCGGACGTTTCACTGGGCAGGACAGGGTTGAAGTCCAGGGGCCGGCCGGGAATCGCACGCTCCAATTTGTGAAGGCGGCCATCTGCACGGGGGCGCGCGCCTCGGCCCCGCCGGTGCCGGGGTTGAAGGAAGCCGGCTATCTCACGAATGAGACGGTGTTCACCCTGACCGAACTGCCGGCTCGGGTGGGCGTCATCGGCGCCGGGCCGATCGGCTGCGAGCTGGCGCAAGCCTTTGCACGCTTCGGCAGCCAAGTCTATTTAGTGGAAGCGATGCACGGCATCATGCCGAACGAAGATCGCGACGCCGCGGAGATCGTCCTGCAGTCGATGATGAAAGATGGGATTCGCCTCTTGTGCTGCGGAAAAGATCTGAAGGTCGCGAAGGGGGAGGGCGGCAAGCGTCTGACGGTCGACTCCCACGGGCAGTCGTACGATGTGACCGTCGATGAAATTCTCGTCGGCGCCGGGCGCACGCCGAACGTGGATGGCCTCGGGCTGGAGGCAGTCGGGGTGCAATTCGACAAGGGCGGCGTCAAGGTGAACGACCGGCTGCAGACGACGAACCCTCGGATCTATGCGGCCGGCGACATCTGCTCCAAGTACAAGTTCACCCACGCGGCCGACGCCATGGCGGCCATCGTGATCCAGAATGCGCTCTTCCCGCATCCATTCGGCCTGGGCCAAGCCAGCACCGGCTCGCTGATTATGCCCTGGTGTACCTTCACCGAACCGGAGATCGCGCACGTGGGGATGTATGAGAAGGATGCGAAGGAGAAGGGCATCGAGGTGGACACCTTCACCTTCAAACTGGATGAGGTCGATCGCGCCATCCTGGACGGGCAGGACGAGGGCTTTGCGCGCGTGCACGTGAAGAAGGGCACGGATCAGATCCTGGGCGCCACGATCGTGGCCGCGCACGCGGGCGACATGATCAACGAGTATTCGGTGGCGATGAAGGCCGGGGTGGGATTGGGGACGATCGCCGGCGTGATCCACCCCTATCCGACGCAGGCGGAAGTGGTGAAGAAGACGGCGAACCTCTGGCGGAAGACGACGTTCACCGAAGGGAAAAAACAGTTCCTGCAGAAGCTCTTCGCCTGGTTGCGGACATAGAGGAAGCAGAGATCCGGGGTCGGCATGAATCCCGTAGAGGGAATCGAGTGAGAAGCGAGGCGACGCCGATGCAACACCTCACACGAATACTCGCAACGCTGGTCGTGGTCGGGTGGTTTGGTGGCGCGCAGGCCGATGGCCCCGCCTTGGATGTCGCAAAATTTTCGAGCGACAAAGAGGGCGCAGAGACCCCCATCGGCTGGAAGCCCCTCACCTTCAAGAAGGTCCCGAAGCAGACCGCCTATGCGCTGGTCAAAGACGGCGACACCGTTGTCGTGAAAGCGATGAGCCAGGGTGCGGCCTCTGGGCTCACCAAGGAAGTGAAGATCGATCCGAAAGAATATCCCATCGTCCACTGGCGCTGGAAAGTCGACAATCTGCTCAAGAAAAGCGACGTGACGAGAAAGGACGGCGACGATTATCCCGCGCGGCTCTATGTGACCTTTGAATACGATCCTGACAAGGTCTCCTTTGGCCGCAAGGTCAAGTATAAGGCGGGGAGGGCGATCTTCGGCGACATCCCGATCGGCGCGCTGAACTATATCTGGGACACCAAGGCGCCCCTCGGCGCCATCATCGACAACGCCTACACCGATTTCGCCAAGATGGTCGTCATGCGCAGCGGACCGGCCGGGCTCGGGACCTGGGTCGAGGAGTCCCGCAATGTGTATGAGGACTACAAGAAAGCCTTCGACGAAGAGCCGCCCCTGATCAATGGCGTGGCCATCATGTCCGACACCGACAACACCCAGGAATCCGCCACCGCCTACTTCGGCGACATCGTATTCAAAAAGGCGCCCTGAGACCTGCTCGCTAAGTCCCCGTCCTGTCAGAGTTTTTAGAGAAATAGGAGCCTTTGTGTCTTGCGGAGGACTCGTCTAGAATAGTCGCACACAATCGGTGTGAGGCTGATGCAGGCGAAAATCCTCATCGTCGACGACGACCAGGAGATCCTGCTCGCGCTGAAAAGCCGGCTCAAGTGGCAGGGGCACGAGGTCCTGACGGCTGAGAACGGCGAACAGGCGCTCACGCTTGTCCCGCAAGAGTCTCCGGACCTCCTGCTCCTTGATATCGAAATGCCGGGTCTCTCCGGCCTCGACGTCCTCAAACGCCTGACCGAGCTCAGCAATTCCCAGCCGGCCACGCACGCGCCCTCACCCAAAAAAATCACGAATGGGCCGGGGGTCATCGTCCTTACGGCACATGGTACGGTCGCTCGGGCAGTCGAGGCCATGCAACTCGGCGCCATCGATTTTCTCACCAAGCCGTTCGATCCAGACCATCTTTCGGCCGTCATCCAGAAAGCGCTGGCCGCGGTCGCGCTGCAGCGGCAAGTCTCGCTGCTCCGTGACGAGGTGGAGGATCGATACGAACATGTGGTGGGCGCCAATCCGATCATGGTGCAATGTCTGGATACCGCCAGAATGGCGGCGGCCTCGTCCGCGACGGTTTTAGTCCTCGGAGAAACGGGCACGGGCAAGGAAGTGATTGCGCGCGCGATCCATCGATGGAGTCCGCGTGCCGCCAAGCCGTTTGTCGTCGTGAACTGCGCGGCCTTGCCGGAAAGCTTGCTGGAGAACGAACTGTTCGGCCACGAGAAAGGGGCCTTTACCGGTGCCGTGCGTCGGGAACCGGGCAAGATCGAATGCGCCGACGGGGGCACGGTGTTTTTGGACGAGATCGGCGAAATGCCGCTGGTGTTGCAATCGCGACTGCTCCGCGTGCTCCAAGACCAGAACTTCTATCGCATCGGCGGCACGCAGCCGGTGAAGGTCGATGTCCGGTTCGTGGCCGCCACCAACAAGGACTTGAAGCAAGCCGTCAGGCAGGGCGGATTCCGCGAGGACCTCTACTTTCGATTGGATGTCGTCACCATCAAGCTTCCGCCGTTGCGAGAACGGATGGAGGATCTCCAGGCCTTGGTCGAGCACATGATCCGTGCGTCGCTGAAAGTCGGCGTGCCGCGCAAGATCGGTCTGAGCGAGGAAGCCTGGCGGGCCATGCGCACCTACGGATGGCCCGGGAATGTGCGGGAATTAGAAAATGTCTTGGTCCGCGCCTTGATTCTCTGTCAGGGGGAACAGATTGGACCGGAACATCTCCGGCTGGCTGAATGGGAGCGGTCTGCCGTCGAAAGCGACGACAGGCCGGCTGAGGCATCGACCTACCATGAAGGGGTCGAAGCCTACAGCCGGCGCTTGATCGAAGAGGCGCTGCGGCGGAACGGGTGGAATCAGACCAAGGCGGCGGACGAGCTCGGGTTGCGGCGCACGTCGCTCACACGCCTCATGCGGCAAAAGGGTATCTCGGGCAAGCCACAGTAGCAGCCTGCGGCAGCCTGATCGGCCGCAATCGACCAGAGAACGAGTGTGCTACGCGATCGGAAGGGTGAAGGAAAATGTACTGCCTTCGCCGGGCCGGCTCTCTACACAGAGCTGTCCCTTGTGGAGTTCCACCAAGTGCTTGGCGATGGTGAGGCCCAGGCCGGCGCCTTTAGCCTGCTGGCCGGGATGGGGGGCGCGATAGAAGGGGAGAAAGATCTTGTCCATTTCCTCGCAGGTGATGCCGATTCCGCAATCCCCGACCGACACATGGACCGTCCCATTTCCATTGGCGGCGGCCGCGATCGTCACGGTGCCCCTGGCCGGCGAAAACTTGATGGCGTTGTGAATCAGATTCGTCAGCACTTGCTGAACCTTTTCAACGTCGGCCTGAACCGCAGGGAGCCCGCATGCCAGGTTCGTCGCCACGGTCACGCCTTTCTCCGCCGCCAACGCGTGCAAGGTGTCCGTCACATGCGTGATCACCGGCGGCAGGTCCACCGCCTTGAGCTGGAGTGAGATCTCGCCCACTTCGATCTGCGAGAGATCCAAGAGTTCTTCGATCAAATGTTGGAGGCGGCCCAGGCTCCCCTCAAGGCGGCTCAGGACCTGGCGCTGTTCCGATCCGAGTGTCCCGTACACTTCATCCAAGAGATTGGCGAGATTCAAGCGGATCGACGTGAGCGGCGTGCGCAGCTCATGCGAGGCCGTCGACACAAAAAGCGATTTGCGTCGGTCCAGCTCTTGGAGTTTGGCATTGGCCGATTCCAACTCCGTCGTACGGACGCGGACGCGCTCCTCCAACGTATGCGTCAGCTCGCGCAGCTCGCGTTCGCGAGTCTGCAACGTGTCGACCATTTGATTGAACACGTGGGTCAGCGTGCTGATTTCGTCGTGGCCGGATGCAGGCAGGGGGCGGAAGGACTCGCCGCCGGCGATGCGATGTGCGGCGGTCGTGAGCGTCTGCAGCGGTGTGGTCATGCGATGGGCCAGCCAGACCGTGCCCATCAGCGCTGCGCTCAGCAGGGTGAAGGTGACCAGGACGATCTGGCGGATCACATGGCGCAGGCTGTCCTGGAGTTCCGCGGTGGACAAACCGACCTGGACAAAGGCTCGGTGGGGTTCATCGGCCGGATTCAGTTCAGATAAGTCCTCCCCCGATTCGCCGAGCGTGAGCCCGAGGGCCGGATCGGGTGGGCGGGTGGGTGAGGTCGTTGGCAAGGGCACCGTCACATCGATCACGACCGGGTACTCCGCCCCTAGGAACAGGTTGAAGAGATCAGGTCCGCTGAACTGAATGGTCGGACGAAGGACCGGCGTGCCTCCGGTCAGGGACACCGCGGTGATCATGGGCTCCGCCGTCTGATGGTCGGCCAATCTCGGCAGGATCAAGCCGGACAGGGAAA
The DNA here is from genome assembly GCA_964481215.1 of uncultured Nitrospira sp. GTDB lineage: Bacteria > Nitrospirota > Nitrospiria > Nitrospirales > Nitrospiraceae > RSF151. The sequence goes on along the minus strand of CAYZTJ010000006.1, from coordinate 6,744 downwards.
ACCGCTGGCTGGATGGGCCAGTCCGCGCAAACTGCTGGGCCCAGGCTTCCTTGCCGGCGCCCATCTCGATGTGCTGCTGCGGCGCGATGATGGCGACATAGTTGACCTGTGACACCGCCAAGGTTTCGCGCAGCAGACGGGCGAGCGAGTAGGTGTCGGCAGAATGAGTCGGATGGCGGCTCGTGCGGGCCAGATGCTGGGCGAGGAGCGTGCCACTGTCGAGCAAGCCGGCCGTCACCGACTGGACTTGTTGTTGGAGAAATAGCCATCCCAGCACGAGGCAGGTCACGGTGAGCAGCGCGGCCGTGCTGAGGGCCAGCTTCAGCTTGAGGCTGCCCTTCGACACGGCCGACACCACTGCGGTGGCCTGGTGCATGAGCTGCCTCACTTACTGAAGGAGGTCGGTCGCTGAGAACTTCCCGGCCACTGGACCGGTACCGTGGTACAACTGGCCTGCGAGTCGGATCACCTCGGCAGAAGGCGAGAGCCCAAACAGTTCCGCCGACCGGAGATTCAACGCGAGCTGCGGCTGTTCGGGCGTCAACAAGAGGCCTCCGGGGGCGGTTTCACGTCGAAGCAGCCCGGAGGCGATACGGCCAGCCTGCTGTCCCACGGTCCAGGCGTCCACCACCAAAGCCCCCAGCGCGCCTTGCTGCACCAGCGTGGAAGAAAACGTAAAGATCGGGATTTTCGCATCAAGCGACCATTGCATCAGCAAGGGGATGGTGAAATCGCTGACGACGGTCTGATCTTGAATGACCCAAAGCGCATCGATCTTGCCGGCCAGCGACTTCAACGTGGGAGTGACGGCCTCTCGCGAGCGGACGGACAGGGCCAGCAACTCCACACCCAGCCGCGACGCGGCACGCTGGGCTTCGCGGACGAAGTCTCCGCTCTTATCTTCGTCGTAAAGCAGACCGAGGTGGGTGGCCTTCGGCAGCACGCCACGCAGCGAGGTCAGTTGCGTCTCTGGTTCCAGTCGCATCTGGATACCGGTCATGTTGGAAGCGGGGAGGCCATGCTGCTCGGGATTTAGCACAAGACAAAAGACGACCGGTGTGTCGACAATTTCTAGCTTCACGGCCAGCGCCGCCTTCAAGCCTACGGCAACCACAAGGTCGGGCGGACTGGCCCTCAGCGCCGTGCCGATCTTGCGCCCCTGGGCCACGCTGCCGCCGAGCGGATATTCTTTCACTGTCACACGACTGGAGAGGCTGCTGCGAATGCCCTGGACGGCTTGATCGTAGTAGTCGACATCCGCCGACTTGAGAATGGCGACCTCGGCGGCTGTAACCAGCGATGGGCAGATCGAGCTCAGACCAAACCAGACGGGGAGGAGGATGAAGGCGAGAGGAACTGGTATGAGTCGCCTTATCATGAGAGCCATCCTAACGAGTCAGGGTGGGAACTAGGATACCACAGGGGGAGAGGGAACTGTGCCAAGGGCAAATGGCACTACTATCTAGGATACGATCATGCGGTCGCCTGATCCCAAACGGAGTCATGCTGGCTCCAAGCCGAGTCACCAGTTTCTTCACGACCGCCTGATTGACAATATGACGAATCTCACGATTTCGAGGAGTTAGGCACGGTGGATCTCCGAGTCCTTCGGCTATCCGACTCCCCCCATCTATAACATCTGGAAATTCCATGCCACAGTCCCTTTCATGCGTGCTCCTGTTCCCAGTTCTCCCCTTCGTATCTGATTTTCTGCTGTTCTCGACTCCTCATATCTGACTTTTCACCTTTCACGTCTAACCTTTCACCCCTTTCGCCTCACCCCTCCCGCCTAAAATTTCACCGTCAGCCAGCCCATCACGCGGCTGCCGATCGTATCCCCCAGCGGGTATTCCTTGTGTGTGTCGTTCAGCGCGTTGAACACAGACAAGGCAAACTCCGCTTCGCGCCGAGACCCGGATGAGGTGGTTTCCTGCCAGAAGCGATAGCCCAGCCGTGCATTGACAAGATTGTAGCTGCCGACGCGCTCGCTCGGAACGGTCGACCCGGGCGGGAAGAAGCCGGCCAGTTGCGTGAAGGCGTCGGCGATCGGGTAGGTGGCGGCGCCGACATAGTGATAGAGCAATTCGGCGTTCACCCCGTTCGACCAGTCGCCTCGCAGTCCCGCGTTCCATTTGAAGCGAGGCATGCCGCGCCGGCTGAATCCGGTGAACGATTGCCCGAATTCCTGGTAGGAGTAGTTGGCAAAGAGCGAGAGCCAGGAGGTCGCGAGATACTCCGCACCGGCTTCGCCCCCGTAGATGTCGGCGAGCCCGGCGTTGACGATCGTCGTGGGATCCGTTGGCGCTGGTCCGGTGGCGCGAACCTGTTGGAGATCAGAGAGATGGTTGAAGAACAATTCCGTCCGAATGCGCAGGCGATGTTGGAGAAACCAGCCCTGATAGCCGGCTGCATAGGAGATGATCCGTTCAGGCTGCAAGGCAGTGGACCCCATGACCGGCGTCGTAAACGAGAATCCCGGGAGCGTAATATTGGCCCGCACGTTGAGTTTTTCTTCATTGATCGTCGGGGGGCGATAGGCCACGGAGGCGGACAGCCGGAACGTATGGCCCTCCATAGGAGTGTAGATGGCGGCGACGCGGGGGCTGAGCGTGGGATTCACGAACGTATCGAGGTCGTAGCGAACGCCGGCCACCAGGTTCAGAGATGACAAGGCCCGCCATTCGGCTTGGGTGTAGAGTCCCAAGCGATCTTCACCGGTGTGCTCGGTGGTGAAGTTGCTGGAAGACAAGTTCCGGCGGTAGTTGATCCCGGACGTGACGCTCACGGTCGGGAAGAGCTGTGCACGGTAGCTGGCCTCGAGATTATAGGTATTGAGGGTCAAGCGATTGGTCGGACTGCCGTTTGGGTCCGTCACGGTTTCGACCGTATTCAGCGGGGGATACGTACTGTTCAGACTGTTCGTATAGAATCCGTTCCACCAGCCCCGAATGGAGAGCGGACCGCGATCGTAGATGAAGGAGACGTAGGATTTCGCCGGTTTGTCCGACTGGTAGCCACCGGCCGTATCCGGCCCATCATAGGGTTTCGAGCCCACGATGCCCCCGGCGACTTGGAGCCGTGAAGCATCGGACCACGTGTATTCGGTGTGAAGGTTCAGGCGCAGCGCATTAAAGGCCTGCGCATCCCGGTTGCGCCATTGCTGATTCTGGTCATGGCCGACCGACAGGCGATAGCCGAAATTCCCCTGGACCCCCGCATGAACAGCCGAACTGGTCAGCGTGCCGAGTTCGCCCCCGCCGACCTGGAGGGTCGTACCCCTCATCTCCTCCGGCGACTTGGTGATGATGTTGACCACGCCGTCGAAAGCGTTGAAGCCATAGACGGCGGACGCAGGGCCTTTCAGGACCTCGATCCGCTTGATTTCCGGCAAGGTGATGGGGATGAGTTTCCAAAAGACCACGCCGGCCTGGTCGATGTAGATCGAGCGGCCATCGATCATCACCAGAAGTTTATTGGCGGTGACTTGATTGTCCCCGCGCACGCTCACGTTGAAATCCGCCGCGGTCGTCTGCATCACTTCCAACCCGGGGATCCGCCGAAGCACGGTGGGAAGGTCCGTGGCGCCGGCACGGCGAATGTCCTCATCCGTGATGACAAACACTTCGGAAGGGGCCTGCGAAATGGGCAGCTCGTTGCGGGTCGCAATGGACACCGACTCTTCACGCAGGAACAGGACTTCTGTCTGAAGGGATTGGGCCATTGCGGAGCCCATGCGCGGCGTGGAGACCGACGAATCCTCCGCCGAGGCTGGCAGCGCCCACCAGCTCAGCAACAGCCAGCCGACCAAGCTCATCGATGACACGATCAGCTTCGCCCGCAGCAAGATGGCTTCGCAGGAATTACCCATCGTGACTCGGCTCTGCCGACTTGTCCCTGAGACTCGTCCAGCAAGCTCCGCTCCTCTCACCTCGGCGGTCCAAACAGGGAGGCGCAGTATAGCGGACATGCGACCTTGTTTCATCTTCCATTGATCAGTCTTTTTGTACAGTGACTCGACTTGGAGTCACGGTGGCTCCGATCCGAGCCACTTCGAGTCTGACATGAGTGGAGTGAGACCTTGAATGACAGGTATTTCTCGCCCATCGTGATCCCCAAATTTCTGTGAGTTTGCGCGCACTTCAGGACTACAGTTCCGCTGCCGGCCTGGCCGTCTGATTTCGCGCACACGGCTTGCACGTGGTCTGCTTCCAAGCAAGCCCGAGGCCACGAGCAACGGTGTGATTCTCCCTCACAAGCCGGCGAGGTGCGCATGCGTGACCCCCTCTTTCTGACGAAGCTGCGGGTATTTCTGTACGGCTGGCGGTGGCGGCACAGTCGCCGTCGAGCCACGATGCGCGCCCGCCTCCGCGCGATGCGCCGTCGGTGGCGGCGCGATGGGATCTCCGCCGCGTCACCCGTCGCTCGTCTCTCGTCGCTCGCGGGAGGGCGTTCATCGTTCCGCGTTCCTCGTTCATCGTGCCACTCTCAGCACTCAGCCCTCAGCACTCAGCACTTCTTCATGGAGCCCATGGAGCCCCGTCTCCTCATGGCCGCCGATGTCGCCGGCCTCATCACCGCGCACACCCTCCAAGACCCCAGCGTGCCGACCAACGCCGAATCCGCCACCGTGCGCGTGACGAATCAAGGCGATCAGCGCACCAATACGGTGTCGCAGGTCGCCGTCTATGCCTCGCTCGACGCCACCTTCGATGCCGCCGACATTCTGCTCGGCACGGCCAATGCGCCGCAGCGCATCAATGCTGGGTCGGCGACCAATGTCGTGGTGCCCCTGTCAATGCCCGGCACGTTGCAGCCTGTCACGTACAACCTACTGGCGCGCGTGGATGCCACCAATGTCATCGCCGAGGGCGCGGCCGGGGAGGCCAACAATCTCAGCGTAGGCCCCCAGTTCGAGGTGGAATGGCAGTTCGGGGCGGTGCCGGGCCGCACGGGCAACACGGTGCTGAACATCCTGGATGCCGACGGCACGCGGGTGACCTTTACCTTGACCGGCCCCGGCACCGGGGAAGTCTTCAGGGACGGCGCTTCCTGGGACGTCAGAGTCACCGGCACCACCAGCGCCTCGGCGGTCACGATTCTGACCAATAGCGCCGGCAACGGCCGCGTGACGCTCAATGATATTCACGTGCAGGGCCCCTTGGCCGCCCTGACCGCCGCCACGACCGACATCACCGGCACGGTGGCGGTGGATGGCCCGGTCACGGCCCTCACGCTGGGCAGCGTACAGGGCGGGGTGGTCGCCGCCCCCTCGATCACCGCGCTTACCATCGGCATACCCTTCCTCGCCCCCGGGCATCTGACCAACGCCACGATTTTGATTGGGGCGAACTTGGGCCAAGACGGCAAGCTCGGCGGCGCGGGCGTCAATGCCGATACCTTCGGCCCGGGGCAGCTCGGGTCCTTGATCCTCAGCGGCGCCATGACCAACTCCACCGTCCGCGTGGGCGTGGACCCAGTGGACGGCGCCTTCGGCAACGGCAACGATGTCATTCGTGGCGGCAGCGCCAGCTCGATCACGCTGATCGCCATCACCGGCCAGATGAGCAGCACCAGCCGCATCATCGCCGGGGCCCTGCCGGCCACCGCGCTAGTCAACGGCGCATCGGTCAACACGGCCACCGACCCGCGCTTCAGCACCGACGTCACCGCGCCCGCACTTGCGGCCGCGCTGGCTCAAGACACCGGCAGCGACGGCGCCGACGGCTACACCAGTCTCCCCACCGTGACCGGCAACGTGACGGACAGCGGCGGCATCGCCGCGTTCACCGCCGGATTCGGGGCCACGCCCGCGTTCAGCATTCTGGCCGATCGGCAGGCCGACGGCAGCTTTGCGCTCCCGCGCACGCGCCTCGAACAGATCAACGGCGGCCCGCTCACCGACGGCACCTACGTGCTCAAGCTCCAAGCCACGGATGCCAAGGGCAACGTCTCGCAGACGACCGTCTCCTTCACGCTCGACACGGCGGCGCCACCGGTCAGCTTCGACCTCGCCCCCACCTTCGATACGCCGCCCGTGGGCGATCAGGCCACCACGGCCGATGTGGTGACATTGATCGGGCTCACGGAGCCGCTGGCGGCCCTGCTGTTGCTTGAGACCGGCCAGACCACGACCGCCGATGCGAGCGGGACGTTCAGTTTCACCAACGTGGCGCTGAACCTTGGCGCCAACAGCCTCACCATCCGCGCCACCGACCGCGCGGGCAATCAGAATCAAGCCACGCGGACCATCACGCGCACCGTAGCCGACAGCGACGGCGACGGCATCCCCGACGCGAATGAAGGCGGCGGGCCCAACGGCGGCGACGCCAATCAGGACGGGATTCCGGACAGTCAGCAGGCCAATGTCACGTCGTTGGTCAACGCCGTGACGAACGAGTACGTCACGCTGGTCTCACCGACCGGCACGACCTTGCGAAACGTGCAGACCTCCAGCACGCTGCCCGCCGACGCGCCGGCAGACACGGAGTTTCCGTACGGCCTCCTGGGCTTTGAAGTCCACGGTGTGACACCCGGCGGCTCGGCGCAGGTCACCATCCTGCTCCCGGACGGCAGTCTCGTGAACAGTTTCTACAAATACGGGCCGGAGCCCGCACCCGGGAACACCACGGCGCATTGGTATGAGTTCGGTCTGAGCGGCGGCACCGGCGCGACCATTAATGGCGACACTATCACGTTGAGCTTGATCGACGGCGCCCAGGGCGACGCGGACCTCACCGCCAACGG
>CAYZTJ010000005.1:0-67137 GCA_964481215.1 uncultured Nitrospira sp. | reverse complement strand
GACTCCCCGCTCGATGCCCGCCAGTGCGCGACAGCCGGAACCAGCGGTGTCGGCGCGTCGCCGCCATCGCATGACCGCCCAGTGTTGGAAAACCGGCTGCCCGCTCCGGCGAAAGCCGAAGGCCAGACGCCCGAAACTCCCCCGCCGGTCGGGGGCTATGTGACCGTCCCGCTTCAGATGGTGGGCCGCTCGGTGACGCTCTCGGTGAAACTGAATGGGGAACGGCAAGCCAGGCTGATACTGGATACGGGGGCGACGCTGACCCTCTTGTCGCGGGCGATTGCGCGAGACCTCGGGCTGTACGGTGAGTCGCCGGTCTCCTCCGCCCTCGTGAACACCGCCGGCGGGCAAGTCAGCGTCGATGTGATGCGGATCGGCATGATCGAAGCCGGAGCGGCGTCAGCGCGCAACGTGCCGGTGGCGATCTACGATCTGCCCGATGCCCCGCCCACCGTCGAAGGTCTCCTCGGCCTCAGCTTCCTCAGCCACTTTCTCGTCACCCTCGACATGGAACACGGCGAACTCCGCCTGACCGCCCGCTGAGGTGGATGGGCAGGCTGCCTTCCATAGCCTCCGAGATTGAAATAGGGTAAGATTCCAACATCTGGGGGGCACATGCCCACTGTTCTTCGGAGCGGACGTACCGATTGTTTTTCTATTCAGGAGATCGTGGCGAGTCACCGCATGTGCACGTAGAGCGTGAAGACAATGTCGCTAAAGTGTGGCTGGATCCGGTCAGGCTTCAGGAAAGCGGTGGGTTTGGTCGAATGGAACTCAGACGAATTGAAGCGTTGGTAACGGGGCATCGGCAAGATCTGCTGCGGAGGTGGCATGAGTTCTTCTCCCGCTGACACAGGTGTGGCGCATGCGCAGCGGGTGTCGATTACCGACGACACCCTGGCGGTGGACCTCACGGATGGCCGGACCGTCTCGGTGCCGATCAGTTGGTTCCCACGGCTGGTGCATGCCACAAGCAGAGAGTGTGAGAACTGGCGACTGATCGGACGTGGGGAAGGTATTCACTGGGTGGATCTCGACGAAGACATCAGCGTCGTGGACCTTCTTGCGGGGGCGCGATCCGCGGAAAGTCAGGCCTCGCTCAAGTAGTGGCTTGCGGGACGAACGCAACGCGCCTAGCCGCCTCTCAAAAAGGGGACATTCTGCTTTTCTGATCGACTTCGCGGCCGCCCGCGCGGCCGCAGGCTGACCTCCAGACCCAGTCGCTTGGCGGTGCGTCGAGCCCAGCCCTCCTCCACGACAGGTGGCGAGGACTGTGTAGAAGCCCACCTGTCATGGGTTCTCCGAAGGAGCAGGGCTGGCGGCCGCCTTCTCGCGCGCTTGCCGCGCCTGGTTCTGTTGTTGGATGGCGTTCAGATAGGGAAAGGGTGAGCTGGGCTGGAGGGGCGTCGTGGCTGCCGACGGGTTGGTAGAAGGCGTCGAAGGGGGGATCAGTGGCGGTAATCCGGTTCCTCCCGGCAGGTCTGCCCCCTCTCGCGGCCGGCGGTCATCGATATCTTGACGCGGCGGGGGCGGTTCCAGACTCTCTCGTTCGCGAGAGTCTGGCGCTGAGTTGGTTGCGACCGGGGGTGGCGCCACGGTCGATCCGGACGAGGTCCCCGGTGCCCCCAGCCCCACGACGACTTTCGTAATCTGCTTGTCGCGTCCCCTTCCCTTATGGAGCACCAGATAGTTTCGTCCGCTCAAAAGCTCATTGAGGCCGTCAGCGAGGGGACGAGCTTCCAATCGGACTGAGATCCTGTGCTGCGCGTCAGTCCCATGCCATTCGATCTCAAACCCGCCCACCTCCCCGATGGCCATGAGCACGTCCTGTAGAGGGACATTCTGTGCCGAGACCGAGAGATAGCCGCGATCAAGGGTAATTTTCGGGACGCGCTCCTCAGCGGGTGGTCCCGACTGTGCGGGGGCGATCGGAGCAGGGAGCAACCCGATGGAGCACGCGAGGGCGATCCGAATGGCGCAGCGACTATCGAGGAGAGAACGTATCATTCGGCGTGGCATTTTACGCTGAGGAGGATCACCCGCCTTCGGCCGCCTGGAGCTGTAGGATCTGCTCAACCTGCGAGGGCATTTCCTTCAGCGTCACGGCGGTCGGCGTGATGGCTTTGACGACCACCCGACCTTCGATGGTTTCTCCTGTCCAGACGATGTGCAGCTTCTGCTCTTTGGCTAAGACGGCCTGGTTGCGCCCCTGTCGCGCGAGATAGCCCATGTACTTGTAACGGGCGAGCTCTTCGCGGCCGGCCTGTGCGGCCAATTCCTCCTGGGATGGCGGTGGGGGCGGCGGGGGCGCAGTCACAGGCGGCATCAATCCGGCTAGCCCATGCCGCGGTCCACGCCGGGCTGCGACACGAGGTTTGGATGCGGTCTGCTCTTCTCGCATCCCCAGGGGCGCCAGGATGTTCTTGGGCTTCGTAAACTCCATGCTTTTCTTGCCGCTCGGGATAATCTGATCGAGGCTCGCGACGTGGAGTCCGCCCCCCGGTGCGGCGCCCTCTCGCGGCGCGGCTTGACCGGTGACGTATTTCAGCGGCGCGCGCGCGGGCTCTTCGACCCCGAAGAATCGCCATAATAAGACGAGGCCCCAGAGGCCCATCAGTCCGATCATGAGGAGCTTTTTTCGTTCCTCGGTCATGTGGCGTTGGACTTGGGAGCCGGTGTGGGCGCGACGCCCCGCAAGTAGGTGGCGATCTGGAGGTTGACGGTGATGGCGTCCGCCGATTGACGATTGGTGCTGAGGACCGTGAGGTCTTCGATCAGCAAGAGTTGCTTGAAGGTTTCGAGATGATAGATAAATCGGCGAAGGTCTTCATAACGGCCTGTTGCGGTGCCCTGGAAGAGGGCTCTGGTGGCCAGGCCGGCTTCGGCCTTATCCATTCGATACGTCAGTGCCGGCAGTTTGACGCCGTATTTCTTGGCCTCTTCGGAAATCGACAGGGCCAGCGGCGCAAACTCATGATTCGTGGGCAGGGCGGCCATGAACCTGGCCAGGGCCTGCCGGGTTTGGCGGGCCTCATGGCGCTGGAGCAGCACCTGACGCGCGCTGTTCCACTCTGTCTCCAGTTGTGTCACGCGGGTCTGGGCCGGATCCGCCAGCCACGACTGGATGCCAAACCAGACGAGGAACAGCAGAAACGCCAGCGCAGCCCAGGGCAGCAGGGGCGCATAGGGCTCCTTCACCAGTTTCTGCAGTTCGTCGGCGAGCCGTTTCATGTCGGATTCGGGTTGTAGGTGACGGTCATGTCGAACTCGATGTGCCCGTCTTCGTGCGCCCGGTGCTGCAGCAAGACGGGATTGGCAAAGGCCCGATGGTCCTCCAACTGCCGCGCGAAGTGCGTCACGTCCTGCAGCGTCCGGGCGGCGCCGGCCAGACGAATCAGCGAGGCCTTGGCTTCGACGCGGATCGAATGGATGGACACCTTCGTCGGCACCGTGTCTTCGAGATTGGTGAGAAACGTCGTCCAGGAGAAGCTGCGCTTGGCGACCAACTGATTGGCAAAGCCGACTTGCACCGGGAGCTGTTTGATGGTGGCGTCGGAGACGTCCAACCCCGCCTTCCCGCTCTCGGCTTGCAACTGCCGGTCTTGCTCGCGCACGCGTTGGAGCGCCGGCTCCAGTTCGGCGATGCGCGATTCCAGGGCGACGGCTCGTTGCACCTCCGTGGCGATGCAGATCCCGAGCGCCAGGCAGAGGCCGACCAAGAGCCAACCGGCCGGGCGGACGTAGCTGCGATAACGCGGGCTCAGATTGATATGCAGGAGCACGTCGGTTTTGCTCATCGTAAAGGCCGCTCCTAGGCCGCGCCGGCCAACCCTGCGACGGCTTCGAGCATGGCAATCGGTGGATGGTCGAAGGCTTGGCGCCAGCCGATCGCTTCCGCCTGCGCCCACCCCAGGTCCGTGACCTCCACTTGGCAGGTTTGGAGGATGTCTTTTCCTAAGGCCGGCGGCAGGTCTTGTCCGATCAGGATGAGCTGCTTGAGCGCGAGTTTGGGATGTTGTTCCTGACAATAGAGGAGCGAGCTGGTTAATTCGCCCAATACATATTCCGTTCGGACGCGGGGGATCACTTCACCGGGCCGATTCGGTGGAATCGGTTTTGTGCGGAGAAAGATCGGCATCCCGTCCTTGAAGATGGCGATGGTCATGCCGCCATCTAAGAGACTGAGCCACACAAGGCCCTGGCCGCTGGGCATCGCGTGAGCGCCGCCCGGCCCGCGTTTCCAGAGATTCCAGAGTCGCAAGGAACTGATATCCAAGTCGACCAGCGACAGGCCGAGGCGCTCACAGAGCTGATCGTACTGCGCCCAAATCGGGTCCCGCATGACGACGGCGAGGACCGTCCGAGGGCCCTTCGCGCCCTTGGCTGCCGCGCCAAAGGTTTGGAATGCCACTTTGGTTCCGGCCATGGGGAAAAGCCGCTCTTGTTCGAGTCGCCAGCGAACCAAGGCTTCCTGCTCCTCCCGCTTGTCCGGCAGCGATTCGACCGTCAGGAGGGCCATGCGGGTGGCGAGGTCCGGTACGACCATGGCGATCGGGCGCAACAGTTCGGGGACGCCCATGCGCCGCAGCATCGCTTGCGCGGACGGAGGCGGGAGGAGGTCCCTCAGTCGCCCTTCGACCACCGCAAGATCCAGGATGTTAGGCTCCATGGGCGAGGGCTTCACCGCGCCCGGCGGGAACTCCACCATGTGGTAGTGCGGGTTCGCTCTCCCCGTCCACCCGCGGCGCGCCTCGACCCAGGCCGCACTCTGCGGGCCCAGTTTGAGCGAGTACCCCGGCTTTCCAAACAGGTTGAACATATTCCCTTGCGGTCAGATCGGGTCGATCGTGCTCACCCTATTAATTTCGCGCAATGTGGTCTCTCCGGCCAGTACTTTCGCCATCGCCGACTGGCGCATGCTGGTCATCCCGTCGGCCACGGCGCGGAGACGAATCTCGGTCGGCGGCTTGCGCGCCAGGATCATTTCCTTGATCTCATCGGAGAGATCGAGAAACTCCGTGATGTTGTTGCGGCCCCGGTAGCCGGTGCCGTGGCAGGCCTCACAGCCCCGTCCGCGATAGAAGGGCACGGCTTTATAGCGGGCAAATTCCAGCCCCGACACCTCGGCCTCTTGCTGGTCCAGCGTGACCTGTTCGCGGCAATTCAGACAAATCATCCGGACCAGGCGTTGGGCCAAAATGCAATTCAACGACGAGACGAAGTTGTAGGGCTCGATCCCCATGTTGACGAATCGGCCGATGACGTCGAAGGCGTTGTTCGCATGGACGGTGGTAAAGACCAAGTGGCCGGTCAAGGCCGACTGAATGGCGATCTGGGCGGTCTCGGAGTCCCGGATCTCGCCGACCATCACCTTGTCCGGGTCATGACGCAGAATGGACCGCAGGCCCCGCGCGAAGGTGAGGCCCTTCTTTTCGTTGACCTGAATCTGGACGACGCCGGGCAGGTGGTACTCGACTGGGTCTTCAATGGTGATCAGCTTATCTTCCGTCGTATTGATCTCGGTAATGGCGGCATAGAGCGTGGTGGTCTTCCCGCTGCCGGTGGGGCCCGTCACCAGGACCATGCCGTAGGGCTCATGGATGGCCCGACGAAAGCGCTTAAGATCTGAGGGATTAAACCCGAGCTTGTCCAGGCGAAGGGCGCTGACACCCGCCGTGATCGATTCGCGATCGAGGATGCGGATGACGACCGATTCGCCGAAGGCGCTGGGCAGCACCGAGACGCGGAAATCCACCCGCTTGCGATCGATCCGAATGCCGAAACGGCCGTCTTGAGGCACGCGCCGTTCGGCGATATCCAGTTCGGACATGACCTTGAGCCGCGAGACGAGAGCCGCGTGCAGCTTGATGTCCAACGGTTCGAGGGCGGCGATGAGAATGCCGTCCAACCGGAAGCGGACTTGGACCGCGCGGTCGGTCGGCTCGATGTGGATGTCGCTCGCCCGCTTCTGCAGCGCGCTCAGCAAGATGGTGTCGACGAGTTTGACGACCGGGCTTTGGTCCTTGGTGATCTTTTCGACCGAGAGGACTTCTTCGCCCCGCTCGTCTTCGCGCACGAGGACCGACCGGTATTCGGCTTCGATGGCCTTGAGGGCCTGCATCGAGCCTTCGCTCCGAGACAGCGCCGCCTGGATGGAGGACTTGGTGCTCACGCGCAGCATGAGCGGGCGGTTGAGCAAGAGTTCGAGCTCGTCCAGGGCCGGCAGATTGTGGGGATCGGGGACGGCGATGACGAGCGCGCCGTCGTAGAGATCCAACGGGACGAAGGGGTGCCGGTGCATCAACTCGACGGGCACGGAATGATAGAACTCGGGATTGACGCGGAAATCCTGGAGCGGCTCGAAGACGAGTCCATATTGCTCGGCCAGGGCGCGCCCCAGCTGCTCTTCGTTCACCAGGCGGTCTTGCAGGAGCAGGTCGCCGAGCGAGGCATGCGCTGGGCTCATGCGTGCGAGCGCCTCTTCCATGGCCTCTCGGGTGACCAATCCCTGGGCCACGAGGACTTCACTGAGCCGTTTGCGAGCCGTTGCGCGCGACATGGTGTTCCCTGCCGGTTTGGTCAAGTCCTCGGTTCACGCCTTAGCAAAGGTGCGGTTGCCGGAGATCACTGCTAACATCGAGCATCTCCCAGGATGTTCAAAAAGTCTGTTGCACCCGCCAGGCGGGTACCCGGGCCGCAGCGAGCGAGCATGTAAACCTTGAACGATGAACGCGACATGGCTCGAGGTTTGAGGATCGAGGTTTGAGGCGACTGGCTCGGGCCTCCACCCTCTCCCCTCGATCGTCCCACGTTTCACGTTCATCGCTCATCGTTCATACTTCAGCGTGTTCCCGCTGGCTCAATTGTTCAACATCCTGTTATTGGACCGTGCCGGCCATCTGAAAGACCGGCAGATACATGATGACGACGATGGTGCCGACGAAGAGGCCCATGACCAGGATCAACACCGGTTCGATCCAGGTCGTGAGCTGGCTGAGCTTCACGTCCAACTCCGATTCATAGAACTCGGCGACGTCCCGGAGCATAGTTTCCAGAGAGCCGGTTTCCTCGCCGACTGCGATCATTTCGAGAGCCATTTTGGGAATCGTCTGAATATCCGCCAGAGATGTGGCCAGTGTTTCACCGCTTCGGACGCGGTCGACGGCGTCGCCGAGCCGGCCGGATATTTGGCGATTCGTCACAGACCCCTTCGCGATGCTGAGGGCCTCGACCAAGGGAATACCTCCGGCAATCACCGTGGCCAGCGTCCGCGTCAATTGGATGGTGTAGTGACGGGTCAACAGGCCGCCCAGGCCCGGCACGGTGAGCAGAAAGCGGTCCCACACCGGTCGTCCCGCGTCGCTCTTGTACCAGGAGCGGAAGCCGAAGGCCGCAGCGACCCCACCCAACAGAAAGATGGGAAACCAGCCTTGCACCGTCTTCACGATCGTCATCAAGGCCAGTGTGGCCGGCGGGAGTGACTTGGCCTGATCTCCATAGATAGCCACGAAAGTCGGCATCACGTAGGTGAGCAAGAAGACGATGACGCCGATCCCCACCATGACGAGAAAGCCGGGGTAGGCCAGCGCCTTGGTGATCTTTTGGCGCAGCTCGATCATGAGCTTGAGATAGGTGATGTAGCGCTGGAGCACTTCCGGCAGGTTCCCGGCCTGCTCTCCGGCTTTCAGGGTGGCGACGTAGAGCCTTGGGAAATGGGCGGGATGGCGCGCGAGCGCATCCGAACTGGAGAGCCCGCCGCGGATGTCTTGGCGAACGGCCCGCAAGGCCGATTGAAAGGCCGGATGTTTCGCCCGCTCGATGAGCAGGTCCCAGACTTTCAGGATGGGGAGCCCGGCTTTCAGGAGCGCGAGAAGCTCCTGGTTGAAGACGAGAAATTCTTGTTGGGAAACCTTGCCGAAGGACTGCTTGAATCCCCCGAAGAGCGACCCGGACCAGCTGCCGCCCTTGCGGACTTGGAACACCAGGTACCCTTGGCTCTTGAGCAGGGCCCGCGCATGCTCCTCATTTTCCTCATCGATCGTCCCTTCGAGGGTCCGGCCGTCTTGGTGGGCCACTCTGTAATAGAAGCTGGGCATGGCGCATGATCTCACACGGTCATCGGCTCGGCGGTGCGATGGACATGGCGCCTGTCACGGCGCCTGGACGGGCTCCGCTTCTGCGGCCACTTCCGCTGGCGTGAGGCCGTCTTGCGCGCCTGACGGCAAGACCAGTACTTGCCCGACGAGGAGGCGATCCGGCGCCGTCAGATTGTTGAGCGAGGCCAGCTCCGCGACATCGACGCCGTACTGCCGACTGATGGAGTGCAACGTGTCCCCCTTGTGCACCGCGAGTTTCCTCACCGGCGTCGGATTGTCCACGGCCGACTCCGGCGGCGGCAGAAGCGCAAGCTGATGCAGCGGGATGCCGCGAACGGTCTTGGGGGCGGCTGGCGCACGGGCCGTTTTGCGCACCGGAGTAGTCGGCGCGGGTTTCACCGGACGATTGACCATTTGAACGAGTTGTTGCTGCAGACGCGTTTGTTCTCCCAGTTGGGCTTGCAGCGCGGTCAGCTGAGCTTGGAGGTCCTTCCCCGTCGTCATGACCCGCTCGCGTTCGCCTCGGGCGCGGGATAATTCCTCGCGCTGAAATTCGATGACTTGACGCGATTCACTGACACGCCGCTCGGCATCGCGGAGGCTGCCCTCGAGCTGCGCCTTGGCGATACGGGAGACAGCCAATTCGTTTTGCAATCGCTCCAGTTCGGATCGCAGTGCGGAGGCGCTCTGTTGAGCCCGCTCCATCTCGGCCTTCAGCACTTCCGGCATGGCATAGGGGTCCGTGCTGAACAGTCCGTGCATGCAGCCGCTGAGGGGCAGAAGCAGCAGGGCCAGCGCGACCTGTCGCGCCAGCGGTCGGTGCCTCTGTGTGTCGCCAGTTCTCATCGATTTCTGAAGCCCGTTCTCACGAGCCCGGCGGCCCCCTGTGGGCCGTTACCATTGGTTGTACGGCAGTCCGTTACTTCCCACGAGGTCCGAGCCGGAACGGGCGTCCCAAATCCCGCCTTCCGCCGGCTCCGCAATCTCCTGCCAGGTCCCATTGGAGCGCGTGAAGGGATCGACGGGCATACTGCGCAGATACCCGGCCGACACCAGGTCGCCGAGCATTTTGGGGTATTGCCCCTTGTCGGCGCGGAACTGGTCGAGCAGGTCGCGCAGGATAAAGAGGTCTTGCCGCAACGTCGCCTCGCGCGCTTTCCGAACGGTGTTGTGGTACGCCGGTTCCGCGATGGAGGCCAGGATGCCGATGATCGTCACGACGACGAGCAATTCAATGAGGCTGAATCCCCGCTCGTCCCGGCGTCGTCCCTCACCATTCGCGATACTTCGTGCCATTCAGCGCCACATCCTGACTCTGCGTCGTTATGTCGTACACATCGCTGCCGCACCAACTGGTGTTGTCCGGCGGATCCGTGTAACAGCGGATCACCCAATCGCCCTTGCCCGTGATCGGGTCCAAGGGTACGGTGCGGAGATACCGTTTCGTGGTCGTTCCCCGGACGGTGGCCTCTTCTCCCGTCAGCGTCACGCCCAAGAGCTGGTTCAGCGACTTGGGATAGCCGTAGACGCTCGTGACCTCTTTACAGGTGAGCTTATTCTTCACGCACAGGGGACCCAGCAACACGTCGCCTTCCCGATTCCAATCCGTCTTGAAGGTGTCGATCGCCGTTCGGACCGACCGCAACGCCTGCCGGAGTTCGATTTCTCGCGTGCGCTTCATGGAGACCTTCGTCAAGGGCATGGCGACCGAGGCGAGCACCATCACGATGCTCACCGTGGCCATTAGTTCCAAGAATGTGAGGCCGGCTTCATTTTTCATCGCACCCGAACCATGGTCTGCTCGCCGATGCCCGGCTGCGTGCGCTGTCCTTGCCGCGAGCCGGCGGGCGACACCAGACTGATCGGAGAGACTCCCACGCCTTTCGAGGCAAAGGTCAGGACGGCCAGGGTGCCGTTGCCGGTGAGCGGCTGACCCGGTCGTTTGAGCGTGACCACAACCGTGCCGCCTCCGGGAGCCGGTGTGGCCGTAATGCCGCCTGGTTGATTCCCCTGTTGGAGCAGATCCCCTGGCGCAGCGCCGCGGAATTCAAGAATCTGCGGATCGAAGCCCACGGTAACCGAGGCTTCATCCAGCCCGTCGAGGGCTTCACCCGAGACAAGGACCTGGACCTCTTGTCCGACCTCCGACGACACTTCCGTCGGCTTCACCACCAGTCGGCTGGCGGCTCCTGACATAGATGCAGCGGGCGATGGCAGGCCGGAGGACTGCGTGGATGGGGTGGCGCTAGGCAATGCTCCCGAATCCCGTCCGCCGCCTCCGAGGCTGACCGGCTTCGCGCCGGCGGTCGAGAACAGCGGCTTAGTCGAGTACAGCATTTCCGTGCCGGACCAGACCATCTGCATTTCGGGACTGGCCGGGGACATCGGCTGGATGATGTGCGGCGTGATCGTGAGGATGACTTCCGTGGTAATCTTGTCCGTCGTCCAGCCGCTGAAGAGCCAGCCGATGAGGGGAATATCCCCGAGGATGGGCATGGAGCTCCGCGTCTTGCGGTCTTCATCCTGAATGAGACCAGCCAGCACGACGGTCTCCCCGTCCTTCATCTGCAGGATGGTCTCAGCCATTCGATTGCCAAAGCGGAAGGTCTTGATCGGCGGCGAAGCCTGTAACGTCACCTCATCACCGAGCCGGGTCACCTCGACCTTCATCTTCAGCGCGAGCTCGTTCATCAGACGGATGGTCGGCTCGACCGACAGCTTGATGCCCGTGTCGCGGAACTCGATGCTCGTGACGGTCGAGGTCGTCGGGACCGAGCCGGTGGTGACCTGTCCCGGCAATACGTTGGTGGTCGACAAGAGAATCGGCTGTTTGTCGCCGATATTGACTTCACCTTTCTTTCCATTCACCACCCGCAGCTTCGGCGCGGCGAGCGTGCGCGCATCCGACTCCTGCTTGAAGAAATCGAGCTGGAGGCTGCCTGGCAAGGTGAAGAGATAGGTCTGGTCACCCAAGTTCTTCAGCTCATTGAAAAGGAACACGCCCGGATTGGCCGTTCCATTCGAGCCCGAGGCCTGAGCGCTCGCGCTATAGCGCCCGTAGGTTATGCCATACCGCATGCTCTTCGTCCGGTTCACTTCCAGGACTTCAAGATCGAAGAGCACTTCGGGATCCGGGCGGTCATTGGCTAAAATGATGCGCTCGGCGAGCTTGAGCTTGTCTGGATGGTCGCGAAGCACGACGGCGTTAATGGCTTCATTGGCGTACATTCGCTTGGTGTCGAGCATGCCCTTCAGTAGCGCCACCATATCCTTGGCCTTCATCGTCTGCAGGTAGAAGGTCCGGATCATGAGGTCTTGATACTGCTCTTGCTTCTGCTTCGTGTTAGGCGTGATCAGGAGGGTCTCGGCATCGACACGGACGCTGAACAGGCTGTTGCTGCTCAGAATCAAATTCATCGCATCTTCGAAGGGAGTGTCTTGGATGAAGATGCTCACGGCATCGTTCTTGACATCCTTGTCGAAGACCACGTTGATTCCGCCGGCCCGGGCCAACACTTCAAAGACTTCCTTGATCTTGGCGTTTTGAAAGCGGAGGGTAATGGGCTGGTTCAGTTTGTCGCCGCGCCGTCCGCCGCTGAGTTTTTCGGATAGCGTGCTAATGCCTTCGAGCGCGATGGTGTGGCTGGGATCCAATTGGACCGCGCGCTGGTAGGCTTCCATCGCTTCATCGACACGGCCGATGTTGCGCAGCTGTTCGGCCGTGCGGACCTGATCCTGCGCCTCTTTGAGCTTGATGACGTCGGCGAGCGCCTGGTGCCGCTCGATGCGAGCCGGCTCGAAGGTGACGGCGTGCTTCATGGCCTCCACGGCCTGGTCCATCTTGCGTTCTTTGATCAGGGCCCTGGCCTGCTCGTCGTACCGGTTGGCGGCCTGCGCCCGGGCCAGCGCCAGCTTGCTCTGTATGGTTCGATCAAAGGCATCGTCCCGAAGCGCACGCTGGTAGGCCAGAACCGCCTCTTCCCAATTGCCTGCTTCGACGAAGCGATCTCCCCGTCTGACTTCGCTTGAGGAGAAGATCGAACAACCAGACAGTGAAACGCAGAGAACAATCGTAAGTATTCGGGAAGATGGCGAAAGTTGGCAGAATCCGGTCGTAACTGGGGATGGCGTATTAGTCATGGGGAGTTTGGATCTTCACCAGGCTGGAATCAAAATCTAGCAGATTCTATGCCACACCGCAAGATGTTGGGGGACAGACTAGGTTATCCACAGCATCTAGGGGATAAGTCTGGTATGATTCCGCCACGAGTCTGGATCATGCGTTTCCGGCAGCTATTGGGATTCATCGTTGCAACAAATCGACCAGGACTCAAGCACAATGCGTCACCCAGCTAAGCTCCTCTTTAGGCAGAACGCTGGTCGCGATAGATATCCAATGGAACCAGGGTCGTCAGTAGTCGTTCGGCAATGAGCCATTCCTCAGGTGCCAGGATTGAAAGGGCGGGGCCGAACTGCCCCTCCGCCAGGATTTCTTGTATGCCGACGCCTACACAGAGGCGTTGCTGCGAGCGAGGGGCAACCTATCTGTTAATGATGCTGGCGATTGTGCTGATGGGATTGGTGCTGTCGGTTGGCGCCCGTCAATGGAAGATGGCGGTCCAGCGCGAGCAGGAAGTCGACCTGCTGATCAAAGGCATTGAAATTCAGAATGCCTTGGCGGCCTATTCTGTGGCGGTCAAGGCCGGCCGTGTGACACAGGAAGAATATTACCCAGCCACGCTGGTCGAGCTCACGCGCCCGCCCCGGCCGTTCCTTCGGAAGGCCTATCCCGATCCCATGACCGGCAAGGAGTGGGACCTTCTGCGATCGCCGACGGGCGGCATCATGGGAGTACGGAGCCGCAGCAAGGCGCTCGCCATCAAGCGCTCGGATTTTCCCCAACCCGTTCGTCACTTCGAAGGATTGTCCCGATACGACGAATGGGTCTTTCAGCACCCCAATCCCTCATCGTCGGGCACGGGTGTGCCGATGGCCCCGCCCGGCGGATTGCCCGCACCTGCTGCTTCACCGAGCTTGCCTCCCAGATAGGGGCAGCGCCTCCCTAAACAGAGAGGCCCCGATCCCTGTCCCGCAAGAATCGGGGCCTCCCCCACGTCAGATAACGTGCCGACTGTTTACTGCCTGCGCATTCTCCGCGCGATCAGCGCCGCCAGGCCTGAACCCATGAGGATCATGGAGCTAGGCTCCGGAGTCGTCGCCGCCGCAGGAGCGGTTGGTTGCCTGCCGATCTCGGTCAGCGTGAAGTTGATGTCATCGAACATCAACCCACCCGCGTTCTGCGTCCACGTAAATTCGGTGATACCCATCCAGAGCGCCTGCTGTCCAATCGGTAGACTGGCCAGGTTCAGCGTGCCGATGCTGCCCAACAGAATATTGCCGCCGAGGTTCGAGTCGATGGAGCCGTTCCCCAGCCCCGCCCCTAAGTGGCCGACGATCCGAAGGTTGTCCAGGGTGAACAACCCCCCGCCGAGCGTGAACTTGTAGGTCGTCGTGTTGTTGTTGAACGCCCCGTACAGGTCTTTCGAACCATCCGCGTTGTTATCGGAGCCGGTAAACACCTGGCCGCCGATGTTCAGCGAGGAGATGGTCATCCCCGATTCCGTATAGGGGATCGCGCCACCCCCGATGCCGGAGTCAAACGTGACCGTCAGCGCATTCGCCTGGCCGACCGACAAGGCCAAGGCCAACGCACCAAACATGAGAGTGTGGGTCATCCGCATGTCAAACCTCCTGTGGTTAAGTGAGTGAGTGTCGCACACACCGACTGCATGCCCCGCGAGAGCACAGGGCCGGTACCTGAAGGTTGCTGCCTTCAACGAGCCGCATGCCGACATACGCAAGTGTGATACCTAAAAGTAGAAATATGTAATATCAATGACTTATCAGCGAGGCAGGACAAAACGAGCTCGAAGTCTGTAAAGAATTCGGACGCTTGCCGGTTGAGCCATCACGCGAACCGGCGAGAAGTCCTTGAGCAGGCAAGGAATTTCCCTTCGGGTGGTCGGTGCAAGTTTGGCGACAGTCCTTCATGTTCGTTTCAAGCGAATCGGCGTAGGCCATGAAAGGGCCTGTGCGCCAGTCATTCCATGAGAGACCTCCTTGGTCTGGATCTCCTGACGGCTCCGGAGGGGTGCTGCGGAACCGCGTGGGGCGTCCTGGTTTGAGAACGAGACTGGACCCTAGCCGAATGTCAAAATTGTCAGCGTTGTTTCCACAGGGCCTAGGCCCTCACCGTGCCAGTCACTCTCGCACGTGTATGACAGCGGAGCCTCCGTCTCTAACAGGATGCTGAAACAGTCCGCCAGCGGGGAAACGCTGAAGTATGAACGATGAGCGATGAACGAGGATCCGGCGAGACTGCGAGACGAGCGGGAAAGGCGAGAACAGTTTGCCTCCGCGTCACGCCCGTCCCGCTTTTCTCGCTCGTCCCGCTGCCTTCCCCGCTCGCCGTTCCGCGTTCATCGTTCAGCGTGTACATGCTTGCTGCGGCCCGGGTACCCGCCTGGCGGGTGCGACGGCCTTTGTGAGCATCCTGCGTGGCCACTGGTTCTCATCCGCGATCTCGATGCCTGTGACGAGTGCGCGGCGCCATGACTGTTTTTCCGCAGCCTGCTGAGAGATGCTCGTCTCTGCCGGCGCTGGACGGATCTTGCGAATGATCAGATCGCTGATCTCCCCAGATTCATGATCGAGCGCGTTGCCTCTTTTCGAGCGTCTTGATTGATGCTGTAAACGCCGACGGGCTTCGGTTCCCAATTTGGAAACCGAAGCCCGCCTTGCGACAGATTCACCCCTTGCTCATCTACGCCTGCTGTGTGCGCCTTCTCCAGGCCATGAATCCGGCTAAGCCGCTGCCGAGCAGGACAATGGAGCTCGGTTCAGGATTGGCCGCCATTGGCGCCGTGGGCGGACCGCCGATCGGCGTCAGGGTGAAATGAATGTCATCCAGCATCAGGCCACCGAGCGTCTGCGTCCAGGTGAACTCCGTGATGCCCATCCAGAGCTGTTGCTGCGCGATGGGCAAGGAGGCCAGGTACAGCATGCCCCAAGGCTGAAGGGTAATCGACCCACCTAGGTTCGAGGTGATCGTGCCATTGCCGAGGCCGTTGCCGAGGTGTCCGGCAATTTTCAGGTAATCCAGTGTGAACATGCCGCCGCCCAGGGTGAACTTATAGGGCGCGGTATTGTTGTTGAACGCCCCGTAGAGGTCTTTCGAGCCGTCTGCGTTATTGTCGAAGCCCGTAAAAACTTGGCCGCCGGGGATCAGCGAGCTCACCGTCATGCCCGATTCCGTATAGGCGGAGGCGCCGCCTCCGATCCCGGAATCAAAGGTCACGGTCAGGGCATTCGCTTGCCCCGTCGTGAGCAGCAGGCCCAGGAACCCGAATAAGAGTGACGTGGACTTCCGCATGAGGAACCTCCTTGTGAGATGTGGATGGAACGCCCTGTTCGCCTTCAACGACGCGATCACGGGATCGCGCGTCTCTGAATGGGGGGTGATCCCTTTCAGATTGGCGTACCTGTTCTATGGCGAGACTGATGCCAAAACAGAAACCCTGTGGAATTCAGGGGTTCGAGGTTGGAGGTCTTTGAATGGTGTCAAGAAGACTGACAGTGACTGTGGGCGCAGAGGAATCCGTCGCTGCAACTCATTGATTCTTAAGCTGAAACATGCGAGGCCAATTGGACGCAGCTGAGGTGACGATCTTGAGGGTACTCTCTAGGAAAGGCCCCTTCTAAAGGAGGGTGGCTACACGCCCGAGTCTGCCACTACCGGCGTGGAACGGGGAGATTGTGCTTGGCGATCATTTGATGGATGGTGGGGCGACTGACGCCTAGTTCCTTCGCGGTCTTCGTGATGTTCCCGTTGTGTTTGGCCAGGGCCCGCTCCAAAAGGTCACGCTCGGCGACGGACCGTGTCTCCTTGAGGGTTGGGCCCGTGGGGGCGGCGGCGGTGCCATCGAGTTGGAGATCCTCCGGAAGGATGCGGCTGCCTTCCGCCATGACGACGGCCCGATTGATGCGGTTTTCCAACTCGCGAATATTGCCGGGCCAGGCGTAGGCCTCCAGGGCGGCCAAGGCCTGCGCAGAAAATCCCACGATGCGCTTCCCATGTTGGGCGGCAAAGCGGTTCAGCAAGGCCTTGGCAAGGAGGCGGAGGTCTTGTCCGCGTTCTCTCAGCGGCGGCATCTGGACGCTCACCACGTTCAGTCGATAGAAGAGGTCTTCTCGGAATCGCCCGTCTTTCATCGCGGCTTGGAGGTCCATATTCGTGGCGGCCACGATGCGTGCGTCGACTTGGATTTCCTCTCGGCCGCCGACTCGCTCGATCACTTGAGCTTGCAAGAACCGCAGCAACTTGACCTGCAAGGGAGGCGACAGTTCGCCGATTTCATCGAGGAAGAGCGTCCCGCCTCTGGCCATTTCGACCCGGCCTTTTCGTTGGATATGTGCGCCGGTAAAGGCGCCCTTTTCGTGGCCGAACAATTCGCTTTCGAGCAAGGTCTCGGGAATGGCGCCGCAATTGATGGCGATGAAGGGGCCGCGCTTTCTTGCGCTCTCTTCGTGAATGGCGCGCGCGACTAATTCCTTCCCGGTCCCGCTCTCTCCCATCACCAGAACGGGAATGTCCGAACCGGCCACACGCCGAATCGTCTTAAACACCTGCTGCATCGGCGGGCTGGCTCCCATGATTTCGTGGAACGATTGGGAAGCGACGCGTTCCTGCAATCCCCGATTTTCGCGCTCCACCTCGACGAGGTAGTGGGCGCGTTGCAACACGATTCGTAGCACGTCGAGATCGATCGGCTTCTTGAGGTAGTCGTAGGCGCCTCGTCGAATGGCGGTGAGGGCATGCGCGCGATCTTCGCTACCGGTGATGACGATGATTTTGGCCAGGGGGTCGGCCCGCAGCATCTCGTCGAGCGCGGCAAAGCCTTCGACATGTCCGGTTTCGTCGGGCGGCAGGCCGAGATCCAGCGTCACGAGGGTGGGATGGTGCGTTCGAAAGAGGCTGAGGGTCGTCGACCGATCGGCTGCCTCGATCACGTCATACTGGGGCTCCAACCCCCAGCGTAGCTGCTCCCGGATATCCTCGTGGTCTTCGACGATGAGGACGAGCGGTCGGGACTCCGCCTCCTGGCGCGGAGCGTCGAGCGCCTGGATTGCGCCGTCCGACTGACCGCTTTTCAGTAGCTGCGTCGCCACAGGATCACCACCACTTCCATTCTCCGGTCAGTAATACGTGGAGGCCCAGCAACAGATTCGTCGTGCCGTGGGCCACAATGCAGGGCCACAGTCGCTGGGTGCGCGCGAGCACGACGGTGTACGCCGCCCCCGCCATCATGCCCGCCAGCCAGAGCTGGTGTTCGAGCCCGAACAAGATGATGGTGATCGCGGCCGCCTTGGCCGAACAGAGGCCGATTCGGGCCGTCAGATAATTCGACGCGTCGATATACCGGATCAGGAACGAGCGCCAGAAGATCTCCTCCATAACCGGCACGACGACCGCGGCGCCGAAGAGCCTGACGCCGATCAGGAAAAACGCCGCGGCTCCTCCCTGCGTGGGATCGTACCCGGTCAATGTCCCCTGCGTAGCCCACGGCCAATCCATCCGAACCCAGGCCGCGTAGACCAGCGCGCCGACTGCGACCGCACTGCCAAGATGCGCAGGGTTCGAGAAGAGACCGTCCTGAAGTTCCTCGTACTGTGTCCAGTAGGAGAGGATGAGGCCGGAGACCACCAGCGTCTTCGCGGGATAGAGCCAGAGTTCCAGTTCGTGTTGAAACCCCTCGGAGACCATCCCCTGCTCCCCGAGCCAGCCCAGCGCAGAGGCGACTGCGATGAACGCCATATAGGCGCCAAAGGGGAGAATCCGAGAATCTCGCCAGCTCAATCCGGGGGCGGCGCTGGCCTGCGTGGACGCGGACTCGGCGCTGGGTTTGGTAAGCGCACTGACGTGAGCCATAATGTCCTTCCTTTGGAGTCCCAAGTCTCTTAGACGGCTTCCGCAATCGACCGCGTGTGCGCGCCTGTCACGGCCACACTCACCGGGAGCGTGATCGTGACCTCGGTCCCCTGTCCCGGCTCGCTTTCCACATGGATACTCCCCTTGTAGCCGGCAAGAATGCGCTTGCATTCATACATGCCGATGCCCAACCCGTCCGGCTTGGAGGAGCGAAAAGGCGTAAAGAGGGTCCGGAGTCGCTGTTCATCCATGCCCGGACCGTTGTCCCGTATTTGGATCATGACCGCCCCATCCTTGCGCCGGGTGACGATGCGAATCTCCGCCTGGTCGCCCGCCGCCTGCTGCGCGTTCAAAAGGATGTTCAGGAGTATTTGATGGAACTGGTCGCGCGCAATACGAATCGGAGGGACCGATTCGCCCAACTGCTTGACGCGACCGCGGACGGCCGGACCCAACGCCCGTAGCGTTTCCGCGACAGCCACATGCACGTTGATCTCTTCGGCATCACCGGCTCGGGGGGCCGTCATGGAGAGTTTGGCCATCAGGGCCATCATCTTCTGCACCGTCCCGGTGACGGTGCGCAGGGCGGACTTTTGAAAGCGGGGGTCGTTTCCGTGGGCTTCCGCGTTTTGGGCCACCAAGGAAAGCTGGGCGGTGAGATTCTTGAGATCATGCAGACAGAAGGCGGCCACGCGGTGCAACGCTTCAAACTCGGCGGCGTTCCGGAGCTCCTCAGCCAGCCGGGTTTGGGCGAGAATCGCGCCGGCATGATGGGCGATCGCGCGAAGGAGCTGCCGATCATCCTCGCCGTATCGAGCCCTGTCGCCTTCCCGGCTGAGGGTGACGAATCCTTCCAACCGTCCGCCAGACCAGAGGGGCACGCACAGGGCGCCCTGAGATGGATTTGACGCGCCGGAATTGGACGCCGGTCGAATATCGTGCTGTTCGCCGATTTCCATCGGTTCGTGTGTGCTGCGGAGGCGGGAGACGATGGGGTGACCGCCATCGAGCGGCGGCGGAGGTGTGCCGGTGTTGACGGAGCGAACCCGGTGATACCGATCATCCGCCTCAAAGTGCATCCAGATCGCAATCCGGGGGGCGCCGAAGGTGCGGCTCAAGAGTTCGAGCAACTGGTCCAGAATTCGATCCACCGTCGTCGCATTCTGAAAGGCATTCGTCACGTCGAGCCATTGCGCGCGGTAGTCATGCCTGGCGCGGTAGATGATTCGTGCGGTCCATTGCCGCAGCCGGACCTGGAGCGTGCGTGAGGCGAGCAGGACCGCGAGGCTGATCCCCGTAAGAAACAGCGCGATGACGCCGAGCGCCTCTGATTGATTCCACCCGGTCGACACGACGCTGGCGCGTAGCCACAACCCCATCCCGAGGTACCCGACGACGGCCAGGATGGTAATGGATCGGTGCAAGACTCCGGCGGGTACATAGAGCGTCGGCGCGGGGAAGACTGTAGTGACACGGCTGCTTCCTGCGAAGATGAGTCCGGCGCTCATCGCACAGACGACGGCGGGAACGACAGAATCTCCAGCCTCCCCGTTGAGGCCGAAGACATCGCGGCTCGTGCGATACAAGTGATAACCCGCAAGCGCGGCCAGGCCGATGACGACAAATTTGAGTTGGTAGCGAGTGGCGTCCTGCGGTTTCGTGAGCAGCCGTTCGCATTGTGCCAACGCCACGATCAGCGTCACTCCCAGATAGGCCGTAAGGGGGCTCGGGAGGAGAGCCATGGATGAGCCGGAGCCGGACGGCGGCGCCCAGAGCCATGTAGCGAGAACCACAATCGGCGCGACGCACCAAGCCGCCCAAACGAGCGGTACGGGTTGCGCCTTCTCATGGAGGCTGGCGACGCGCTTCAGCCCGTAGAGGGCGTGGACCAGCGTGGCTGCCATCACGACTTGCATGCCCTGTGCGATGAAGGGCCAGGGCAGCCGGCTGTCCGCTACGCGCTCGCGAAGACTCTCGACGAAGACGCCCCCACCCATGAGCATCGTGGCTGCGGCGACCGGGCCGGCCCACCCGGAGACTCCGTGACGTGCCGCGAGGACGATGGCGGTCACTCCGGCGCTCAGGACGGCGAGACCATTGATGGCAAAGAAGAGATCGGGCATGGCGGCCTAAGACACCATCGTTGTCGCCTGGGCGGGCAGATAGTCATAGAGAATCGGCCACGCTTCCTGGAGAAAGGCCATGCCGACTTTGACGGCATCCTCGGTCGTGGTGGTCACGGGAATCGACACTCTGACGAGCGAGCCATCCGTTCGATTTTTGGTCAGGGCATCCCAGATCATATAGGCTTTGGCCCAGTACTCGCTCGAAATGACCCGCCCGCGATCCTGATACCAGTAGAGGATGACCTGCTTTTCGAGACCCTTTTCGACGACGACCCGATTGATCGTGGCCGACTGGCCGCCCGGCGTGGGAACCGTCAGATAATCCGTTTCGGCAAACTGCCAGCCGGCGCCCGGGAGGCAATTCTTAGGCGAGTGATAGGTCGCGCCCGTGCGTTGGCTTTGGTAGTACCCGACATAGAGCCAGAGCGGACTGATGCCCGGCGTGGCGGCGCCGCCGGCGTCGGCGGGTGACGTCCGCTCGTACATTCGCAACATGTAGTCGCTAACTTTCAGAACGTCGAGAATCTCCTGGTCCATCCCAAGTTCCGATCCCTTCCACTGGTTTCCAACCAATAATGGAAATTGGGCAAACGGACGTTTCGCCAGGACAGGCTCCCCGTGGGATAACGAGGTTAAGAGCCCCCACGTACCGGCTAAGAGCGCGACTGAGCAGGCGACAGCGAGCAAGCGTGTCATGGTCACATCCTAGGTATGTGTGGCCCGTGGTATGCCGGGTGCGGCCGAACCGGTTCGCCTCATGAAGCGAGTGAGCAACGTGCCGGCGCCGAGCAGCAAAATGAACGCCACGATGAAGACGAGCCACCCCTCGAACGTGTGATAGAACCCCTGGGCCGCCTCCACCCCCCAATACTCCGCCAGAATGCCGGTCCCGCTCACGCGAATGACGTTCGCGGCGATCGCGATCGGAATGGATAAGAGCACGAGGATCCACCGAGCGAGCATGCGCTCTTGCGTGAGATAGGCGTAGACGGTCCCCAAGGCGAGCAGGGCTTGGAGCGAACGGATGCCGCTGCAGGCTTCGGCCACCTCCAAGGTCGTGCCGGTCAGCATGATGATGTTCCCCTCCCGAAGCACGGGGATAGACAGGCTGAACAAGCAAAAGGAGGCGACTTTGGCGGCAAAGAGCTGCAGCGGGAAGGCGATGGTATTCAGAATGATCGAAGGGAGCGGGATCATGAACAGTAAGAAGGCCAGGGGCAGTCCGAGATTCTTCAGCATGGCCGGGCCCATCAGCGTCCAAATGAGCCCGCATAGCACCACGATAAATGAGCTGCGCTGCAGGAAGAGTTCCGCGCCCAACGAGCCCAAGACGAGCATGGCCAGCCCGCATGCAAGCAGACCGAGCCCCCACCAGGACGGCGCGAGCGGAATCGACTTCAGGCGATCCCATCGTTCCCAGACGAAATATCCGGACATGATCGGAACCAGGAACCCATGGGAGAAATCCGGGTCGGAATACCAATCGCCTCCCAGGGCATAGAGGGTCTTGGCATAGAGGCCGGCCAGCAGCCCGATGATGAAGAGTCCCCCGACGAGCCCGGGACCGGCAATAAACCACACGACACCGGAACCAGGCGACTGATCGGATACCGAGGCGACCTGACTTGTCACATGCATCCTTCCGGGCCTAGGCCCTCAGATATAAGGCGCTGATCAGGACAAGATAGTCCGGGCTTGCCTCTGACGATCCCCATGATCGGCCCGGGACAGACCTTCACTCTTGCGATATCGGTTGTGTCGTGTCTCTGCTTGAGGCGGAGCATTGCCTTTGTCAGAGGGCCGTGGTCATTGCCGAAACGGGTATGTGTCCGCCTTTCGCCGGACTCATGGGCAGCCGACCTTCCAACTCAGCCCTCCTCATGATGAATGCCAAAAATCGTCCAGATCTTCGGACGGCTCGTAGGAGGCCTCCTACAGGGAAGATCGGCTCAACGAGGAGTCCTCGCTCTGCCGCTGGAGGGTCGCCGACCGTCGGAACATCGATAACCGCTTGTGTTTGCTATCTTCTTTCATGCGGCAACTGGATAGGGCTAGCGCCAGCGGGGGCATGGCACATCGATTGCTCAATCCTCGGCTGAGGCGCGACTGAAGCGCCAACGAGAGCAACGGCGAAAGATGGACACGAATTGCGGGGAGTGACAGAGAACGAAGGACTACGAATCACTACATAGGCACGGTCAAGGGCAAACTATCCGCAAGGGTAGGACGCAAAGCCAAGAGGCCCGAGGGGATGCAAGTCCAGGGCTGGTCTGGCCGCCGAAGTGCTGAATCAGTGCGCGCCTGATTCTGGAAGCCGCCCTCTTGTGCCGTACCACCAGCAAGAGCAGCGGCTTTCTTGTTGTCAGGAAGGGGTCGGGAGGTCTCAAGTATGAAACAGGCACACCGAAACACATCACAGCGAATCCGTATGGCCGGCGTGTTGGCTCTGCTAGCCGTTTGGCCGACTGTCACGACGGTCGAGGCGGGCCTGCCGTCCTGGCTACAGGCCGGTGTCGCAGCGCAGTCGTCGGCGACGGCCGTTCAGGAATCGGGCGGTCGGTCGTCTGCGCCACGTGTGATTCTGGTCTCTCGCAAGGCGGCGCCGCTGGCGCCGACCTCGACGGCCCCGACTCCTCCACCGCCGCCTCCCGCTCCGCCGACGTCAGTGAGTGCGGTCGTGGCATGGGACCCGAACACGGAATCGGACCTCATGGGGTACAAACTGTATGTGGGGACCTCGTCGGGCGTGTACGGCGCGGCGATCGACGTGGGGAACTTCACCGACTATGAAGTGCGCAATCTTGAGCCTGGGCGAACCTACTACTTTTCGGTGACGGCGTACGATCTCTCAGGCAACGAGAGTGGTCTCGCGGATGAAATTAGCAATACCCTGTCGACAACGTCGATCTCCTGCACAAGAGACGCGGCGGGCGTGTTGGTTTGCAGCAACGGGTAAGGAGCGCGTCCGCCTCACCTGACCAGACGCCTCCCTACGACCCTCACGTTTCTAGTCATCACACAAGGACTATCGATGAGAGAGATGGACACTCCACCCTCTGTTGCTTTCCGCGCGGCTGCCGAGTCACGCCTGGCGACACGGGGTCAGGACGGGGTTGTTCCCGGATCAGGGCATGGATCCGCGAGGCGCCACTCTCGAGGCCTCTGCACTCTCCTCCTTTTCTTCGTCTGCTTACTGTCCGCCCTACCCGCTTCCATGGTTCACGCCACGACCTTGAGCGATGCTGCGGCGCAAATGGCGCCCGGCACGTGGCGTGAGCTTCAGACGAACGGTTTCAACAACGGCTCCATCTTGGTCACTGGAACCGCCGCCGACGATATCAATCAATACACCGACAGCGGCGCCTGGGATCCGATTGGGCGGCGTGTGATGTTTGTGGGCTCGGCCCACACGAATCCGGCCTGGACGTTGGTAATTTACGACGACCAGTCGAACACCTGGACG
Organism: uncultured Nitrospira sp.; assembly: GCA_964481215.1. Classification (GTDB taxonomy): domain Bacteria; phylum Nitrospirota; class Nitrospiria; order Nitrospirales; family Nitrospiraceae; genus RSF151. Next base: position 43,464 of record CAYZTJ010000005.1, on the reverse strand, counting down.
AAGGGGCCGAGTCCCAATCTACCGAACGGCCCCCAGCATGCCTACGACCACAATACGGTCGATCCGGCGACCGGCGATCTCTATTTCCGTCCCTCCTTCAATACGGACGTGGCGCGAGTGTTGAAGTTCAACACCGCGGGACAATGGAGCGATATTCCCCGTACGCCGGATAACGTCATTCGCTTGTCAGGGGCGACCCAAGGCGGCTTGGAATATTTTCCTGAAATGGGCGGGCTCATCTCCGTGGCAAATGGCAGCGCCGCGCTGTACGAGAAGGCGACGAACCAATGGCGTCTGCTTGCAAGCGGCTTGACCATGGGCCCTTACCACAATTTCATCGAGTACAACCCGGTTCACCACGTCATGCTGTTCGGCGGCGGGAACGGCTCGGGTGCGATCTACAAGATGACCGCCAGCGGTGCCGTGACGCGCCTGCGCGATGCGCCCTTCACGATGGGGATTACCTTCTCCGTCGCGTCCGTCGATCCTGTGAGCGGGAAGTACCTGATTTTCGGCAACGGCGGAGAGTTCTACGAGTACGACATCATCACCGACTCCTGGGCTCGCCTCCCCAACGCCCCGTTCGGCGTCGTGGGGAGCAGCTTTGAAGCGCCGGTCACTACTTACGGCGTGGTGATGTTCGTTCAGTACAACTATGCCAATTCCAAGGTGTGGCTCTATAAGCATTCCGCGGGCTCAGGCGCGCCGGCGCCGCCGGCGGGGGGTGGGGATACGAGCGGGCCGGCGGTGGCGGTGACGGGGCCGACGGGGGGCGCGACGGTGACGGGGGCCGCGGTGGCGGTGAGTGCGACGGCTTCGGATAATGTCGGCGTGAGCAGTGTGCAGTTCTTGGTGAATGGGCAGGCGCTGGGCGCGGCGGATACGACGGCGCCGTACGGGGTGACGTGGAACACGACGCAAGTGGCGAACGGGACCTATACGCTGACGGCAGTGGCGCGGGATGCAGCGGGCAATCAGACGACGTCGGCGGCGGTGACGGTGACGGTGGCGAACAGTGTGGCGGCGCCGCCGCCTCCCCTGACCGGGGCGGTCGTGTTAGTCGACTTTGGCGGGAGCAGCGCGGCGACGACCTACGGGCTGACGGGCTGGAGCACGCTCTTGAAGGATCGGTACACCGACCACCGGACGACGGGGCCGGGCGGGATGGGAATCGTGGTGGGCGAGAACGGGGCGTATAACTATCAGGGGGTCAGCGGGTCGGCCCGGACCTTTGCGGCGGGGGAGCGGCTTGTGGTGACCTGGTACAACGGAGGGGCGACGGCGCTGACGTTCACGCCGAAGGTAAGTTTGGACGATCCGAACCGGCAGGTGGTGGTGACGGACATGCCGGAGCAAGGGATCTGGCATGCGATGACGACGGTGACGGTGCCGGCGGGGGGCACGGCGCTGAGCGAGTATGTGGTGACGAGCGCGGCGGCGGGGAGCTACACGTTGGTGAACGTGAGCTCGAATGTGGACAATGCGGGGACGCTGATCTGCGACAAGATTGAGTTGGTGGCGGCGGGAGCGGGTGGAGCGCCGCCGAGCACGCCGCCGGCGAGTACGGATACGGCGGCGCCGTCGGTGCCGACGGGGGTGACGGCGACGGTGCAGTCGAGCAGTGCGATTACCGTGGTCTGGAGTCCCGCCACCGATAACGTCGGCGTCGCCGGGTATAAAGTCTATCGCAATGGCACTCAGATCGCGACGACCACCGCCACGACGCATCAGCATACCGGCCTGACGGCAGGGACAACCTACACCTTCACCATTGCGGCGTACGATGCGGCCGGCAACACGTCAAACCAATCCACCACCGTCACTGCGACGACAACGGCGGCCAGCACCCCTCCCCCATCGACACCTCCTCCGACCGGCAGTCTGAGCCTCCCGGACAATACCTGGGTGATGCGGACCACTGCCCGTTTCCCGCAGTCCCCGGGCGGGGCGGCCAAACACATGCGCCCGCTCTATGACACCGATCGCCATCTGGTCTATTTCTGGGGCGGCGACTACTGTGCGTTCGAGCCGGCCTTGGGCGTGGATCGCTGCGCCAGTCACGAAGAATTCTGGAGTTATGACATCGCCAGGGACGTGTGGAGCTTGCTCCTGGATCAAGCCACCGCCATGCAGAACGGGTATCCGCAGGGGCGCTGTCTGCCCGGCATGGTGTATGACCCGATACGCAGGGTCGTGTGGATGACGAGCGGGCAATACCGCTTCGACAACTATTACCCGGGGCTTGTGAAAGGCGGATTGTGGGCCTTCAATCCCCAAACGCGTCTCTGGACAAAGGAAGGTCCCTCGGCCGAGGTCAATGAAAGCGCCCATGTCAACGTCTACTGGGACATGACGGAATACATGGCCTATGATTCGGTGACCGACTCCCTCTTCGTGCCCAGCCGGACCAACGTCAAGTATTCGCTCGGCGGTGTACAGGCGGGAGATGGCGTGCTGAACGACAACTGGAGCCATTCCTCGTTCTCAGCGGTCGATCCCCTCCTGGGCAATGTCGCCTTCGCGGTCGACACGCGCCGCAACCGGGCGATCGTGTACACGCCGCAACAGGGCCACACCTATAGCTACGACTTTGCCACCGGGCAGACTACGCTCCTGAAAACGCAGATGCTGCCGGCCAAGAGTGTCTTCGGCATGGCGTACGATTCGGCCAATGACGTCGTGGTGATGTTCGGGGGCTATAGCGACTATGAAGGAACCCCCGGCGCTACTCCTCGGAATGATCTCTGGGTTTTCGATTTTCATACCAACACCTGGCAGTCGCTCAACATTGGGGGTCGCGTCCCCTCCCCGCGTAAAGGTGAGACGCTGGTCTACGACAGCCACAACAACGCGCTAATGGTGTTCGGCGGCACGGGCGGGTTCCAGACCGCCGTCGACCAGTGGGGCTATGACGGGAGCGAAGTGTTCCTGCTTCGCTTGAATCTCGGCACGACGGTGGCGGATACCACGCCGCCCTCGACCCCGGCGGGTCTGACCGCTGCCTCGGTGTCGACATCCCAGATCGCCTTAGCCTGGCAGGCTGCTTCGGACAATGTCGGTGTTGCCGGCTACCGCATCTTTGAGAACGGTACACAGCTGGCGCAGGTCGGCGGGACCACCTATACCCACACGAACTTGGTGCCCGGCGCCACCTACATCTATACGGTCGCGGCTGTCGATGGCTCCGGCAACCTTTCAAGCCTGTCGAGTCCGTTAAACGTGACCACCGCTGGTAGCCCACCGGCACCCGGTGGTTCGCTACCCGATACTGCCGCACCCAGTGTGCCGAGCCAACTGATCGCCACCGCCACTTCCTCAACGCAGGTCAACCTGTCGTGGCAGAGCTCGACCGACAACGTCGGGGTGGTCGGCTACAAGATTTATCGGAACAGCGCGCAGATTGCGACGTCTACGGCCGCGTCGTATGCCGCGACGGGTCTAGTGGCGAGCACGACCTACGCCTTTACGGTCGCGGCCTACGACGCGGCCGGGAACACCTCGGGGCTCTCGACCGCCGTCTCTGCAACTACGGTGTCTGCGGGCGGCGCCGGTCGGCAGATCACGGTCGGGCCTACGGACGCTTGGTGCACGGCAATCAATGCGGCAGCTCCCGGCGATACGGTGCTCTTGAGACCCGGCTCCTACAGCACGCCATGCGGCATTGATGTCCAAGGGACCGCCGCCGCGCGGATCGTCGTGCGATCGGAGTCGTCCGCCACGGGACAGCGTGCGCGCTTTAACTACAGCGGCAACACAGCCAATGTCATGGAGCTGCAGCAGGCAGCCTTCCTCACCCTGAAAGATCTGGATTTCGGTCCGTCGCAAGACGGCGTCGACGCGATTCGGTTCCGTGGCGGCCACGACGTACTCATTGAAAGCAATACCTTCACAGATATCGGCGGTGTGTCGATCGTCTCGAACGACACCCCGATTCAGCGCGTGACGGTCCGCGGGAACGTGTTACGGGATCTCAAATCGACCGGCATGTATTTCGGCAATCACAACGGCAATTGCTGCTTTGCGACCGACATGCTGATCGAGGGCAATCTGATCGACGGCGTCGCGCCTCCGGATTCCTCGGTCGGATACGGACTGGAGATCAAGCTCAATTCCTACGGTACGGTTCGCGACAACTCGGTCTACCGGACGAAGGGACCCGGCATTATGGTCTACGGGTCCAATCAGAATGATCCACCCAGCCTCATCGAAGGCAACTATGTGGAGGCTTCGCGAACCGACGGCGGCATCGTGGTCGGCGGCGGTCCAGCCATCGTGCGCAACAACATTTCAGTCGGCAATGCCTACGGCGGCATCAGCGCCCAAAATTACAACGGCCGGAATCTCCAGCAGAACGTGTGGATACTTCACAACACGCTGCTCAATAACCAAGACGCCGGCATCAATGTGAGCGGATGGGCCAGCGGCAGCGGGAACCTCATCGCAAACAATGCCGTGCTTCCGCTCAGCGGGACGACGTCGATTCGAGGTACGACGAATACCACAGTCACTGGCAACGTGACTTGCTCCTCCGCTGCCGCCTGCTTTGTGCAAGGACAGACCGCCCCCTATGACTTGTGGCCTGTCGTCGGTGGACCGTTGGTGGATGCGGGAGGGGCAGGTTCGGAGGCGTGGAGGCCGACCGATGATTTCATGGGCGTCGCACGAACCGGGGCGACCGACGTAGGCGCCTTCGAACGGACCGGAACTTCTTCGAACCATCTCGTTGGTGGAGGGACGCTCCGCGTGGCTCGCCTATCGGGCGGCACGCCGGCGCCGCCGGCGGGGGGTGGGGATACGAGCGGGCCGGCGGTGGCGGTGACGGGGCCGACGGGGGGCGCGACGGTGACGGGGGCCGCGGTGGCGGTGAGTGCGACGGCTTCGGATAATGTCGGCGTGAGCAGTGTGCAGTTCTTGGTGAATGGGCAGGCGCTGGGCGCGGCGGATACGACGGCGCCGTACGGGGTGACGTGGAACACGACGCAAGTGGCGAACGGGACCTATACGCTGACGGCAGTGGCGCGGGATGCAGCGGGCAATCAGACGACGTCGGCGGCGGTGACGGTGACGGTGGCGAACAGTGTGGCGGCGCCGCCGCCTCCCCTGACCGGGGCGGTCGTGTTAGTCGACTTTGGCGGGAGCAGCGCGGCGACGACCTACGGGCTGACGGGCTGGAGCACGCTCTTGAAGGATCGGTACACCGACCACCGGACGACGGGGCCGGGCGGGATGGGAATCGTGGTGGGCGAGAACGGGGCGTATAACTATCAGGGGGTCAGCGGGTCGGCCCGGACCTTTGCGGCGGGGGAGCGGCTTGTGGTGACCTGGTACAACGGAGGGGCGACGGCGCTGACGTTCACGCCGAAGGTAAGTTTGGACGATCCGAACCGGCAGGTGGTGGTGACGGACATGCCGGAGCAAGGGATCTGGCATGCGATGACGACGGTGACGGTGCCGGCGGGGGGCACGGCGCTGAGCGAGTATGTGGTGACGAGCGCGGCGGCGGGGAGCTACACGTTGGTGAACGTGAGCTCGAATGTGGACAATGCGGGGACGCTGATCTGCGACAAGATTGAGTTGGTGGCGGCGGGAGCGGGTGGAGCGCCGCCGAGCACGCCGCCGGCGAGTACGGATACGGCGGCGCCGTCGGTGCCGACGGGGGTGACGGCGACGGTGCAGTCGAGCAGTGCGATTACCGTGGTCTGGAGTCCCGCCACCGATAACGTCGGCGTCGCCGGGTACCGTGTCTATCGCAATGGCACCCAAATCGGAACCAGTACCGTCGCCTCCTATGGCGTGACGGGGTTGACGGCAGCCACGAGCTATAGCTTCACGGTGGCCGCGTACGATGCCGCGGGCAACGTGTCTGCTCAATCCACTTCTGCCACCGCGACGACCCAGTCTGCGGCCGATACGATTGCGCCGACGACTCCTGGCAGCGTAGCCGCCGCGGTCGTCTCGCAATCGCACATCAATTTGTCATGGAATGCGTCAAACGACAACGTCGGCGTAACGGGGTACAAGGTGTACCGCAATGGGACACAAGTTGGGACGACGACCAGCACTAGCTATCCGCACGCCGGCTTGGTTGCGGGCACAACCTACGGCTTTGCGGTCGCGGCCTATGACGCGGCCGGAAATACGTCCGGCGTGTCGGCATCGGTGAGCGCCGCGACACTGAGCCCGGCGCCCTCCCCCACTCCCTCACCGACGCCTGCCCCCACCGTGGCGCAGGTCTATGAGCTTCAGCCTTCACAGGCGGACACGACGTGCACGGAGGAGTTTGAGACCACTGCGAATCGGCTCAGGGCGGGTGATGTATTGATTCTGCACGGCGGGACCTATAGCCAGAGTTGCGCGCGGGTGCTGTCGCATCTGCACGGGACGTCACAGCAGCCGATCGTCATCCGGGCCGCGGTCGGGGAACATCCGGTGCTCACGCGGCCGACTCGTCCGAACGGAGACTATGACCAGGCCAACGTGGAAATCGCCGACTCCTCGTACCTGACGATCCGGGGCGTGAGCTTCCGTGGCGGCGACGTCGGGATTCGTTTGAGTGGAACGATTCAGCATCTCACGATCGAAGACGCCGAGATCTCCCATACGGGGAATGCGGCCTTGACGGCCAACGCGGGTGATACCGACGCCTTAACGGTCCGCCGCGCACATATCCATCACACGGGCTTGCTGACGTTGGGCGCCAGCGAAGGCGAAGGGCTGTCCCTGGGATGTCAGAACGCCACCTGCCGCGTCAGCAATAGTCTCATCGAGTTCAATCATATCCATGACTTGCGGAGTACCAGTACCGGCGGCAATGAGGGCGTCGATCTTAAAGTCGGCTCAGGGGGCAACACCATTCGACACAATGTCATCCATGCCACCACGCTCGGATCATCGTTCCCCTGCATTATCGTCTATGGGGGTGGCGCGGTCCCCAATATCGTGGAGGGGAACGCCGTGTGGCAATGCGGGGAAGGCATCACGGCCCTGTCCGATGCCATGGTCCGCAACAACATCGTGATGCAGTCCTCGGTGGGCCTGGCTTCCTACCCGCATGAACAAGTGCCGGCGTTGCGGAACGTCAGCCTGACGCATAATACGGTCTACGGCCATGCGGAGTGCGCGTCGCTCCGATGGGCCGGGGCCGCCAACATGGTGCTGGCGAACAATGTGTTGTATTGCGAGGGGACGATGGCGCTCTATGCCACGGGGCTGACAGGCGCCGGCATTGCGGTTGGGAACAACGCCGTCGATGGAACCCTGGTGGGGGCCAGTGTGGACGGAACCCGCTTTCTGACCGGTGGATTGGCGAGCAGCACGTTCGTCTCCCCCGCGTCGATGGACCTGTGGCCGGTCGCCGGCTCATCTTTGCGCAGCATGGCGGACCCGGCCTATCTCCCGACCACTGATTTCAACGGACTCCCGCGAGGGACCTCACGTGACGTCGGTGCCTATGCGACGAAAGGCCTCGCGCAAAATGTGGGCTGGCATATCACCTCGGGATTCAAGGTGCTGAGCGGCGATTCGATCCCTCCGACCCAGCCGAGGGGGCTCCGATTGCGGTAAATGAATGGGCTGTGCTCTGCGCGGCACGCTGAACAGCGCGGCTACGGTGTCGTCCGGAGCTCAAGGATCTTGGCGACCAATGCGGTGCGGCGGTGGACGTTGAGGCGATTGAAGATATCCCGCAAATGTACCTTCACCGTGTCGACTTCAATCATGAGCCGATCGGCGATTTCCCGATTGCTGAACCCTTGCATCAAGAGTTCCACGACTTCCTGCTGGCGATTGGTCAGGCCCAGAGAATTCATCCGCGCGTGAACATAGCGGTCATGCAGGCCGAAGCGCGGAGGATCGTTTTTCATCGGGTCAAGTTCTCTCACTTCGCGTAGTCTCCAAAGTCTGCAACCGCTCGGACAGGCGGTCGCAACACCCTCTCACATACATTGGGTTCGGGCGTTGGTCAAGCCCCTGTGAGGGAGCTTGTAGTATTCCTCTACGAGTTATCCACAGTCGGATGGCTACGGACTATACCCCAGAGGGATCAGTCGTGACAATCCCTCAAAAGATGGATATGTGGGCGCCGGACGGCAGCGAAACCGTGCGAAACAGACGAAAGTGAGCAACAGGAGGCCCCGGGCAGACCTCCGGCCGGCTTACTCAGGCATGTGGCTCACACCGGGAAAGACAGCGGATGGATGGAACTGGAATCGGTGAGCGGAGGCGTAGCGGGAGAACCGGCGGGCGTTAGGCGGCGATGCGGGCGGCGTGACGTGACAGGAGCTGATCCAGTTGACCACAGGTCAGCGCCCAACTATGCGCGCGCTGGACCTGTTCTTGGGCGGCATGGGCGAGCTGTTCTTGCAGGTCCGTATCGCGCAGGAGGCGAAGAATCTCTTCGGACATCTGTCTTGGCTCGTCGGCGACAAGCAGGTGCTGGTTCGGTTCAGCCTGCACTCCCCGAGCAGCCAGCGTCGTCGCGACGACAGGGATGCCCGAGGCCATCGATTCCAACACTTTGTTTTGGGTGCCGCGGGCGATTCTCAGCGGCGCCACCGTCAGCGTGGCATCCTGTAGGTACGGGCGAACATCGGGTACGCTGCCGGTCACGATGATTCCCGGCGTCTCTGCGAGGGCGCGCACCTCCGCTGTGGGATTCATGCCGATGATGCGCAACTCCGCCGTCGGACACTGCGCTCGTACGAGCGGGAACACCTCTCTGGCAAAAAAACAGATGCCGTCTACGTTGGGAAAGTAATCCATACGTCCTAAGAAGGCGAGGACCGCCCTGCCTCCGGCGGGCCGGCGCGCTGCCTGGCCGAAATACTTCGCATCCACCCCATTGGCCATGACGGAACAAGGCGTCGGCGATCCCAGTTGGCCGTACGTATCCAACTCCCCTGCCGTGGTGACCGCGCACTGGTGAAACCACTCGGTCGCCTTTCGCTCGTAGACCCGGAGCTTCGCCGCTTCGAGTCGGTACCCCATGGAGAGCGGGAAGCGCCGATGAATGGCATACTCGGCCCACTTCCCCGAGTCCATATCGACGAAGTCCAGCAGCTGAAAGCGGGCATCCGAGGGCTGCACGTATTGAGCGACAAACGCACAGTGGACGATCACCGCATCGAAGGCCTGCGTGGCGACGGCAGCCCGAATGCGCGCGTAGAGACGCGGCGACCAAAAGTAGGCCACAGACGAAGGGGTCGACGTGAGGAGGGCCGCCACGGACTGCGCCCATCGACGGGCTGGCGGCACCATCTCGACGATGAGCTCGCGGCAAAGCTCTTTGAGCCCCTCTGCTCTGCGCACTTCCTCTTCAGATTCCGCCAGACTGGCCACCACCAGATGATGATGCTGGTTGAGATGGCGAATCATGTGAAAGGCTCGGATCTTTCCGCCTTCGTTCGGGGGAAAGGGAACCCGGTGGCTCAAAAAGAGTATCTTCATGGGGATCGTTAGACTGCGTGGAGGTACGGCATGGTCTCTTGTAATTTGGCCGCACGGGCTTTGGCCGCTTCTTGCGTGATCTCTCGCCGGAGAATCTCTTTGGCGATGACGATCGAGGCGAGCAGCTCATAAAACATATCGAAATAGCCAGCGTCGACGAATGTGGCCACGATGAGGTAAGTCACGATCGCGATTTGAAGGCACTTGGCAAAGGCGACCGCCCATTCACGATCGGGCCGATCCCGCGCCAGCGTGACCAGGCGGCGGAGCGAGAACAAGGCGGAGAGCAGGAGGCTGATCCAAAGCAGAAAGGCCAGGATCCCGTGCTCACCGAGGATGGTCATCCAGGTGCTATGGCAGGTCCAGACCTTCCCCGGCCAACGCTCGAGAAATTCAGGATAGTACCGGGCATAGCTCTCAAGAGAATAGAAATTGAACCCTCCCCCGTGGAGCGGATGCGCGAGCCCGACCCGCTTGCAAAATTCCCAATTCCACAGCCGGCTGACGGCGGAGCTCTCCTCTTGGTAGTTCTTGAGGTCGTCGTATCGGTTGCTCACCCGATCGGGCAGATAGGGGATGGCGAGGACAGTGGCGAGGGCCAGGACCGTGACCATCAAAAACTTGCGTTTCCCTTTGAGCACGAGGAGCGCGGTGGCCGCCCCAAGACCGATCCAGGCGCCGCGAGAGAAGGTGCAGACCACCGCTGGGTACGAGAGCACGATCATTCCGCGAATCAACCAGCGGAGATACGGATGCGATTCGCGTCGAAGGAGATAGACGAGCAACGGCACATTCATGGCGAGGGCCAGGCCGATCATGTTGTTGGAACTCAGGAAGCCCAGATCCGGCCCAAACACCATCAGACTACCGGCAGTCACCAGCGCGAATATCCCTCCCTTGAACCCCAAGGCCCCTAAGGACAATCCGATCGTCTTGATCATCAGCTGCAATCGCGTCTCATTGTTGATGATCATCATGGTGATGAACACCATCAAGAGGATTTTCGAGACGTGGACGAGGCGGTCGAACGCCTCCTCCGGGTAGATAGCAAGCGGCGTGGAAATCGCGAAGCTGAGCCATAGCGCCATCAGCAGGAAGACCTCGCGGTGTTTGGGAAGCGACTTCGGTTCGCGCCAGAAGAGCAGGCCCAGAATGGTCCCGATGGCGGTGAGCATCGCCAAGGGAAACCCCCGCCCGTATTCCCAGACCATGCTTTGGGGACTGATGATCCCGAAGCACAAGAAGGCAAGGATCCCGAACACCGGTCGCTTGATAGCGACCAACGCCGTGACGATCACGATCCCGATCAGGATTATGTCTCTCATGGTGAATTACTCTCTTCCTGGGCGGACAAGTTGGGTGAGGCACTGCGCCAGTTCTTGCGCCTGACACTCACGGGAATATCGACGAACATGCAACGGATCCGCAACCGGATGTGTGCCGGCCCGGACGGCCGAGAGGAATCGAGGCACGGTCCGGTATAGATCTTCCGTGCTGGCGAGGTCAGCGATCGTGGTTCCGCCTGCGTTGAGGAGCAGCTTAGCCGTGTCGCCCTTTTCGGGGGTGAGGGCGAGGATCGGCTTCCCCAACCGGAGGTATTCATAGGCTTTAGCCGGGATTTGATGGTTGCATGAGGCGGCCTGCAGCAACAGTAAGCCGTCCGCGTCGGCGCATTCTTGCAGCGCCTGTGCATAGGGGATGCCGGGCAGCAGCGAGATGACATCCTCGATCCCCAGTTCGGTCAACGCCCGCTGGTAGTACTCTTCAGAGCCGGTCGCCCGAAGATCGATGCGCAGACTCTTGGCCGATACGGCGCGTTCTTTTTTCAGCTTCGAGAGGGCCCTGAAGAATGGAAGCGGGTCCCGATCGTCCGGGTAGATGACGCCCGCATGGACCAGGCGGAGGGGCTTGGTCGTCGGCAATGGCGTGACGGGAGACAGGCGCACCTGCGCGAAGTCTTCTTCATCAAACCCGTTTTGGATCACCAGACACCGGGCAGGGCTCAGATTGGGATAGCGCTGCAGATACATCGCCCGGGTGGAGCCCGTCGTAAAGATCAGACGGGCGGCATGTCGAACCGTCTGGCGTTCGATCCACAGATAGGTGCGGCGCATCCATGGCTCGCGGGGATAGCCGTCTTCCGTCATTGAGTCACGAAAATCGGCCACCCAGGGAATGCCGGTGAATCGATGGAGCGTCAGCCCGATCAGATGCGCGGTGGCGATTGGATAGGTGGACCACAGAGCATCAGGGCGATGCCGGCGAACCATACTGAGCCCGCAGGGCACGGCCCCGATCCACCAAGTGGCCCACCGATCAGGGAGGCCGAGCCAACGGAGATGCCGTCCTTTGATGGAGAGATGTCGCCCGGTATCGAGCGCAAAGGCTCGCATAACGGGGACTGAGGCTGGAATCTCTCCCAGTCGTTCCTGCCCCGTTTGCGCAAAGGCGCGCGGGTGGGCCGACAGCATGGCCGGATCCCATCCGAGCGAAGGAAGATAGCGGGAAAACTTCAACGTACGGTGGATCCCGCTGCCCCCTGTACAGGGGGGATAATGGAATGCCACCATGAGGATGCGTCGCGGATACACTCCAGCAGACTCCTTGGGACTCATGCTTCCGACTTGATCCGAATACGGTCGACCTCAAGCCTAAGCGGCCGAAGCGACGGCGCGTACTGCTGCAGCCAGGACGTCCATCTCGCGCGGCCCCAAGTCCTGATGGACGGGCAGAAAGTACAGATGGTCGTAGAGAAAGCGGGCGTCCGGGAAATCGTCGATCGGAAGGCTTGGGTGGATGACGCCGCCCCAGGTGGCGGCCGGTATTCCGCGTGAGCGAAGGACGATGTGCAGGTCCGTTCGCTCTGGCGCGAGCACCGGGCAAATCCAGGGACAGGCGCCGGCGGGCAGATCAGGCACCGCACACCGAACTGCCGCCATCCCATCGAGGCGTTTGACCAGGTCGGCATAGTTGGCGCGACGTCGCGCGACGACCTCCGGAATGGAGACATTTCCCATAATGCGACTCGACCAACGGGACATCGGGACCGAGGCCATGGCCAGGTCAAAGTCCATGCTGAAGGAATTAAGTGAGAGGGCGCCCCCGGCCCCCTCCCCGCTTGTGCTTCGCCGAAGCAGCCTCGCCGGGAGGCGCACGAGCCGGGAAAGAGTCGAGGCGACCACCCCGCCCGAATCGTCTGCGATCTTATCGATCACCTGCTTCATCTCCTTGAGGGCGTAGAGCCACGAGGGGCTGGTCCACCCAGTCGGCATGCGCAGAGAGGAATGATTGAGGAGCAGCTGGCCGCCGTCGCAGAGCGGCAGCAGCTTGCGCAGACTAAACACGGCGACATCACCGAAGGTGCCGAGCGTGCCGCCGTCCGTCCAACCCGCCAAGACATGGGCGCAATCCTCGATCATCCAGAGTCGACGACGCGTGCAGAGGGTTCGCAGCTCCGCGATGGGCTGCGGCAGCCCGAAGTAGTGGATAGCCAACACGGCGGCCGTTGACCCGTTGATCTTGGCGTCGATGTCCTGTAAGTCAGCGGCGCCGGATCGTGTCACGCGGTAGTACTGGATCCGGGCGCCGGCCTGCAGCAAGGGTTCGATGGCGGACGCGCAGTGATAGGCCGGGGCGAGAATCGTGGCGCCGGGCGACAGCCCGAGCGCTTTGGTGCCGTGGTAGAGAGCGTTTCTGGCCCAGAAGAGATGGGCCACCGTCGGCCGATTGAGCGCTGCCGGCAAGGGTCTCCGGCGATTCGGGAGCAACAGACTCCATTGCAGCAGGGGGTCTTTGGGAATGCGATAGGCGCTCACCGGATACCCGTGGGATGGTCACAGCATGTCCGCATGCAGGTCGTCGTAGGTGCCACGCCGACGCAGCACCTGCGTGCCGGATCCCGCAACCAGGATTTCAGCCGGTGTCGGGTGACTCAGGAAGCCGACCGGACTGGCCGAGCGCGTATAGGCGCCTGCCTGGAAAATGCCGACGAGATCGCCGACTTCGACTTGAGGCAGGACCACCTCTCGCCCGATCGTGTCCAATGGAGTGCAGAGAGGTCCGCAGACCGTGACGGGGTTGCCGCCTGGGTGCTGCAGTTTGTTAAGAACTGCCAGCGGAAAGTTTCGCTTGATGGTCTGACCCAGATTGCCGGAGGCGGCCAGGTGATGGTGCATCCCGCCGTCGAGCACGATGAAGGTCTTCCCGCGGGAGACTTTCACATCCGTGACTCTGGTGACGTAGACGGCGGACTCGCCGACGAGAAACCGTCCGGGTTCCACCACGAAGCGGATCCCTTCGAGGAGCGGATCATGTTGGACGTCGGCCATCAAGCGCTCGAGGCCGAGCTGGAGCTGCAAGAGATCAAGTTCCTGGTCTTGCGGAAAGTATGGGATGCCGAGCCCTCCCCCGAAATCCAGGGTCTTGATCGAGCGCCCGAGTCGAGTACCCATGCGCCGGGCGATGTCCAACCCTTTCCGATATTGGGTCAGCAGAATGGTGTGATCCAGAATCTGAGTGCCGGCGAACAGGTGTGCGCCGTGGAGCGCGAGGGCCGGCAGGCGACGGGCCAGATCGAGCGCATTGTCGAGCTGCTCTTCATCGATGCCGAAGGCCGCCGGCTTCCCGCCCATGCGCATGGCGCCGCCCTGGGCTTCGCCGCTGGGATTGATGCGCAAGGAGATTCTGGCTGGCTTGCCCAACCGGACGGCGATGGCCGAGACCCGTTCGAGTTCGCGCAGGGACTCGACATGGATTTCCCCGATGTCCTGCTTAATCACCAGTTCCAGCTCGGTGTCCGTTTTTCCTGGCCCTGCAAAGAGCAGCCGGTCCGGCGGGCAGCCAGCACGCATGGCCAAGTGAAACTCACCCCCGGACGCGATTTCGAGCCCGCTCCCCTTTTGGAGGAAATAGCGCAGGAGTCCCAAGGCTGGGTTCGCTTTGACGGAATAGTGGATCTGAAATTCCTGTGGCAGGCAAGCGCGCAGGCGATCCCATCGACGATCGAGGGCGGTCCTGTGGTGTACGAATAAGGGTGTGCCGAAACGAGCAGCCAGCGCGCCGACGGGCTGCTCGCCGATGAGCAGCTCGTCCTGGGCCTGCGCGAAATGGCGCTCGATCAACTGGGCGATCAGCTCCATCGTTACAGTCCTTCCCGCCGACGAAGTCCCGGATAATCCACCTTGCCGGTCGGTGTCTTGGGCAGCTTCTCCATGGTTTCGACGACCTTCGGCACCATGTGACGCGGGACCTGCTTGCTGCAGAACGCGATGAGCGCGTCGGCATCAAAGGTCTGCCCGTCCTTCGGCACCACGAAGGCCTTAATGGCTTGCCCCAGGCTCTCATCCGGAATACCGATCACCGCGGCTTCTTTGGCCATCCCGCTTTGAAACAGGACCTCCTCAACCTCGGTCGGACTGACACGAAAGCCGGACGTCTTGATCATCGTGTCCCGCCGCCCAATAAAGTAAAGGAACCCTTCTTCGTCCATCTTGACCAGATCGCCGGAGTAGACGACCTTTTCTTTGTCGATCACCTCGGCGGGCAGAAATGGATTGGGCCGCAGCATCTTGGCGGTGAGCTCCGGCTCTCCCCAATAGCCCATGGACACGGTGGGGCCCCGGTGGACCAGTTCGCCCGGCTCCCCCGGTTTGCAGAGCCTGCCTGATTCGTTTACGACCAGGATTTCCGTATCCGGGATCGCCTTGCCCATCGAGGTGGGCCGCCGATCCAATTCCTCTGGCGGGAGATAGGTGGAGCGGAAGGCTTCGGTCAGCCCGTACATGAGAAACACTTTGGTCGTCGGTAAGATCTCCCGCAGCACCCGCAACACCGGCTGAGGCATCGCGCCGCCGGTGTTGGTGATGTAGCGGAGGTGCGTGAGTTTCGTCTTGTGCATCGTGGAGCTGGGCTGCGCCAGAAGGTTCCAGAGCGTCGGCACGCCGGCCAAGCCGCTGATCCGCTCCTTGTTCAGAATCTGGACGATCTCACGTGCGAAGGTAAAGGTCATGAGGACCAGCGTGCCCCCCTGCTGGAAGGCCGTCATGAGCTGATTCATGCCGGCGTCGAAGCTGAACGGGAGAATCGCCAGAATGCGTTCGTCCTGGGTGATCCCTAAATAAGTGGACACGATCGTGGCGCCGGCCATGATGTTCGCATGACTGAGCATGACGCCTTTGGGCTTGCCCGTCGATCCCGAGGTGTAGAGTAGGGCCGCCAGGTCCTTCTCAATGCCGATGTCCTTCCACTCGGCGGGGGGCGTCAGCGCGCAGAGCTCCTGAAAGTTCAAGGCCGGGACGGAACGGTCGCTCACGGCCTGGTCTTCATCGACGATGAAGAGGTTGAGCGAGGCCACATCGGCAAGCGCCGGGGCCAAGGCCGCCAGCTTGCTGCGGGTGGTGATGAGGGCCCGCATCTGGCAATTCTTGGCGATATGGCCCACCTGTTGAGGAAAGAGTAGACTGTTGATGGGCACAAAGACCCCGCCGGCCTGGAGGACGCCGAAAATGGACAAGACTTGCGGCACGGAGGGCTCGAGATAGATGCCGACCCGCTCACCGCGCTTGAGCCCGGCCTCTCTGAGGCCGTGCGCCAAGCTGGTGACCCGAGCGGCGACCTCCGCATAGGTCAGGCGGGTCGAGCCATGCACCAGGGCTTCCTTGTTCGGATACCGAATCGCGCTCGTCCTGAGCATATGATGTACGAGAAAATCCATGAGCGTCTCCCTTGCTACGCTGTCTCCGATGCAGAATTCGCCTGTTCCGCGGGGGCTGGTGGCGTGGGTCGCATAGCGGCCAACAACGAGCTAACCGCCCGGCCGCCGACGTGGCGGAGTACGCTCAGGCAGCCGTTGAAGGTCCGCGGATTCATGGCATAGAGCCCCCACCGTTCTCGTCGATGGGACATCCAATGTTTCTTGTAGGAGTCGTCGCCGCTTAAGAAATCCACCGTGTGCACCTTGTCGATGTCCAACACGTGCTCCATGATTTTGCCGGTCAGAACGGTCCCCACGGAATGCTTCGCAAAGCGTTCATCGTAGGAAACCTTGAAGATCGAGGCGATGCCCGCATGGACGAACCAGAGCTGCGCGGCCGCCGGCGTGCCGTCGAGATAGGCGATACCCAGCCGCAGCCACCCGTTTTTGAGCGCCGTACGTGCGAGCCCCGGAATGAAGTGAGGATGGGGTTCGGGCAGCTTCCAACTTTTGCGATAGACCGTGTCATAGGCCTGCAGAGCTTCGTCGATTCCATCCGACGTGGTGATGAGGTCGAGCCGGGCTTGAAACGACTTGTGCAGTTTGCGCGTGTAGTACGGAATATTCTTTTTCAGGACGGAGGGCAGCCCTTTGACATATTCGGCGTAGGATCGGCCTCCGACTTCCAGATACCAGTTCCCAAAGGCCCGATAGGGTTGCACGATCAGGCCGCGCCGCTGCAATGCCGCCTGCAACTCCGTATACAGCGGGGCGTCGCGATCCATCGGCGTCAGGTCGATGATGTCCCACTGCGGACGGTCTTGGCAGAGGGCGTCGACCAGCGCGTCAAGCGCGCCGACGCGGTCCGCCACTGTCCGGTCGATCATGGGGCCGAAGAGCGACGAGTAATAGTTGCCTAAGGCCGACAGGCGCCGCGGCTCCAACAGCCCCGCAGGGCGGCTCTCGAACTTTGCTGGCAGGATCGCAACCGGCGTCCGGGCCCGATCCGGCACTTCGAGTCCGAACAGACGGACCCGATAGTGAGGTTCGATTGCCGTCTCGACGAGATTCTGGAACCAGGGGAGACTGTAGTTATAGCTCACCGTGCTCCAGTCATCGAAGAGCCTGGCATATCCGGAGGGAAGGGCCTGCAAGGAGTCGTACACGCTCACGTTCATGCTGTGCTCGCAGTCGTGAATGGGAGATGCGCCGTAGGAAGCGGTCGGTTATGCGGCCGCGCGGCCGAGTTTCGTGTGAACAAAGTCGGCCAAGCGGCCGATGGTCTGAAAATGCTCCGGCACCAAGTCTTCGTCGTCGATGGTGATGTGGTACTCGCCTTCGAGGAACGAGACGAGGTCCAGTACCCCCATGGAGTCCACGATGCCGTTTTCCAGTAAGGGATAATCCATGGCCACCTGCCGCGTCCGCGCGAGCGGAAACTGCTTTTCGACAAAGGCTTTGATGCGTTGTCTGGTCTCGTCTGGCTGCATAGACGCTCTCCCTTATCAGGTGTCCCGATCTCCTGACATGATGAGCCATATCAGGCCACGCAAACGGTCCGTGAAATCAGCGCGTGCGCTCCCGGCGTAGATGACGAACGGGCTCTCCTCCCGCCGCTGAAATCCCCGACGGGCTAAGACGGCGGCGAGCGGATGTCCCTCGGTCAGGTACGCGCTCACGGTGCACACCCGGCGGCGCCGCAGCATCGCGACCAAGCTTGCGAGCAATCCGTGCGCCACGGCCTCATCCGCATAACCGACCAGATCAAGGATCTCGACGTCTTCGTCCTGCTGCGCATAGGCCAGGTAGCCTGCGACGCGGCCGTGCTGCCGTACGGTCATCATCTCCGTGCCTGCGGTGGGATGACACCGGTAGCGCCAATTCAGATATTCGGGAGAACGGCTCATGGCGATCTGATCCGGACCGATCCCCTGCTCGTCTGTCTTGGAAAACTCCGCATCGCAGTCGATCGATTGCATCGTCATTTCGAGCGACGGATCGGCGCCGGCTCTGATGTCGGCCAGCCGCATTGCAAGATTGCCTGCGGCGGACACGACGGCCCCGATCGGCGAGGCGCCCAGCGTCGCGCGCACCTTGCGATCGATCCGCAGGGGCTTGGCCCAGCGGACAAAGGCGCGGGTGGATTGAATGCCCAACCGGCGATAGACCGCCAGCATGGCGTGACTCGGGAAATCGTAGCAAAAGCTTGGCTCAGGCCCGTCTACCACCGAGAGGCAAGCGCGCTGCAATTGGAGCGCCGGGCCGAGGCTGCGATACTCGTCGGCCATGCAGAAATCCCCGAGCACCCAGGCGCGCTGAGCGCGGCTCCCGATCCGCATGTCACGGGGAAAGGCCGCGGCCATTCCCACCACCGGACCGTCGGTCCCGGCGCGGGCGATCCAGGTACGCGCCCGTCCGGCCGGATTGCGAAGGTACATCCAGTCGAAGCGAGGCTGATCGGAGTGCGGCGTCAGATGACGCGCCAGCGTTCGAATCAACACCGCTTGCTGCGCGACCGGGTCGCATTCGGTGACGATGATAGCCATGGTGGTCGAAGTTCGAGAGACGCGGGGGCGCGGCGATCAGGAGGTCAGCATGAGGCTCGGCTCTCGATCCGGGAAGGCGCCATGGCCACAGGCTCGGCCGGCGTTGAACGTTGGCCGCTGTCGAACCATTTCACCCAGACGAGCCGCAAGAAGAACGAGGCGATATCGCGCTCCCATGGACGCATCCGTTTCAGGCGAAAGAGGTCTTCGCCGGTGGAGTTCACCGCGAAAGCTCCGCTCGTCACGGCTGCCGTATAGCCGGCCGAGCTCAGCAGCGAGACAATTTCCGAGGAGTAGTCCTGCGGACGGCCCGAGGGATAGGCGAAGGTGGTGACCGGCTGGCCGGTCGCCTCCTCGATCGCCTGTTTCGAATCCCGCACTTCGGTCGCAACCTCGTCAAGCGAGATCGTCGTAAGGATCGGGTGTGACACGGTGTGGGCGCCGAATCGGAACCCGTCGCGCGCCATGGCGCGCACCTGATCCCAGTCGAGCATGAGGACCGGGTCCTTGGCCGGCGGAATCACCTGCAGGCACTCGAATAGTTGGCGCATCGCAGCCTCACGCTCATCCCCGGGGGTTGCCCTGAGCCATCTCAGGGCCAGAAACCCCGCCACCTGGCGCTGTTCCATGGTCGACAACGGCATGGGCTCACCGGCATAGGGCAGCACGGCCTCGGTGCAGCGGGTCTGCTCGAAGGCTCGCAGCACCCGATCGAACCAGAGGACCTGACCGGATCCGATGCATCCGGTGGCCAGGAAAAATGTCGCGCGCAGTCCCAGGCGTTTCAAAATCGGATAGGCGTGGTGGTAATTATCGGCGTACCCGTCGTCGAAGGTGATGGCCGCACAGCGAGGTGGCAGCGGATGACCGGCTCGAATGCGATAGACGATCTCTTCGACGGTCAAAACGGTGAACTGGCGGCGCACACACCGCATTTGGGACTCAAACAACGCGGGCGTCACGGTATCGATCCCAAAGAGACTGTGCGTGGGATGCACGCGGTGGTAGGTCAGGATCGTAAAGCAGGGCGCCGACTTCTTGCGAAATCCAAACCCGCCGCGCGCCGGTCGCGAGAGCACGAAGCGATCCGCCATCCGCCCCACGAGGCCCAGGACGCCCATGCGATAGACCATGTGGATGCCGGCTGTGATGATCCAATGGCGGCGATCGTGTTCTTCCAGCCCGAAGTTTTCACCCGAAGCCGGCAGAGCCGGCCTGCCGGCTGAGAGAGCAAGGGGCCTGTCCGTCATCATGGTCATCCCCGACTCATCTGCGGCCGGGCTCGCATCGACAGCATGACATCACGGACTTCGGACACGACGTCCTGATGAAAGCTGGCCAAGCAGGCCAGATAGGCGGCCGCCCCCACGACGCAGGCGCCCAGGATGGTGACGTACACATTGCGGCCGTACCACAGACCATCCGCGGTCTGGAAGACCAGTACGCCGATGGCCATGACGAGCGAGGCCATCACGGCGGGCCTGAGATTCGACAGGTACTGGCCGAACGAGACCCCGGCCTCCCGCAGCCCATGCGAGTAGACATAGGTCGACACGATGGGATAGGTGGCCAGCCACGCATAGCCGAGTCCGGTCAGGCCCCAGTGCGCGCCGAGGAAAAATGCCGCCGGCAACACCAGAATATTGATCGTCGTATAGCGGACGATCATGGCCGCCTTGCCCTTCGCCATGAGCAGGTTGGGGATAATGGTGTCGATCGACTTCAAGGCGCCGACCACGCAGAGCAGCTTGAAGATGCCCACCGCAGGCAGCCATTTATCGGTCAAGAGGACATTGATCAGCGAGTCGGAGACCAGAAAGAGCCCCATCATCGCGGGGAAGGTCAGGAGCGCGACGAATCGCGTAATCTTCAAGAAATAGGTGGTCAACTCGGCGTCCTGTCCTTGCAGTTTGGAGAAGACGGGGAAGGCCACCTGATTGACGATGCCGGTGATCTTTTGAACGGGCAGCATGGACAGCTGGACCGCCATGCTGTAGTAGCCGAGCGACTGCTCGCCCAGCAACTTGCCGACGATGAGGGAATCCGAACTGTTATAGGCATACCAGAGGATGCGGGAACTCATGATGGTGGCGCCGAACCGGAGCAGGCCCCGTGCGCGCTCGACGGCGAAACAGAGGCGGGGCCGATAGGCGCTGAAGGCGAAGACCAGCAGGCTGAGCAGAGCCTGTTGAATCAGGGTGCCGGTGACCAAACTCCAAACGCCGTATCCGGAGAGAGCCAGGCCCACGGAGACGCCGCCGCCCGTTACGACGCCGGCGGATTCGGCGATCGACCGTTTGGAGAACGCCAGATCCTTGGTCAGCAGATTGAAGGGGATGGTCCTGAGTCCGCCGAATATCACCGTGAGGGAGAGCACCCGGATGAGTGCGGTGAGCTCCTCCTTGCCGAAGAACCAGGCCACCAAGGGGGCCAGCCCCCAGGCCGCGGCGTAGTACAGTCCCCCGGCCGCTGCCGAGACCCAAAACATGGTATCCGCGTCGTCGGCCGTCAGATCCTTTTTTTGGACGATGGCGGCGCCGATTCCCAACTCGTTGATGAGGTCTAGAAATCCCACAATGACCCAGGCCAAGGCGATGAGCCCAAAGTCGGCCGGGAGCAGGACGCGGGCTAGCAGGATGGTTACGATCCAGGAAAAGGCCTGGCTGACCGCCCGGGCGGACGTCACCCACATGAAGGCCTTGATCGTTTGTTCCTTGAGATTCATGACCGGAATCTATGAAGGGAAGTCGAAGCGCGGCTGGGTTTCCGTGACCGCACGCGGCCGCACACCACACAAATGGCTAGGACGACACCCGATCGGCGTCATGCGCCACCGGAGCGAGGCGCCCCTCCGTCAACACCAGCTCGTATCGACAGGATGGGCCGGTCTGGGACGATCGATACCACGTCAACGTCACCGGGCCGTCGCTGCTCCATGCTGCGCAGTCCCCCGCTGGCTGCAAGCCCCGCACCTCGATCCCCAAGGGATGGAGCTGCCGAACCCCCATGACGACAGTGTCGAACGACTCAAGGCCCGTCAATTCGTCGGTGATGCTGATGCGTTGCGCCGACCAGGTAATGGTTCGACGCAGCCGGATCGAACAAGTCGACGCGGTCCGATCGATGCCTCCCACGGCCTTCGCCAGCAAAGGCATGGAGAGCAGTTGCCCTATCTGGCGGGCGCAATGGGCCACACAGGGTCTCAGGCCGCGGCGCGGCAGGCGGATAAACGTGTGCTCGGTGGTCAACCCCTCCTCCGTCAGGGAGACGCGTTCGCCATCGGCCGGCAGTGCGGTAGAGCCTCCCCGCCGCACGATGGGAAGAAATCCCACGGTCTCGGCGTGGAACTGTTCAAGTCCGCCCTGCCAGCGATAGGCTGCGAGCCGAAGATGCCGCATCAGTCCTGAGGACGTCGTCCAAGGCACCACGCAGGCTGGGTCGGTCGCCACCATCTTGGGAATCGCTCCGACCATCAGGCGCTTGGCTCGCTCCAGCCGTAAGATCGTCGGGCCCAGCAGTCGTCGATCTTCGCTGTCGATCACCGTTCCTGTGCGGATGTGGAGGTCCCACTCACCGGACTTCACGCGGACTAGGTTCAAATCATGGGATATGGCGAGGCATGGGACCGCGCGTGGAACGCGGGCTGGCGCAGAGAAGGCCCCGTCAGCAAAGAGCACCCGCGACAGCGTCGCGTAGGTGGCCCCGGCGATGGCGTACTGCCACCGATAGGCGTAGCTGTCTCGAGACCGAACGAGATCCAGCTGGGAGGCCGGTAGGGGATAGCGGTTGACTTCGAGGCATCCGTCCTCTCCTCGGGGAAACCCCCTGAACAGGGCCTCGGCCTGTGCGGCGAGACGTCTCGTGGTCTCCGGCTCGATGTCCATCGCCGCGGCAGCGCGAAAACAAAAGATGGCGAGTCCGGAGGCAAAGGTGGAGTTGTCCGTGCGTCCCGCAAAACTGAAGCTCCCGTCGGATGCCACGAAGGGCAGCACCGCCCGTATCCCCTGTTCGAAGAGCGCGCGGAGGCCGGGCGTCGACTTCCAGTGGCAGGCCAGCCCCAGCACAAAGAGGCACTTTAGGATGTAGGCATAGGGAAACTGTCGCGGCTCCGGACGGTCGGGACGAGGCAGATCAAAGAAGAATCCTTCCTCGCTCACACACGACCGGAAGGCCCTCTCCAAGATGCCGATCGTCTGATCGTCAGGCTGCTTGCCTTCCGCCAGCGGCATCAGAATCGTATCCACGCACAGCTGTTGCAGCACCATGTTATTACCGCATCGAGCCGCCCAAACCCGGTCTGACGGCGCGGCGCGTCGCGAGAGGATCTCGGCTACGATCCGGCTGAGCGCGAGGTGTGTTCCATGGGAGCGAAGCAGGATACCCAGGATGCCGACGGCCATGCCGTTGAAAAAGGACGGCGCGACGTTCCAGCGGTTCCAGATCCGAAGCCGGTCGAGGGCCTCGGCGTACCGATCGGTGGAGCGATCTCCGGCGTGATCCAGCAGCACGAGCAGGAGGGCCAGATGCGTATCGGTGTAGAGATACTCCACCTGTGGCGCCGCCAGCCCCCATGGCGTCTGACCGGACTCGGCGTCTCGTTCCCGGACCGGTCCGTCTCCCGCATGTCGAAGCGCGGCATCCGCCAGATCAGAGAAGAGCGTCAGCAGCTTCCACTGCGAAGCCGCGGCGGAATTAGATGTACACAATGATGTCGTCAACATGGGCCCGCTTCGTCGTCAACGTGCGCTCAGCCGGATAGCCGAACAGAAACATGAGGTACATGATGCGATGCTCCGGGACTTGATACTCCCGGCGGAAACTCGCTTGGTCGAAGTTTTCCGCTCCGTACATCAGGCAGCCGGCCAGCCCGAGGCTGGTTGCCGCCAGACTCAGTTGGAGGCCCATGATGCCGGCATCTTCAGCGGGCGCCCAGATTTCGGGATAGAGCCGATTATCGATCGTGATATAGATGGCTACCGGCGCTTTGGTGCGCAAGTCCATATTGCTGACCCCGGATAGCAGCGAGTTCGCATCGAGCGCCGGGTTCTTTCTCACGTACAGTTTCCAGGTCTGCCGATTGCACGAGGTCGGCGCATAGGTGCCGGCCTCGACGACCGCACGGATTTTCTCATCCTCGACCGGAACGGGCTGCCAGAAGCGGGTGCTCACGCGGTTTCGCAGCACCTCCCAGACGGGCGATTGCGGATGGAACGCGGGGAGTTCCTTTTCCGAGTGGAGCTGGGGCTGAGAGGTCTCGACCCATCGCGTGAAGTCAACGAGATTGTCTTCCGCCCATTCGATGAACGCCCGCCGCGCGAAGCCACGCCGGTGCCATTCCTCCAGCGCCGTGCGGACTGCGGTCGCCGCGCCGTAGCCCCTCGTGGAGTGGGGCTGCCTGGGATAACGGACCGCCTTTTCCACCTGGTGGCCGTGCCAGCGGATATACATGGCCAGCAAGTCTTCATCCATCTGCGACACGGGCACGTCCAGACTGGTTCGGGCCCGGCGGACTTCCAGCGTAGACCCCAGGATGCGGTCTTGGATCGTGTCCGAGATACGATCCAGGGTTTCGCACAGGCGATAGAGACATTCTCTGCCCCAGCTTTTCACCGCCTTGACGGGGGTCAGTCGGTGCGACGGGGGTTCCGGAGTGGGTGTGGGCGCCGGGGCGCAGGGGAGATCCGTACAGCCCTGGGTCTTCGGTGCAAGGTTGCTCATACGGCCCTCTTTGATCCAGACGGCGACGTCACCGGGCGGAAGCGGAGAGTCTGGTCCGCTCTTCCGAGTGCCGCATCCAGAGTTCCAAAATCATCAAGTTCCAAAGGATGGTCCCGTAAAACGATGTCCGATCGGTTGCATGCGCGCGGACCAGGTGTTCGAGGCTCCCCTTTTCAAAGAACCCTCGTTGGAGGCTGCGGGGGCTGAGGACCAGTTCCCTCATCAACTCGTTGAGCTTCGCATCGGTCCGTAGCCAGACAGGGATCGGGAGGCCAAAGCCATGCTTGGTCTTGGTGAGAATCTCCTGCGGCAGCAGATCGGCATAGGCGTCCTTGAAGAAGGAGCGAAGCCGCCGTCCGCGCATCCGTATTTCTGAAGGGATACGTGAGGCAAACTCTACAAGATGATGATCCAAAAATGGAAACCTGACAAGCACGCCGTTCGCTTCTGTCATCCTGGTGACCTTAAAGAGGTCATTGTCGCTGATGGCTAATTTGAGATCGAGGTAAAGCTGGCGATCCAACGCCGTCCGCCCTCGGGCACGCTCATAATGAAAGTGCATCGCCCAAAACGGGTTGTACGAGGCCTCGGCGGTCCGAAGGAAGTCAGTTCGAAAGAGTTGTTCTATTGGAAGGACTTTGAATGTTCCATAGGAATAGAGGCGATCCGGATAGGGAATCATGGCGCGCTGAATATACTTCTTGCCCTTGGTGAACGGGTCGAACGGCAGCAGGGTCGCCAATCCAAAGACCAGCGGCTTAAGGAGCGGCTCCCGAATCCAGCCTGGCAGTTCCCTGTAGTAATCGAACACACGCTGCGCGGCGTACCGTTCGTTGCCGGCGAAGATTTCGTCTCCTCCGTCGCCGGCGTAGAGCGTGTCGACTCCGTGCTCGCGGGCGATCTTCGAACAAAAATACGTCGGGACCGCCGAGGCATTGGCGAAGGGTTCATCGAAGTGGTGGACGATCTGGGGTATCGCCTCGAACACGTCACTGGGGGTCACGAAATATTCGACGTGCTTCGAATCGAAGGCTTTCGCCGCGATTCGCGCATACTCGATCTCGTTGAATCGATCCACGCCGAATCCAATGGAGAAGCTGGTCACAGGAGCCCCGGTGACTTGCGTCAGTATGCCGGTCACGGTGCTGCTGTCGACGCCGCCACTGAGAAAGGTCCCGATCGAGCGTCCGGGGCGATCGCCGTTTGCCCGAATGCGCATCGCTCTGGAGAAATGAATTTTGAGCTGACGGGCCAGCTCGGCTTCATCCGTGGAATCAGGGTTGCTAAAATCGATATCCCAGTAGGGAGAGAGGGCGACCTCCCCGTCTCGCCACGACAGGACGTGTCCGGGGGGAAGTTTCTTCACCTCGCGATAGATGGTGTGGGGCGAGGCGATGTACGAGGATCCGGCCACCTCGATGATCCCTCTCGGGTCGATCGTTTTCTGCAGCGCGAGGGGGCATCGATCCAGGGCGTTCATCCGCGACGCAAACGCCAGGTGCGTGGGGGAAGCATGGTACACGAGAGAATGTACACGGAAACGATCGGTGGCCAGATAGCCCCGTTCGTCGCGACCGTCCCAGATGGCCAATGCAAATTCGCCGTCCAGCTGCTTGACCATGCCCATTCCGGTTTGTAGATAGAGTTCGAGAAGCGCGGCCGCGGCATCGCGACGCGACCACGTCGGCGACAATGTGTCGGTGTCGAAGAGGGAGCCATGAAACGCCAAAGCAACCATGGCTCCTTGAACCTGGGCCTGGGCGAGGCCCCCCATCCGGCCAGGGAAGGGTTGAGCGCCGAAGGCGGCTCCTCCCCAGACGCCGCAGGCCGCCGCGTCAGCCGCCCCCGGTCCTAACGCATGGACCATCGGCAGCAGTTGATCCGCCGTGGCGATCTCACGCCGACCGGATGTCACGATCCCGCAGATTCCAGCCATGATGTCCCCCTGTCACTGACCGTCGGATTGCGACAGCTGCACGTCGGAAGCAGACTTCTTTTTGCCGCCTTTCGCCGGGGCCTGGCTCGCCGCCGGCCGCTCTCCGTCGCCTTGCGGAATCGGTTTGGCATAACCCAAGCCCTTGGCCGCCGCTTCTTCCTTCTTGGCCAGTTCGAGCTTACCGGTCTTGTAGTAGGCTTCGGCGAGCCAGGCATGGCCGGCCGCCAGCTTCGGATCCAATTTGACCGCGTCTTTCAAGTGGTCGACCGCCTTATCAAACGCGCTGATTTCCAATAGATAGTAGCCGTATTGGGCGTGCGTGAAGGCATACCCTGGGTAGAGTTTCAGGGCGTTCTCGTAGTACGGGATCGGGAGATTGTTCACCTTGGTCATGACGGCCACGGTGCTCAAGAGGGACAAGGCGCCGGGATGATTGGCGATGCGGACCAACACATAGTCCAAGTCGCCGATGACGCCTTTGTAGTACCCGGTTCGAAAGTTATCGAACATGGGCTGGCTGAAGTGCCCGTATTCCACGATCCGCAGCAAGTGCAGCGTCTCCGGATGTTGGTCGGCGGTGTAGTAGTCTTGATTGATCAAGGTGCCGGAGATGTTTCGCTCGTTTCGCTGCAGTTCCTGCGCGGCGACAGGGGGCAGCGTCGCGGCCATCGCGGCCGCCAGAGTCAATCCAATCCAGTAATTGCGCGACATGGTCATGCCTCCTTGTAACTGATCTGTCTTTCGATGCGTCGGGACGGCCTCGGCAGGCGCCTTGTGCCGTTCCTGCCTCATGCCGGGTCTTGGCTCAACCTTTCCGCCTGGCCCGCACCAAGAGGTGCCACCCTAAGGGCTTCAAGACCGGATAGAGGTAGGTATCTGCGAATTCGCAGGCCCCGACCACCGGCTTCACGAGTGACGTCGGGAGAAATTTGAAGTAGTGGGAATGTGGAATGATGCCGTTCTGCTCAAACGATTCGATTTCCAGCCGGGCCGACTCAAAGGCGCGCTTCAGATCGCTGGGGTACCAGGGGACATCGTAACCCGCGTCGACTTTGACCCGCTCGGACTGATAGCCCTTCAGAAGCTTTACCATCGCTGCGACCGGGCCCAGAAGGATGTTCCACCCTTTCTCCGCAGTCATGGAGGGGGTGCTCACAAGCACTTGTCCGGTAGGCTTCAAGACCCGTTGCATCTCGGACAGGGCGCGCTCCGGGTTGCGGACATGCTCGATCACCTCGCTGCAGGTCACGAGGTCGAACGAGCGATCGGCGAACGGGAGATACTCACTGTTCGCATGCACGATGTTGGCGTCCTGCACACCTTCCTTCACCATACGCCGTGCCATGTAGGAGAGCTGCGCGGTCGAGATGTCGATCCCGCTCAAGTGGGGTTCGTGCCCCTGTTTGCGATAGATGTCACGGATCAGGCAGAGGAAGTAGCCGGCTCCGCATCCGACGTCCAGAATCGAGTGCCCGGGGCCGGGTCTGACCCAATTCATGAGGCGCTGTTTGACGCGCTCGTAGTGAAAGCGGCTGACTTCAGGCGGCCACCCCAGTTGCTTTTCAAACTCGGCCCCCTCCTCGTGGTAGCCGATCGTCTGATAGGCCTCCTCAAAGCTTTTCAGATCCCAGACTTGACCGGCATCGCGGCCGACTTCGTTGGCATGTTCATCGATGAACATGCTGAAGATAGGCCGCTCTCCGGTCTTGATCTGATACGTCTTGCGACAGGGATTGCACACCACCGTTGTGGGAGTCCATGCCAGGGCACCCTTGCACCGTGGGCATCGGATCATTCGCTCTTGGGTCTGATATGACAGTTGGGTTGCCGTAGCCATGCGATCCTCCTTCATGCTGAACAATCACTCGTCTGGTTCAATTCGAAGGTGCGTTTACCTGCTTCTCATGTGAGTCGTCTGCCGGGCGGTCCCGCGGGGTCAGCGCTACGCTGCGCACGATGAATCGACCGTCCCGGCTTCAATCAACTCGGTCGGGACGGCGGGAGCGTTCTCCGCCACCAGGAACCGCACGGCCAGCCCCCAGGAGATCAATTGGGAGAGGAGTCCGGAGTGGCGGCCTTTGGCTTGATAGTGCTCGTCGATGAGCGCCTGAATCTCCGTCAGATTGAACATCTCGCCTGGAAAGACGCCCTGCTGCAGCAAGGGACGGAGAATGTGATCCATAAGCTGAGGCTCTGCGCGGAAGTCTTCGTCGAGGTCTCGAAATTCCCGTCCCAACGGCGGCGCGGACCGTCCCCATGTTTGAAAAGGTGCCGCCAGCTTTCGCCCGGCGTACCGCAGCGTCATCAAGGCATATTCCTGGGCAAAATGGGGGTTGATCGGTCTGGCGCTGTTGGCGCAGGGGATGTCGCGAATGTCCGGGAATCGGTAGGCGATCATCCGCTTGTAGATTCGTTGCTCGAGCCGCTGGGCCGGCGGGATAGTCAGCAAGAAGTTCACCAGCTCGCGGTCCATGAGCGGGGCGCGGGATTCGAATTGATGCCGGTCCACGCTCGCGGTCTGAAAGCCTGAGAAGGGTTGCTGATGCAGGAATTGCCAACTATCGGACATGTTTTGAGGATGGTCGTTCTGTATGCGGTCGCAGCTGGTCTGAAACCGGTCCCGGAGTCCCTCAATCATTCGGTTGTAGAACGCGGGTGTAAAAAGGCGGCGAACGAGGGGAAGGCGGGAGCCGACCAGGCGAGCATAGAGCGCCTCCATGGCGGCTTCACGCGTCCGGGCCATCAATAATTGCGGCCAGGTGTGGGAACCGTTGAACTCTGCGAGGAATCCCAGAAGAATAATGTCAAGCTTGGCTTTGAGAATCCGGTGGTATCGCAGCGACGTGCAATTGGCAAATGTCGACATCCCCTCCGTGCGCCAGACGATCCCCCGGCAGTAGGGATAGAGATAGGTGGTTTGCTCGGTAAGGGCGCGATGGTCCAGCCCGAGACGAGCCGCCAGCATCGACGCGAAGCGCACGTCGCGCGACTCGGCCTGGCCGAAGGTGAAGGCCGGGACCGGCCGATGGTAGCCTCGGATGGAGGCCGCGACGCATCGACTGTCATAGCCGCCGCTTAGAAATAATCCGACACGGTGGGAGCCGGCCATGCAACGCTCCACGGCGCGGTCCAAGAAGGTTCCATAGACGGTATAGTACGTCGGCTGGTCGAGCGTCGGCGCCTGCTCGTCATAGCGATACCGCCAATACTCACGTGATCGTAGGCTGTCGACATCGATAGTCAGGATCGTGGCCGGGGCCAGCCGCAGGCAGCCGTGCAACCAAGTGCGGTCGATGACATGGGTGCCATAGGCGAAGAGCTCGAAAGTGCCGAGTTCGTCGATGGCGCGGGCGTCCGGGTCGCCGGCGCAGAGCGCCTTCAGCTCAGTTCCGAACACGAGTGACCCGCTCCGATGCCGATAGAAGAGCGGCCGATAGGCATAGCTGTCTGCAATCAGCGTCACTTGTCGCGTCTTCCGATCATAGACCACGATGGCAAAGGCGCCGATGAAACGGTCGGCGATCTCTGCCCCATGCGCCAGGATGAGGCGGAGACACAACTCCGGCGACGAGAGCGGTTGATCGGGGAGTTCGGATCGGAACGCCTTGTGAAGATCCTGTCGATTCAGGATTTCCCCATCGAGCATCAGCACATGCCTGCCGTCCGCGGAACGGACGGGTTGCGGTCCGTTCTCCAGAATCCCGTGATCGATGAGTCCCACTCCGAACCCTGCTTCTACGTGCACGTAGTCCGAGTAGGACACGCCGGGCACGCGGACACGGGCCATTTGGCGATCCACGACGGTCTTGACGACCGCTTCGGTGCTCGTTGGACTCCAGATTCCCACAAGATGTGGCATGAGCGACTCCTTAGGAGCGGGCCCGTCTTCTTCGTGTTACGCGGGTTTCATCGCCGGGGGGACGCGGCCACCCGCCTGGCAATGTCTGCAAACACGGTGGCGGCTTGAGCCCAACTGCAATGCGCTTCGACGAAGGTCCGGCTGGCCTGTTCCAAGCGCGTCCGCAGCGCCTGATCGGAGAGCACCTGGACGACCGCGGCGGCAAAGTTCTCCGCGGTATCCGCAAGGAGCACCTCGCGGCCGTGCGTCACCGGCAATCCCTCGGCGCCGATGCTGGTCGAGACGACCGCCTTTCCCATCGCCATCGCTTCGTAGAATTTGATGCGGGTTCCGCCCCCGATGCGCAAGGGAATGATGTAGGCCGCGTGCCGGCCGATGTGCGGCCGAATATCGTCGACTCGGCCGAGGATCTTGATCTCGGGATAGGCCCGGAGTCGTTCGAGCAGGCGCGCGCTCGGCTTCCGACCGACGATGCTCAGGCTGACGTCCGGGAGCCGCGCCTTCACGCGACCCAGGATCTCTTCGGCAAAGAACAGCAGCGCGTCTTCGTTGGGAAGCCAATCCATCGAGCCCGTAAAGACAAGGCTGTTCGGAATGACCTGGTCCTGCCGCGGGGTGAAGTACTCGAGGTCGACGCCGGTGGGGATCGCGTGGACGTTCGACACCCGAAATTCCCGCTCCATGGCGCGCTTGTCCACGTCGGAGACGGCCACCACCCCCGTGAATCGTCGGCAGGCCTCGCCCTCGTAGCGATGGAGCTTCTTCCATTGGCTCCGCCAGAAGAGCTTGAGCCAGGGATTGGTCGCGGTCTTGTAGTAGCGCTCGTAGATCATGGATTCAACGTTGTGCTGAAACAGCAGCGTGGGATAGCCCGTCACCTTCCGGAGGTTCAGGCTCGGCTGGAGAAAATCACAGACGATCAGGTCGAACCGTCCCTGGGCCAGCACACGGTGCAGGGTGCGTTCGAGGTCGGCCGAATAGTCGTTCAGCACGATGATGGGCAACCGCGACCAGAGCCGCGACAGGATGCGCGCATAAAAGGCCGGCGAGCCTTTGGAGACCTCCTGCCACGGCACCGGGTGGAACGCCGAGCAGATCTTCCGCGCCTGATCGAGATAGGGGTCGTCTTTCGGATGCTCCACATTGCAGATGAAGGTCAGCTCGAATTCACGGCTGAGCTGCTCCAAGAGCTTGGCCGTCCGGATCTTCCCGCCGGCGTCGAGCGGGAAGGGAAACCGTTGGGCGAAGAACAGAACGTTGAGGCGCGACTTACCAGCAGATGCCATCGTAGCCTTTGGGTGGCGCGTTCCATTCGAAAGGCACGCGCACCAAGTCGAAGATCAGTTTCTTGCCCAGATGGGGCGCCAGGGCCGTCTTGTACTCCGGGTCGTTCTTACCGATCACGATGACGTCGGACTCGTCCGTCACCTCGTCGATCTTCGTGGTCATGAGGGTCGAGATGTGCGGGATCTCGTGCTCGATATAGTGCTTGTTGGCGCCGAAGATCTTCGCCATGTGCACGTCCGCGTCGTAGATCTTGACGCGGCAGCCCTTGCCGATCAGGGCTTCGATGAGCGGCACCATCGGGCTTTCCCGCAGGTCGTCGGTGCCCGGCTTGAAGCTCAGCCCCAGGAATCCGAGCTTCTTCTTTTTCGTCGCGAGAATGCGGGTAATGGCGCCCTGGATGTGGAGCCGGTTGCTCTCCAGGGTCGAGGCCATGACCGGAAGCTGGAGGTCGAGATCCTTGGCCTTGTAGAGCATCGCGCGCACATCCTTCGGCAGACAGGAGCCGCCGAACGCGAAACCGGGCTTCAGATAGGCCGGGGACACGTTCAGCTTTTTGTCGAGCACGAAGAGCTCCATGACGCGATGGCTGTCGATCCCCATGCCCTTGCACAGCAGACCGATTTCGTTGGCGAAGGCGACCTTCAGCGCGTGATAGCCGTTGCAGGAATACTTGACCATCTCCGCCACTTCGTAGGTCGTCCGCTCCACCGGCGCGTGCACGCCGGCATAGAGGGCGGCCACGCGATCGCCTCCCCGTTCCGTCTCCTGCCCGATAATCGTGAAGGGCGGATTGTAGAAATCCTTGATCGAACTCCCTTCGCGGAGGAACTCGGGATTGAAGCACACGTCGAAGTCCTTGTTCGGCTGTTTCCCTGAGGCCTCTTTGAGAATCGGGATCATGGTCTGCCGGACGGTGCCCGGCAGCATGGTGCTGCGATAGACGATGCAATGGGGGCCGTTTTTCTTGGCCAAGGCTTGCCCGATCTGTCGACTCACGGCCTCCACGGCCAGAATGTCCAAGCTGCCGTTGCCGTGACTGGGCGTGCCGACGCAGACGAGCGACAACTCGGTGTCCCGAATGGCCTCCGTCGGATCGACGGTCGCCCGAAGGCGCCCAGCCGCCTTGCCGTCGTGGATATAGGCGTCCAGGCCCGGCTCCACGATCGGGCAGCGTCCGTCGTTGATCATCTTGACCTTGTCGGGGTTGATATCGACTCCGACGACCTCGTGCCCCTCTTTGGCGAAACAAGCGGCGCTCACGACGCCGACATAGCCCAAGCCGAAGATGCTGATTTTCATACGACTCTCCTCGGTTACGCCGCGTACTGCGACAGGATTCGGATGATGCGTTCGCCTGCGTGTCCATCCCACAATTCGGGGATGCGATGTGACCCGCGGTTGTGGATCTTCTTCAGCCCGCCGTCGATGATAGCGGGAGGCTTCGTGCCGACCAGCACGTTGGTCCCTTGCGAGATCGTCACCGGCCGTTCGGTATTCTCTCGGAGCGTGACGCAGGGGACACCCAGCACGGTCGTCTCCTCCTGGATGCCGCCGGAGTCGGTGAGCACCAACGTGGCATTGGCCGTGAGACAGAGGAATTCCAGATAGCCCAGCGGCTGTATGCAGCGGATGCCGGATGCGCCGACCGGGGCCCCCTCCCCGACATCTGCAAAGGCGATGCGATCGCCGAGGCCGAACTCCTTGATGCGCGCTTGGGTCCGGGGATGGACCGGGAAGATGATGGGCAGCTGCGCGCTGATGACCGTCAGGGCTTCCAGGATGCCGCGGAACGTCTCCGGATGGTCCACGTTGCTCGGCCGATGGAGCGTCACGACCGCGTAGGCCCGAGCCTTCGGGCTGGCGGACCGGACCACGCCGTCCTGGGAACCGTCCTTTCCTGCCCGCTTGCTCAGTCCGAGCTGCGCCAGAATGCCCGATTGTTCCGCATGGTGCCGATGCTTCAACAGCGTGTCGACCATCGTGTTGCCGACGAAATGGATCCGCTGCTTGGCGATTCCTTCCCGCATCAGCAAGTCCTGGGCGCCGAGCTCGGTCGTAAAGTGGAGATCCGACAGGGCATCCGTCAGGATGCGGTTGATTTCTTCCGGCATCGTGCGGTCGCCGCTCCGCAATCCGGCCTCCACATGCGCCAGCACCGGACGCAGCCGGCCGGATCGATTCCCGCCCGGGTACTCCAGCTTGGAGGCGACCAGCGTGCAGGCAATCGTGGAGTTCACATCACCCACGACGAGCACGACATCCGGCTGTTCCTTCACGACCACCGGCTCAAACCGCTTCATGATCTCGGCCGTCTGTGCGGCATGCGATCCCGACCCCACCCCCAGGTCCACGGCGGGTGTGGGAATGCCCAGGTCGCGGAAGAAGGAATGCGACATTTTCTCGTCATAGTGCTGACCGGTATGGACCAACACATACTCGATGGCGGGCTCCGCCGTGCGGTTGTGTGCGTGGATCGCGTCGACGATCGACGCGATTTTCATGAAGTTGGGACGGGCGCCCGCGACCAGGAGCACTTTCATACAGGGGCTCCTTCCACTCGAACGTCAATCGATGAACGGCTGTGATTAGGCGGCTTTCGATGTAAGCGGGGACGGCTGATGCAGCACGTGGGTAAATAGCCCCAGCAGTTCTTGCGCCACTCGGGTCCACGAGTACGAGGCGGCATGTTGCCGAAGGACGTCGGATCGCCACGGACGCTGGAGCGCTTGCAAGATCGTTTGGGCCAAGTCCTTGTGGTCGCGCCGGGTCATCAGGCCGATGGCTTCGGACGAGACGATCTCCGGGACGCCGCCCACGCAGGTGGCGACGATGGGGAGGCCGCAGGCCATCGCCTCCATGAGGACATTTGGCCAGCCTTCCCGCGCACTGGCCAAGCAGAAGAGATCCGCCGCGCTGTACCAGAGATGGAGTTGCTCATGGGGGACGCGTCCGGCGAAGGTCACCTGTTCCTGGACATGGAGGGATTCGGCCAGTCGCTCCAATTCCCGCCGCATGGGGCCGTCGCCGACGATCAACAGCGACAGATTGGTCAGGTGCTGACGGGTGCGGAGCAGCTGCAGCGCGTGGATGAGCAAATGAAGCCCCTTGTTCTCGGTCAGATTCCCCACGGCCAGGAGATACGGCCCCTCATGCAGTCCAAGCCGTCGTCGCGCCTCATCCTTCGACATAGGAGCGAATTTCTGCGTGTCGACACCGTTGGGAATCACGGCGATTCGATCTGCCTCGACTCCGAGCCGCACCATTACGGACTTGAGCGCATCGCTGACGGCGACGATTCCGGCGGCATGGGACAAGGCGAACCGGAGCAGCGGGCGGATCATGGGCATCTGCGCATAGAGGTTGATATCGCTGCCGCGAGCCGAGATCACAACCGGCTTGTTGAACCATCGGCCCAGCAGTGCGGCGGCAAACCCGTCGGGATAGACATAGTGGGCATCGATCACATCGAAGTCGAACGTCCGTCGGATCCGTCTGAGCGTTCCCAAGGTGGAGAGGAACATCCAAACTCCGTAAAGCGTCATGCCGATCTTGGGTGTCATGAGGTAGCGAGGATGAAAAGTTTCCAATGATCCGCTCGTCTCATGCCGCTTCACCTGCGAGTAGAGCCACCGTGAACCGAGTTTGATCGGAGGGTAATATGGCACGGGCGCCACCACCTTGAGGGAGGCCCCCGTTGCGCGCGCGAAGTGGCTCATGCGCTCGTGAATGAAGATCCCGTGCTGCGGCCACACGTTGTTCGGAAAGAGCGACGAGTACACCAGGACCTTCACGCGCGCCTCCACCAAGACCGATCAGCCGCCACTCTTCATGAAGCGTTGCCCCCAGCATTCCAGCACCAGCAGCGCCCAGAGGTGATGGGAATAGTCCCGCAGCCCGCTTTGATGCTGCGACCACCAGTGCCGGATACTCTCGCGATTCATCAGCTCCCCGAGAAACGACGAGGCGCCCAGCACCCGCTCCTCGAATTGTCCTTTCAGTTCTCCTCGGAACCATTGCGCCAAGGGAATGCTGAACCCCATCTTCGGTCGGTTCATCGCTTCCGCCGGCACGAGGTCGCGAAGGGCCCGTTTGAGGATGTATTTGCCCTCCCCGGCGTGGAGCTTGAAACGAGCGGGAATCCGGGCGGCAAACTCCATCACTTCGTGATCCAGTAGCGGCACCCGCACCTCAAGCGAATGGGCCATGCTGGCCCGATCGACTTTGGTCAGAATATCGTCGACCAGATAGGTCTTGACATCGACGTACTGCACCCGGGACAGCGGGTCCCAGCCTCTGGTCCGGTCGAAATACCGCTGCATGACGCTCATGGGTTGATAGCCGTCGAGGGACGATCGGAGACGGTCGTTGTAGAGCTGCCCCTTCATGGCAGGCGTAAACCAGGTCACGGAGCTGAAATAGCCCTCTTCCGGAGACAGGGAGAGATTTCTGAGCGTCGACTTGGCGCGAAGGACTCGGGGAAGCCAGTCCGCCTTGGGGTAAATCGCCGCCAACGAACCGAAGAGCGGCCGGCGAATCGCCGAGGGCATCCAGGCGCGGATGCGATTCTCGAAGGCGTCGAACTTGTACCGGCGGTAGCCGGCGAAATTTTCGTCGCCCCCGTCCCCCGACAGGCAGACCGTCACCCGCTCCCGAGCGACTTGTGAGACGTAGTAGGTGGGGATCATCGACGCGTCGGCGAAGGGCTCATCGAAGTGCCAGACCAGCCGATCGAGAATGCCGGCGGCCGAGGCGCGCACGATCCGTTCGTAGGCTTGGGTGCGATAGCGCGCGGCGACCATGCGCGCATAGGGCAATTCATCGAACCGGGATTCTTCGAAGCCGATCGTCGAGGTTTGAACCGGGCGATCCAAGGCGCCGGCCATCAGGGCCACCACGGCGCTCGAGTCGATGCCGCCCGACAGAAAGGCGCCCAGCGGCACTTCACTCATCAAATGCATCGCAACGGATTCTTTCAGTTTCGCCTGCAACCCCTCGATCCAGTCCGCTTCCGAAAGACGCTCATCGGGATCGAAGCGGAGGTCCCAATAGCAACTGAACGCGGCCGTTCCTTCCGCGGAAATCGTCAACGTATGACCCGGCTCCAGCTTGCGAATGTCCTTGAAAATGGTCCGCGGCGCCGGAACGTACAAGTAGGTCAAATAGTCGTCCAGCGCCTGCACATCGAGTTCCCGTGGAACCGTCGGGTCTTCGAGAATCGCCTTCAACTCGGACCCAAAGAGGCATTTCCGACCATCCCAATAGTAGTACAGCGGCTTGATGCCGACCCGATCCCGAGCGAGGAAAAGCTGCCGCTTGGAGCGATCCCAGACGGCGAACGCGAACATTCCCCGGAGATGCTCGACGCACTTCTCGCCATACTCCTCATAGGCATGGAGAATGACCTCGGTGTCGCTGGAGGTGCGGAAACGATGCCCCTGCGCCGCCAGGCGTTCGCGCAACGGCCGAAAATTGTAGATCTCTCCGTTGAAAACGATCGCCTTGGTCTGATCCTCGTTGAAAATCGGTTGCCGCCCCGCCTCCAAGTCGATGATGCTCAGACGCCGATGCCCCAACCCGACGGGCCCATCGAGGTGCAGCCCGTCCTCATCGGGCCCCCGATGGGAGAGCGAACGGGTCATGCGCTGAAGCCGCTCGGCCGCCTGCGACCGTTCGAGTCTCTGATCAAGGAATCCGGCGATGCCGCACATGAGAAGGTTCCGCGTTCGATGTGGAGCGTGATCAGGCCGCGACGTCGGCCGCCAAGACCGTCGGATGGGTTGACGCCGCCGTTGCGGCTTCATCGATAAACTGCCGAAACCAGAGTTCCAAGACGACTAGACACCAGATCCAGTTGCTGTAATCCCGCCGGCCCGCCGCGTGGTGAGCCAGCAACCGCCTGACCGTCTCCGGGCGGAAATAGCCGCGCCCAAGAGTGCGGCTGTCCAAAAGAATCTCCTCGGTGGCTCGGCGATGGTCTTGCCGAAACCAGCGATTTTTGGGGAGGGCAAATCCCTGTTTCTTTTTCGCCAGCACGGACTCGGGGAGCCATTTGGTCACCAGACGCCTCAACAGATGTTTCCCGAGACCTTGGCGAACCTTGAGAGAGGCCGGAAGCGTGGCCAAGTACTCCACCAACGTGTAGTCCAGCAAGGGAGAGCGCACCTCCAGGGAGTTGGCCATGCTCATGCGGTCCACCTTGACCAAGATGTCGTTGGGGAGATAATCGAGGGTGTCGGCGTATTGATAGCGGGAGACCGGATCCAATCCCGAAACCTCCCGCTGAAGCGCGGTGGTGTGGGCGAAGGCGTCGATGCCCCGCACCTGCGCGGCAAACGCCCGACTGTACAGTTGCGCTTGAATGTACGGATAGATGCCGAGGGTCAGCGGCAATGCGCCGTCGACGTGTCGGCCGACGGCATGCAAATAGTTCCATCCCGGCGTTGTGAACGGCAGCCGCGAGGCCAGCGGAAGGATCAGTCCCTTGCGCATCCACTCGGGAATACGCGCCGCCTCGGGTCGGCGGTCCAGCTGGAGGTAACGCGCATAGCCGGCGAACGTTTCATCTCCGCCGTCGCCCGATATGGCGACCGTGACATGCTGGCGGGCGGCTTCACAGACATAAAAGGTCGGCACGGCCGATGAGTCGCCGAACGGCTCGTCCAGATGCCACACGAGCTTGGGCAGGACATCCATGCCCGAGGGTTTGACGATGATCTCTTGATGCGCGGTCCCCAGATGACGCGCGACGACGCGGGCATCCTCCAGCTCCGAATACTCGGACTCTTCGAACCCGATCGTAAAGGTGCGCACCGCCTGATTGGAGAGACCCGCCATCAGCGCCACCACGACGCTGGAATCGAGGCCGCCGCTCAAGAAGGCCCCCAAGGGCACTTCGGACATGAGCCGGCGCTTGACGGCGGCCCGAAGGAGCTGCTCGACGCGCTCGATCGCCTCCTCCTCGCGGGGCGCGGCCTGGGTCTGCGCGAATTGAAACCGCCAATACCGATGCCATGAGACCTGCCCGTTTTTCAGCGTGAGCCAGTGGGCCGGGGGCACCTGCTTGATGCCCCGCACCATCGTCTCGTCGCCGACGCGGTAGCTGTGCGTGAGATATTCGTGGAGCGCCGAGGCATTCACCTGGGGCGACAGGTCCCCGTACGCCAAGATGGCCTTGATTTCCGAGCCGAAGAGGAGACGCCGCCCGTCCACGTGATAAAACAGCGGCTTCTTGCCGAACCGATCGCGGGCCAGCACCAACCGCGACTCGCGCGCGTCCCAGAAGGCACAGGCGAACATACCGTTCAGCTTGGGAAAGGCTTCCATCCCATACTGCAGATACAGCGCCAAGAGCACCTCGGTGTCCGATTGCGTCCGAAACGTGTGTCCCAACTGCTCCAGTTCCAGCCGGAGTTCGGGATAGTTGTAGATCTCTCCGTTAAAGGTCAGCTGCACCCGCCCGTCCCGACTCGACATGGGCTGCTGACCGCTGGCCACGTCGATGATGCTCAACCGTCGATGCGCGAGGCCAACGCCGTCTTCTTCCCAGAATCCATGCGCATCCGGGCCACGGTGATGCAGCGCCTGCCCCATTCGCCGCAGTCCCGCGGCGGAATGTCGCCCCTGACGGTCGGACATGATGACTCCCGCGATGCCACACATGGTCAGGCGCGCCTCAAGAGTTGGAAGAGTCCATTGATCTCGGCATCACAGACGGCCGGATTGAAGGCCCCCGGCGTGCGGCAGAGTCCCATGTCGAAGCGGCGGAGATGATAGGGGTCCACCCCGGGCTGGTTTTGCCCCAGTTCGGTGGAGACAGCAGCCTCGACACCGATGCGCCGCAGGACGGGCTTCACATGATCGCCGACGCGACCGCGGGGATAGGAGAAGATGCGCACCGCGGTCTTTAACTCTTCCTCGACCCGCCGGATGCTTGTCTGAATCTCGGCCTGAGCGCCGGCGTCGTCGAGTTCGTCGACGAAGGCGTGCGTCACGGTATGGGCGCCGATCTCCCATCCGCCCCGCCGCATCTCCCGCACCTGCTCCCAGGTCAACATGAGATCCCGGTTCAGGTGCTCCAATGAGCCGACGCTCAACAGCGTCTCGATCAGGCCCTGCCGCTGGGCGCGGGGCTGCCCGTTGAGAAACTCGCACAGCCGCTGCGATGCGAGCATGGGGTCGGCGGCCCGGGCAGACTCTTCCAGGAGCCCCTGAAGCGTATGCGGGACGCCGTGGTCCCTCCCCCAACCTTGGTTCCAGCGGCGAAGCACGTCCGGAACCGCGCGCGACACGGCGTCCCACCACAGCATCGTCGTGCGATCCAAGACTCCGCTGACCACAAACAGGGTCGCGGGAATCTCGTATTTCTTGAGGATGGGCCAGGCATGGACGTAGTTGTCCAGATAGCCGTCATCAAAGGTGACCGCGACGGCTCGCGGCGGCAGGTCGCCCGCCTGCAGTCGCTTCAGCGCATCGCCGAGCGGGAGCACGTGATAGGCGCGTTTCAGGTGCGCCATCTGGGCGTCGAAATGATCCCGAGCCATCACCATGGCGTGAAACGGATAGCGCAGGGCTTCGTGCAACGGCAGCACGCGGTGATAGGTTAAGATTTTGAGGCTTCGCTCGTGACGCCGCATCGCCAAGCCCGTCGCGCCGCTCATCGCCAATCCGGTCGCCAGCAGAGATTTGGCCCGATCGTGCAGGCTTCTGGCTCGCGTGTGACGAGCCCGCCAATAGACCTCGCGATAATACGAGTCGGCAACCTGAGCGCCGGAGGCATCGGGTGCGGACCCGGCCGGTCTCGGCGGAAGGTACGCGATCCGTTCGGGTTTGACGCCCCACTCGGCCAGCAGGCGGTCGCACTCGGCGGGCGAGTGGGCGATGACGAGCGGCACCCGGCGACCCATCAGTCGCGCCGTTAGCATGAGCCAAGCGGGAGACTCATCAAATCCCTCAGCCATATTCGAATACAGCAGGGCCGGGATCGTGGCGACCATTCCGGCCGCCATCGCGTGAACGTAGGCGGTTGCGCCGTAAGCATGCACGACGTCGATTTCGGCTCGACGGCAGACTTCTGCAAGGCGACGGACCGTGTCCAGTGGATGCCGCATGGGAAGACGAACCGTAAAGGGGACCCGGTCCGCCGCTGGGGATGACGACGAGGCGATCTGACGCCCGAGGTCGCATTCGCAGAGGAATTCGGTCGAGCCCTCTCGCTCGGCCTGGCCACTGCGCGCAGCAATGAGCCGCAGCACGTTGAGACTCGATTCCAACGTCGGTTCGGAGTACCGCATCGCAAGTTCGGTCTCGCCTGATGCGTTCATCGGGCCTCACCCGATGCCTGGTCTTCCAGGTGTGCGCGCCGTCCTTCTCCCGGGACGAGTGTCTCACCCCTGCCCCGCTCGACAAGGGCTCGCTTCAGTCGGCCGGCTTGTCGGCGCGCGGCATGGATGGCTCTCACCCAGCGCGCCTTCATGTGAGGGCCGTACAGCCTCAGGGTATGGGTTGTCCGTGCATCCGAAGCCCACTGATACTTGTAGGCTTCATTCCCGCGTAGAAAATCGAACTCACGATGCCCATCCTTGATCGCCTGTTCGATGGCGCATCCCATCATGATCAATCCGATGCTCCAGCGCGCCCAGTGAGGATCCATCCCCGATTGGAAATAGAGAAAGCGCGCGCCGAGCGAAAACCCGTACAAGGCGGCGATCGCCCGGCCGTCCACCTCGAGCAGATACAGCCTGGGGCCGTCTTCGGGCCCCATCCTGCGAAGCGTGTCCTGATGGAATCGCTGAACGTCCGGGTGCAGGAAAGAACTCGCCTTGGCCTGACTGCTGAAACGCATCCCGTGGAGACGGAGCAGCTCAGGCCAGGCGCGAAGAATATCGTCGGCGTGACGAAGGGTGATGAATGCCACACGCCCCTCACGGTGCAACGCCTTTAGGCGACGACGAAAGTTGTACCGGACATTCTGACCCCGCGCCCCGAGAAAATCCTGAAAAGTGGTCGGCAAGGCGGCATAGGGACAGGCCGAACGAACCAGGCTGTGTTGCGCGTAGCCGGCCGCGACGAACGCGGCCCGCAGCTGGACAAGGCTTTCATCGGTGTCCAGCACATGATCGAGTTCCATATAATCCCAGGCGTGTCCGTCCTCGATCAGCATGCGGACGATGACATCGCACACGGACTGTTCGAACCCCGGACGGGCAATCCATCCCAGATAGTCGGCGCCCGTATAGGTATCGGCCATGAGACCGAGCCGTTTGGCCCCGAGTTTCAGCCAGGATTGGGTGGCGACATAGAAGGGCGCCACCGCGATCAGCGAACCGGCCGCATCGCGTACGGCGATGATCCGAAGCCGATGTCCCCGCCCCCATTGCCTCCACCAGTTGGCCATCCACGACGATCGGAGAAACGGCAAGGGGACGGCCCGGCTGTTCAGCACAGCGTCCCATTCCGAAGCAAGCCGCTGCCATTCGTCCGGAGATTCGACGAAGGCGCCTGTGAGATAACTGGAGACCATAGTGTGAGCCTGCTGCGGGGATCTCGCCGAATCGGTCGTACGCCTCGGCGCCCGATCGCTTCGCTCACGCGACGCGCGTGTCCGTGGACTGTGCCATGCGGGAAGCGCAGCCTCGCGGTCGGGATCGGGCGAGCGTCGTGTAGAGCCGATGATAGGCCGCAATCATGGAGGGCATGGCGTGGCGCGCTTCGACCGCCCGCCGTCCGGCTGCCCCAAAAGCCAGAGCTTGCTCTGGCTGTTGCAACAGGCGAAGGATACGGTCGGCCATCTGTTGGACATCCCCGCTGGGGACCAAGTATCCGGTCACGCCGTCCTGTACCAGTTCCGGGTTGCCGCCGACGGCGGTCGCCACTACCGGTTTGCCGCTGGCCATCGCCTCGAGAATCGTGTTCGACATGCCCTCGAAGACCGAACTGTTGAGATAGAGCTGGCATTGACTCAAGATTTGGGGCACGTCGTGCCGTGTTTCAGTCAGATGGACGGCCTCGGCGATACCCAATGAGGCGATCAAGTCCTGGATGCGTTTCGAGACCTCGGCGGCGGCATAGTGCTTACCCTCCGCGCCGGACTTGCCGCCGATGATCAGGAGTCTCGCATCGGGGCGCGACCGGTGCACGATCGCGAAGGCCCGCAACAGGGTCGGATGGTCCTTGACCGGGACCAGCCGGCCGACGTTCAGCAGCACGGGACAGTCGTCGGCCAGCCCCAATTCCCGACGAATCGTGTCCGGCTCTGCGGGTCGGCCGAAGCGATCCAGATCCACGCCGTTCGGGATGTAGGAGACCCGGGACGACGAGATCTTCCAGGCGGTCACGAGATTCCCGGCCAGTTCCTTCGACACGGTGACGAAGTGCGTAACGCCATGAGCCAGCCATCGACAGAGGCGGAGCCGGCGGGGGGATTGCCCCGTCGCCTCCCGTCCATGCTCACCGTGCAGCACCACCGGCACGCCCGCCAGGCGGGCCGCCGCCACGGAGTAGAAATAGGTCGGCCAATTGTGCGAATGCACGATGTCGATCCGTTCGCGGCGAAACACCGCGGCCATGCGAAGAACCGACCGCAGGTCTCGGCCCGGCGCCTTGTGGAGCTCGACGACTGGGACGCTGGGATGGAGAATCTGTTTCGCGGCGGCCAATTGGGTCTGAAGGCAGAGAATGGATGAGCGAATCTCGCTCCCTGCCACCAAGCCGTTGACCACCTTCATCACGCCATATTCCATGCCGGCCAGTCCGAGCACGTCCACGACGTGCATGACTCTAATGGTGCCGTCCGCAGCTGATCGGTTCGACCAAAACATACGGCGTCGGGTCCAGCTCAATGGAGTCGTTGCGACGGGAGTGAAGAAACCGGGTGCGCGCGATGGAGCGGTGATCCGTGATCCGCGTTCTTTAGCAGGCTGCGGAAAAACAGTCATGGCGCCTCGCCATCGTCACAGGCATCGAGATCGCGGATGAGAACCAGTGG